>NZ_JAHXBG010000009.1:0-300000 GCF_020103725.1 Hyalangium gracile | reverse complement strand
CCTGCCGCTGGCCCTGCTCGCCTCCGGGTGCGTGCTCAAGCTGGTGGCCACCGCGCTGACGCTGGGCTCGGGAGGCTCGGGAGGCACCTTCTTCCCGGTGACGGTCATCGGCGCGATGGCGGGCGGGGCCTTCGGCGAGGTGCTGCAGACGCTCGTGCCCTCCGTCACCGCGCCCAGCGGCGCCTACGCCATGGTGGGCATGGGCGGAGCCGTGGCGGCCATGACGCGCGGGCCGCTCACGGGGATGATGATGGTGTACGAGCTGAGCGGTAACTACGCCATCATCCTCCCGCTCATGGTCACCTGCACGCTGGCCTCCGCGCTCTGCCACGTGCTGGTCGAGCGCCGCGCGGCACGCGCCGGAGCGCACAGGCTCGCGCTGAGGCGCACGCCCGTGCGGGAGCTGGTCACCTGGGAGGAGCCCGTGGCGCCGGAGCTCCCCGCCACCGCCCTGCGCGAGCGCCTGCTCTCCTCGGTATCGGCGGCGCTGCCGGTGCGTGGCGCGGACGGGCGTCTGAGAGGCGTGGTGGTGGCGGGCGCGCTGGGCGAGCGCTGGCGGCAGGCGGGAGAGGCCGCCACCGTGGAGGCGCTGCTGGACGCCGGGCCCGCGCTCTCCCAGGAGACGCCGGTGGCCGAGGCCCTGGCGACGATGGACGCGCAGTCCGTGAACGTGCTCGCGGTGGAGGGCGGCGAGCGCGTGGGCGTGGTGACGCGCATGGGCCTGGAGCGCTTCCTCCAGGCGGGCCACCACTCGGCCCCGCTGCACGAGCACCCCGTCGGAGTCACCGAGCTGCGGCCCTGAGCCGGCTCAGGAGCCGGGAGTCACCGGCGCATACGCTCCGGCCGGGCTCAGGTCGAGCACCACCAGCAGCGTCAGGACGGCGCACGGCATGGCCATGGCGGCCGCGCCGAAGTGGAAGAAGAGCAGCGGCCCCACGGTGCACCCGATGAGGAACGCCGTGGCCAGCCCCAGGTGCAGCCGGGTGCGTGCGAACTGCTCGGCCGTGGGCAGCCTGCGGATCATCCACACCAGCCCGCCGAGCCCATGGCCCCGGGCCCCATCGCGGACCCACGTCATCATCTTCACGAGCTGGATGCCGATGTCCGTGACGACGCCCGTCATGTGCGTGGTGCGCACCACGGCGCCCGACACGCGGGTGACGAGCGCGTTCTGGATGCCCATGGCGTAGGCCATGCCCCAGCCAATGGTGGGCTCCTTCAACCCCGGGTGCCGAGTGGCCCACAGCCCCACGGCCGCCAGCGTCAGCGCCTCCACCAGCAGTGCCATGGCGTGCCGTCCCCGCGGCCGGCGGCGCGACATGTCCATCAACACCGTGGCGGTGACGGCCCCCAGCAGGAACGCGAAGACGAGCAGGCCCGCCTCCACCGCCAGGTCCCATGTCCCCTTGGCGAGGTACTCGCCCACGTTGGCCAGGTTGCCCGTCATGTGGGACGTGTGCGTGCCGAGCGCGAAGAAGCTGATCGCGTTCACCTCTCCCGCCACGCTGGCCAGGAGCAGGGCAAGCAGCATGTACGCGCGGCGGCTGGCGGGAGATATCTCGGCGCTGGAAAAGGGCATTGAGCGAAGGCTCGGGACTGCGGGGATGCTAACACCCGCCTCTCGTCTGTTCAGTCGGAAGTCCCGCTCGGCCCTCCGGAGGGCAGGCAGGGAATGGCCTGGCACGTACTCGAGGGAACCGCTATCTCCTCCATGTTGTTGCTGGTCAAAGCGTCGGCCTTCAGGCTGGGGGCAGGCGTGGAGGCAGGGATGCGGAGGTTTCTCGGCAGAGCGTGGGTGTTCGCGGTGGTGGCGACCGCCATCGGCCTGGCCCTGTATGGCCGGGCGGAAGAGCGGGCGGCCCATCAGGTCGAGCCCCGCGAGCAGGCCGAGGCCTCGGAAGCTCCGCCGCGCGTGGAGGCCCTGGGGCTTCCCTCCGGCCCACCCGGGGAGGTGCGGACGCTCCCCGTGGCCGAGGCGGCCAGCGAGGCGGACGGGCTGCTCGATCTTCAGGTGATGTCCGGGGGGCTGCCGGTGCCGCGCGCGCAGGTGCGGCTCTACCGAAGGGATGGGCGAATCCCCGACACCGGGCGGGTGGACTGGCGCGTCGCGGCCGCGGGAGCCACCGGGAACGATGGGCGCCTGCTGATGCCAGCGCTGGCGGGCTCCTACCTGCTGGTGGCGAGGGCCGAGGGGCTCGCTCCGGCCTGGCTCAACCTGATGCATCCGCTGGGCGGGCCCCGCACGCCGGTGAGCCTGCGGCTGGAGGAGGCCACCTCCCTCTCGGGGCGCACGGTGCTGCAGGGCTCGGGCAGCCCGCTCCCCGAGGCCGAGCTGACGCTCACGCCGGACGTCCATGGCTGGGAGCAGGAGGATCGCCCGGACGCGCCCGCCGAGGAGCGGGTGACGGTGACGAGCGACGCCGCGGGCCGCTTCCGCGTGGAGGGACTGGCGCCCGGCCTCTACTCGGTGGAGGGCCGCCCGCCCGGAAGCACCTCCACGGTGGAGTGGACGCTCCGCCTGCCTCAGGCCGAGCCCCTGGTGCTGGCGCTACCGAAGCCGGGCGCGCGGCGGCACACGGGTGCTCCTCGGCGGCCGCCGTCGAAGGAGCTCCGCTGCGGCATCTGAGGGGCGGCGCCTATCCCGGCGGCCAGCCCATGGGGCGGCCCGCGACGAGGTGCAGGTGGATGTGGAACACCGTCTGGCCGGCGTCCTCGTTGCAGTTCATCACCAGGCGGTACCCCTTGTCCGCGTGGCCCCGCTCCTTGGCCACCTTCGCGGCCGCCGTGTAGAGGTGCCCCACCGTCTGCCGGTCATCCATCTCCACGTCATTCACCGTGGAGATGTGCTTGAGCGGGATGAAGAGCACGTGCGTGGGCGCCTGCGGGTTGATGTCCTCGAAGGCCATGCACGTGTCGTCGCGGTAGACGACCCGGGCGGGGATCTGACCATCTCGAATCTTGCAGAAGAGGCAGTTCGTCTGGGACATGGGGACGGCTTACCAACCTCGGGCGCGGCTGGGAACGGGCTCGCGCACGAAGCGTCCACTCATGGCAGTCGCCAGCTGTAGCCCGGGTCGGGCGTGCAGCCCGGCAGCGCCAGGCGCAGCAGGAGGAACCCATGGTCTTGCGCCACCTGCTGGCCGCCGAAGGCGAGCTCCGGCACGGTGATGACGTAGTTGAACAGGCCCGAGCCCCGGTCCGGGCCCTGGCTCCAGTACAGGGGCACGCGGCGGTGGAAGTAGCTGTAGCCGCCCGTCCAGGCCAGGTGCCCGGGGGCCTCTATCTTGAGCCCGCACATGTCCTCGCGCTGGCCCGCCACCGCCAGCAGCCGGTTGATGGGGCCCGAGTCGTCATAGGCGCTGACCTGCGGCCGCGTGTGCTCGTACTGGCCGATCTGCCCGAAGGTGAGGTTGCCGGCGACGACGGCGGAGCCCAGCCCCACCGCCGCGACGATGAGGGCCAGGGCGGCTCGGATGCGGTACGTCTTCCATTCGGCCATCACCACCTCCAGCCCCACGCCCGCCAGCGCGGCGAACAAGGGGAGGATGGGGATGAGGAAGCGCAGCTCCTTGTGCGGCTGGAGGGCGTGGAGCACGTAGAAGGAGACGATGAGCGCCGCCAGGCCCCGAGCCCGCCACAGGCCGACGAGGCTCAGGCCGGTGGCCACCAGCGTGACGCCCTTCATGGCCCGCAGGAGGACGCGGCTGTAGTAGCTGGGAGGCGCCGTGCCCCAGCCGGTGCCGCCCTGCTGCACGAGGTTGAACTCCAGGTAGACGCGGGCCGAGTGGAACCACTCGCCCCACGTCAGCCGG
The DNA here is from genome assembly GCF_020103725.1 of Hyalangium gracile. Classification (NCBI taxonomy): domain Bacteria; kingdom Pseudomonadati; phylum Myxococcota; class Myxococcia; order Myxococcales; family Archangiaceae; genus Hyalangium; species Hyalangium gracile. The sequence goes on along the minus strand of NZ_JAHXBG010000009.1, from coordinate 296,188 downwards.
TCCAGCAGCCCGAAGAGGAAGGCCCAGCCGGCGAGCACACCGAGCGCGAGCCCCGCCGCCCGCCACTGCCGCCGCGCCGCCAGCAGGGCCAGCAGCCCCACGCAGAAGATGCCGTTCTGCAGGCGCAGCAGCACCGCCAGTCCCAACAGCGAGGCACCCACCGCGAGCGTCCGCCGCGATGCGTTGGGCGCCAGCGCGAGCGCCAGCCCCCACACCACGGGCAGGGCGGAGGCGTTCTCGCTCATGGCCCGGGGGGCGAAGTAGATGGGCACCGAGGCCAGGGCCAGCAGCGAGGCGCCCGCGGCGGCGGCGAGCGGACCGGCGCCATAGCTTCGAGCCAGCCGGTAGCTGCCCCACGCGGTGGCGGTGCCCACCAGGGCGAAGAACCCCTTGATGAACCCCAGGTAGCCACCCGGCGTGTCCAGCCCGAGCCCCCGCGCCACCTGCATCAGCCCGGCGACCAGGCCGGGGAGGGCCCAGTTGCGTGCACCTGCAACGAACTCCCAGGCAACCAGGCCATAGCCGAACACCAGCCGATGCGCCGGCTCCAGGCTCTGGTAGATCTCATCCGGCCAGTACAGCCCGTCGTCCGTCAGGGCCAGCCGCACCCGGAGTATGGCCCCCAGCAGAAGAGCCAGGACCAGAAGGCCCCTTGCGAGGTAGGGTTCGGACGAGGAGTCTTCAGGGGTAGGAGCGGTGGGCGGCACGTCGAGCAGGCATCTCAAATGGTCCGCCGGGTGATATCCACTTCCTGACGATGAGCACAACCCGCTCCATTCGCATCTCCGCCCTCCTCGAGGACCGGGACTACGACCTTCAGCTCACCCTCGTCGCGGGTGAGAAGGGGCTGAACCGGACCCTCAACTCTCCGCGCATCCAGAAGCCGGGCCTGGCGCTGGCCGGCTTCACCGAGCACCTGCACCCGCACCGCGTCCAGGTGTTTGGCAACACGGAGGTCTCCTACCTGCGGACGCTCTCGGAGGACAAGCAGCGCGAGGTGCTCGCCAGCCTCTTCAACGAGGACCTGGCGTGCGTGGTGGTGACCAAGAACATGGAGCCGCCGCGGGTGCTGGTGGAGGCGTGCGAGAACTCCGGGCTGGCGCTGATGAAGACGCCGATGCTGTCCAGCACCTTCATCCAGCAGGTCCAGGCCTTCCTGGAGGAGGCCCTCACGGAGACGAGCAGCCTGCACGGCGTGCTGATGGACGTCTTCGGCGTGGGCATCCTGCTGCTGGGCAAGAGCGGCATCGGCAAGAGCGAGATCGCCCTGGACCTGGTGATGCGCGGCCACCGGCTGGTGGCCGATGACATCGTGGACGTGGCGCGCCGCAAGCCGGGCGCCGTCTATGGCGCGGGCAACCCGGTCATCAAGCACCACATGGAGATCCGCGGCCTGGGCATCATCAACATCAAGGACCTGTTCGGCGTGTCCGCCGTGCGCGAGCAGAAGAAGATCGAACACGTCATCGAGTTGCAGGAGTGGGACCCCAACCAGGAGTACGACCGGCTGGGAGTGGAAGATAGGTTCCTGGACATCATCGGGGTGAACGTGCCGCTGTCGGTGGTGCCGGTGCGTCCGGGCCGTAACATGGCCACCATCATCGAGGTGGCCGCTCGTAACCACCTGCTCAAGCTTCAAGGCCACCACTCGGCGCGCGAGTTCGCCGAGAAGCTCAATCGCGCTATCGCCGACGGGGCGATGCGTCGTACGCTGGGAGAAGAGGTCGAGTGAGCGCCCCCGCCAAGCACATCGTCATCATCACCGGCATGTCCGGCTCGGGTAAGTCCACGGCCATCCGCGCGCTGGAGGACTCGGGCTTCTTCTGCATCGACAACCTGCCGGTGCTGCTGCTGCCCAAGCTCACGGAGCTGGCCGGCAGCGGACAGATCGAGCGGATGGCGCTCGTGGTGGACGTGCGCGAGGGCATCTTCCTCAAGGAGGCGCCGCGCGTGCTGGACGAGGTCCGCCGCGCCGGGCACCAGGTGGAGGTGCTCTTCCTGGACTCGAGCGACGACAGCCTCATCCGTCGCTTCAGCGAGACGCGCCGCCGCCACCCGCTGGCGCCCACCGGCTCGGTGGCCGACGGCATCGCCGCCGAGCGCGGTGAGCTGAGGGATTTGCGCGAGCTGGCCGACCAGGTCATCGACTCGTCCGCGCTGAACGTGCACGACTTGAAGCGCATGGTGCAGGCGCGCTTCAGCCCGGAGCCGGCGACGGGGCCCTCGCTGTCGGTGATGTCGTTCGGCTACCGGCACGGGGTGCCGCCGCAGGCGGACCTGGTGCTGGACGTGCGCTTCCTGCCCAACCCCTACTTCGTGCCGGACCTGAAGGGGCTGACGGGGAAGAACCCCCGGGTGGCCGCGTACGTGCTGGAGCGCGAGGAGACGCAGCAGTTCCTCGAGAAGGTGGTGGACCTCTGCCGCTTCCTGTTCCCGCGCTACCAGAAGGAGGGCAAGGCGTACCTCACGGTGGCGCTGGGGTGCACGGGCGGCAAGCACCGCTCGGTGGCCATCGCGGCCGAGCTGACGCGCAGGCTCCAGGAGGAGATTCCCCGCATCCAGCTCTGGGACCGCGACATCGAGAAGGAGTAGGGCGGCCTTCGCAGCTCAGCGCCGTCCCACCTCCCACCAGCCGAAGTACATCGTCCGCTGCTCGGTGAGGTGCTCCCAGCCCGGAGCGTGGGTGTAGCGCAGCGGCACCAGCCCCGCCGCCGTCAGCGCCGAGGCCGTCTCCTCGAACGAGGGGAAGGACAGCCACACCGCCGGCCCCGCCGTCTGCACCTGGCGCCGGGACTCCTCGTGCCCCTCGAGCCCCGGCCGGCGCTCGAGCACCGTGAAGAGCATCCGCCCCTCGGGCTTCAGCACGGCGGCGAGGTGGCCCAGCACCCGCCGCAGGTCCTCGCAGAAGTCCAGGCAGCCGATGGCCAGCACCGCGTCGAAGTGCCCCAGCTCGGGCGGAACCGGCTCGTGGTAGCTGTGCACGCGCCAGGTGCCCGACGGCCGTCCCTGGCGCGCCAGCTCGAGCATCTCAGGCGCCAGGTCCAGCCCTACCACCTCCACGGAGGCATCGAGCTGCCGGGTGAGCAGGCCCGTGCCGCACCCCACGTCGAGCACCCGGCAGCCAGGCGCAACCCCGCCCGCCAGGAAGCGCTCCACACGGTCTTCATAGCGGTGCAGCGAGGGGAACAGCACCTCGTAGGCGGAGGCGATCTCCCCGTACACTTGCCGGACGTGCTCCTCGTTGCTCGGGGCGGCCATGAGGGCCGTACCTTAATCACCTGGGCCTCTGGAGAGAGGGGTTCTCCCACCTTCGGCGTCAGGCCCGGAGCGCGCTGGAAGCGGCACTACGCTCTGCGTTGGGTCCCCGGCCGGCGCAATACCCCTCCAGGGGAGAACCCTGGCCTCCAGGTCAGGGAGGATTCAGGCCTACAGGGAAAGCAACCCTACCTATTGCATCCTCTCCCCAGTCCGAAGGACGCTGGGGGGAGGAGGAATGATGAGGGCCAGTATCGGCCGACGAATGTATGTGTCCTTCGGGCTGCTCGTGGTGGCATTCGCTGTGCTCGGGGGAGCGCACATCGTCTCGTCCTACAGGCTCGCCAAGGGAGTCGAGTTCTCGCTGGAGCGCTCCTTCGCGATCGCCACGGCGCTCTTCGAGCTGAGGACGATCCACCAGCAGACCACCGTCCTGCTCTCCTCGAACGAGCAGGGGGCTCCGCCGCACCTGCGCGAGGAGCTCGACACGCTCGAGAAGAACTTCGGCGCCCAGATCAGCTCGCTGCGGCAGAAGGGCTACCCGGCCGCGCGGCTCGCCGACGTGCAGGGGCGCTTCAAGGAGGCGCTGAGCCTGGGCCGTGGGCTGCTCGCGAGCCGGGGCGCGGAGCGCGTCGAGTCCCAGTCCGCGCGCTTCCATGAGCAGACGCGCGTGCTCGAGCAGCTGCTGGAGTCCATGGCGAAGGAGGAGGCGGACCTGGTGCGCTCGTCCTTCTGGGAGCTGCGGCTGAACTTCAAGCGCGGCGCGTTCCTCTTCGCGGGCGGCGTGCTGGGCTGCATCGCCGTGGCGCTGCTGCTGGCCTTCGGGCTGAGGGGCTCGCTGGTGCACCCGCTCCGGGCGCTCACGTGGGTGGCGCACGAGATCAGCCAGAACGGAGACCTGACGCTCACCGTGCCCGTCCGCTCCGGAGACGAGGTGGGCCAGCTCGCCGATGCCTTCCGGGAGATGGTGGAGCGGCTGCGGACCATCCACCACGAGCTGCGCGCCTCCGGCGGCACGCTGGCCGAGTCCTCCGCGAGGATGCGCCGCTCCGCCGAGCAGCAACAGGAGACGGTCAGCAGCCAGGCCGCGGCGCTGCACGAGACGCGCATCACCGTGGAGCAGCTGCGGCAGACCTCCTCCACGGCCGCCCAGACGGCCGGGTCCGTGCTCAAGGTGGCCGAGCGCGCCGACACGCTCGGCCGCGCGGGCGAGGCCTCCATCGCCCTGGGCGTCTCGGGCCTGGCGGACATGGGCACCCAGGTGCAGGAGATCGCCCAGCGCATCCGCGACCTGGGGGCGAGCACCCAGCAGATCGGCGCCATCACCAAGACGGTGAAGGAGCTGGCGGACCGCTCCAACATGCTCGCGCTCAACGCCGCCATCGAGGCGGTGCGCAGCGGCGAGCACGGCAAGGGCTTCGGCGTGGTGGCGCGGGAGATTCGCTCGCTCGCCGACCAGTCCATCGAGGCCACCCTGCGGGTGCGGGAGATCCTCGACGCGGTGGGCCGCGCCGTGGCGGAGACGGTGAGCATCACCCAGCGCAACGCCGAGCGCATGCAGGCCGGGCTGGAGCAGGTGCGCGCCACGGGCGAGAACCTGCGCGAGCTGTCCGCCCTCATCCGCGACAACACCTACGCGGTGCGGGAGATCGTCGCGGCCGTCAGCCAGCAGGACCTGGGCATCGCGCAGATCTTCGGCGCCGTCATCGAGCTGTCCAAGATGATGGAGGACACGGAGAAGGAGCTCGACGCCACGAAGAACGCCGCGGTGATGCTCGACGACGTCTCCCGGAAGCTGACCGAGGTGGTGACGCGCTACCGGGCGTGAACGGCGCTTGACGGGAGGAAAACCCCTGGACAAGCATGCGGGCCCCTGGGCCGGCCATTGCTCATCAGGTTGTAAGAGCACCCTCTCTGACCATGCTCATCCATTCCCGTCGTCCTGGCTCCTTCGAACGGGGACGCGCGGCGTGTGTTCTCCTCCTGGCCTGTACGCTGCTGGCTGGAAGCGCGAGCGCCTATGAAGGCGCCGGGCTGCAGCGGGGGCCGACGGACGGTGGAGTGCCACCCCCCGCGCCCCAGCTCACCAAGGCACCCGAGCTGCTCAGGTTCGTCGAGGCCACCTATCCGCCCGAGGCGCTCGCCCGCAACGAGTCGGCGGAGGTGGCCTTCTTCATCGACATCGACGAGACGGGCAAGGTGATTCAGGCCGAGGTGACGCGCTCGGCGGGGCCCGAGTTCGACGCGGCGGCGCGCGAGGCCGTGCTGCAACTGGAGTTCTCTCCGGCCGAGGTGGACCACAAGCCCGCGCCGGTCCGCATCGAGTACGTCTACCACTTCGTCCCCAAGCCGCCGCCGGAGCCGCCGCCGGAAGCCGTGGTCGAGAAGCCCATCAACTTCCGCGGCCGGGTGCTCCAGCGCGGCACGAGAGATCCCGTCGCCAACGCCACGGTGTTCCTGCCCGAGCAGGGGCTCACCGCGGAGACAGGTGAGGACGGCTCCTTCGAGATCCGCGGCGTGACGCCCGGGCGCATCAAGGTGGAGATCTCCGAGCCGGGCCACAAGAAGTTCTACACCATCGAGGAGGTGCGCGAGGGCGAGGTGACCGACCTCACCGCGTACATCTGGAAGAAGATCGAGAACGGCTTCGAGACGGTGGTGGTGGGCGCTCGTGAGAAGAAGGAGGTGGCGCGGCGCACGCTCCAGAAGCAGGAGGTGCAGAGCGTCCCGGGCACCTTCGGCGACCCGCTGCGCGTGCTGCAGAACATGCCCGGCATGGCGCGAGCCCCCTACATCTCGGGGGCCCTGCTGGTGCGCGGCGCCCAGCCGCAGGACACCCAGGTGATGATCGACGGGGTGCCCATCCCGCTGCTCTACCACTTCGCGGGTGGGCCCTCGGTCGTGAATGCGTCCTTCATCGACCGGATCGACTTCTTCCCGGGGGCCTATGGCGCGAAGTACGGGCGAGCCATCGCGGGTATCGTGGACGTGGGCACGCGCCCGCCCGAGCCAAAGCGCCTGCACGGCCAGGTGGACATCGACCTGCTGGACTCGGGCTTCTACGTCGAGTCGCCGCTGAGCACGAAGAAGAACTACGGCTCGCTCGCGCTCTCCGCGCGGCGCAGCTACATCGACGTGCTGCTGCCGCCCATCCTGGAGGCGGTCCGCGAGCCCGGCGCGGCCTCGACGGTGGCCTCGCCGTACTACTGGGACTACCAGGCGCGCTACGACTTGAAGCTCGGCAAGGACCAGCTCGGGTTCGTGGCGTTCGGCTCGAGCGACCTGCTGGAGCTCTCGCAGAGCGGCTCGGAGGAGACGCAGCCCTTCTCGCTGGACACGCTCCAGGCGTTCCACCGGTTCCGCTTCTCCTGGGACAGGCGGACCGACTCCGGCTGGCGGGTGGGCCTGGCGCCGACGGTGGGCCTGACCATCTTCAACTTCCGCATCGGAGATCAGTTCAAGGGAGACATCACGTCGCGGGACGTGAACGTGCGCGGGTCGGCCGAGAAGGAGCTCATCAAGGGGCTCACCTTCGAGACGGGCATCGACCTCAACGCGAACTACTACTCGATCGGCTTCGAGTTCCCGGGGGTGGCCCGGCCGGAGGACACCGAGCCGCCTGCTCCCCTCGTCATCGACCAGGACGTGAACATCTCCACCTACGCGGCCTACGCGGAGGCGGTCTGGTCGCCCATCGAGGCGCTGAAGATCGTCCCCGGCGTCCGGTTCGAGGGCTACCAGCTCCCCGGCGGGTTCCGTCCCTCCCTCGAGCCTCGGCTCGCGACGCGCTACGCGGTGAACGACGTGCTCACCGCGAAGGCGGCGGTGGGCCTCTTCCGACAGGCCCCGCAGCCGGGGGAGATCGCCCCCACGTTCGGCAACACGGAGCTCGGGCTGCTGCGCAGCCGGCAGACCGCCGGAGGCATCGAGTGGAAGCTCACCGACGCGGTGCTCCTGGACCTCCAGGGCTTCTACAACTGGCGCGATCAGCTCGTCGTCGAGTCCGAGGACTTCGTGGAGCGCGACGGCAAGCGCGAGCCCGAGGTCTACAACAATGACGGCCGTGGTCGCGCCTACGGTGTCGAGGTGCTGCTCAAGCACGAGCTCACCGAGCGCTTCTATGGATGGGTGGCCTACACGCTCTCGCGCTCCGTGCAGTTCGACGAGGACGTGGAGGCCTTCGTCCCGGTCGAGTTCGACCAGTCCCACATCCTCACGGTGGTGGGCTCCTACAAGCTGGCCAACGGCTGGGAGCTGGGAGCGCGCTTCCGCCTCACCTCGGGCCGGCCGGAGACGCCCATCACGGGGGGCACCTTCAACGCGGACACCGGCCGGTTCTTCCCGCTGGAGGGAGCGCCGGGCTCCGCGCGAGGCGCCACCTTCCACCAGTTGGATCTCCGCGCCGAGCGCCTCTGGACGTTCGAGCGCTGGAGGCTGTCGGCCTACCTGGACATCCAGAATGTCTACAACGCCTCGAACCCGGAGGCGACGCTCTGGGACTACCGCTACCGCGAGAACGCTCCGCTCCGGGGGCTCCCGTTCCTTCCCACCTTTGGCGTCAAGGGAGAGTTCTGATGTCCGCCCGTCTGATGATGCTTCCGCTCGGTGGGCTGCTGGCGCTGTCGGGCTGCACCTATGACTTCGAGCGCTCGAGCGAGGTCGTCGATCGCCGCATCCTCGCCATCCAGGTGGATCCGCCGGAGCTGACCAGTGGGGCCTCGCAGCCCGACTCGGTGCGGGCGCGCGCGCTGGTCGCCGACCCCGCGGACCAGCTGGCCGTCGCCGAGGTGCGCTGGTGGTCCTGCCTCCTTCCGCCACGCTCCAACGCGGAGGCGGGGGAGGGCGAGGACCAGCTCTGCACCGACAGCAACACCATCGTCATGGAGACGAGCGGCAGCGCGGCCATCAACTCCGTCTCCCAGAGCATCCCGCTGCCGGAGAACGTGGCCGGGGTGCTGGCCGCCGGAGAGGACGTTCCCGCGCCGCAGCTCCAGCTCCAGCTCGAGGTCAGCTCCGACAAGGGCCCCCTGACGGCCGTGAAGAGCGTCGCCGTGACGGCGGTCCTGCCGGAGGGGCAGGAGCCCAACCGGAACCCGGTGCTGAAGGGGCTCACGCTGGACGGCGAGGACTGGCTCCCGGACACCCCGAGGACGCTCAAGTACGGGGACTGCCCGGAGGAGGACAAGGAGGAGGTGGAGGCGGCCGACGAGAGCCTCGTGAAGGTGTGCGAGCACGACATCGAGCCCCTCTTCGACGAGTCCGAGGCCCAGTTCTACGAGGCGCGGGGCATCACCGGAGAGCAGGAGCTCCAGCGCGAGCGGCTCATCTTCTACTGGTTCACCGACAAGGGCTCCTGGCAGCGCAACCTCACGCGGCAGAAGGACCCGAGAGACCCTTCGCCCGACAACGTCGGGCCCAAGGCCTCCTGGCGGGAGCCGGCCGAGAAGACCGAGCGGGTGAGCGTCTGGGTCGTCGTCCGCGACGGGCGCGGTGGCACCAACTGGGAGCGCCGCGAGGTCCTCTTCGAGTAGCCCCCGTCAAGCGCGCGCGATGATGTTGCATTCGTGTAGATTCGACACTAAGCTTGGTGTCGAAGTTACACGGAAAGGAGCGGGCCATGCCCATCCGCTACATCAAGGCTGCGCCGACGACGTACGTCATCCAGTTCCAGGACGGGAAGGTGAGGCGGGAGGGCCCCGGGCTCTCCTTCCTGTACTGGGCTCCAACGACGACGCTGGTCGGGGTGCCGCTGGCCAGCGCGGACGTGCCCTTCGTCTTCAATGAGGTGACGCAGGACTTCCAGGCGGTGACGCTGCAGGGGCAGCTCACCTACCGGGTGGCGGACCCCAAGCGGCTGGCCTCGCTGCTGGACTACTCGATCGACGCTTCGGGGCGGTACCTCTCCAGCGATCCAGAGAAGCTGGAGGAGCGCCTGGTGCAGGTGGCGCAGGTGCGCGCCCGCACGGTGGTGCAGGGCATGGCGCTGCGCGAGGTGCTGGGGCGCGCGGACGTGGTGGAGGGGCAGGTGCTCGGGGCGCTGTCGGACTCGGAGGCCATCCGCCTGCTGGGCGTGGAGGTGATGGGCTTCTCGCTCCTGTCGGTACGGCCCACGCCGGAGATGGCTCGGGCGCTGGAGGCCGAGGCGCGCGAGGGGCTGCAGCGCCGCGCGGACGAGGCCATCTACGCCCGCCGCAACGCCGCCGTGGAGCAGGAGCGCCGCATCAAGGAGAGCGAGCTGTCCACGGAGCTGGCGGTGGAGGAGAAGCGCCGGCAGATCCGCGAGGCGCAGATGGCGGCGGACATCGCCGTGGAGGAGCAGCGCGCGGCGCTCATGGAGCGCTGGACGCAGAACGAGCGCCAGGCGGCGGATGCGCGGGCCTACGCGCTGGAGAAGGTGCTCAACCCCGTCAAGGGCGTGGACTGGAAGACGCTGCTGGCGGCCAACGGCGGAGGGAGCGACCCCAAGCTGAACATCGCCCTGGCCTTCCGGGAGATGGCGGAGAACGCGCAGAAGATCGGCGAGCTGAACATGTCGCCGGAGCTGCTCAGCGGGCTGCTGGGCCCCTCGCAGCGCGAGCCGTCCGCCGAGCCGCCGCGCGGCCGGGGCAACAAGTGAGGGCGCCATGTACGAGAAGATCGTCCTCGTCACGCGCAAGACGCGGCTGGCGGAGCTCATCGAGCGGCTGAACACCCGGGCCCAGGCGCGCTTCTACCTGGAGCACGCCGGGCAGGACTTCGAGGACTACGCCCGCGAGGACGACACCTATCGCCGGGCGCTGGACGGGCTCCACGGCGCCCTGGCGTTCGGGCTGCCGGTGCAGCAGGTGGACCGCTCGCTGGTGCCCACCTTCCTCTTCAGCGGCAAGGAGCTGGTGGTGGCGGTGGGGCAGGACGGGCTGGTGGCCAACGTGGCCAAGTACGTGGACCGGCAGCCGCTGGTGGGGGTGAACCCGGATCCGACCCGCTTCGACGGGGTGCTGCTGCCCTTCCGGGTGGACGGGGCCCGGGCGGCGGTGCGGCGGACGCTGGAGGGCAAGGCGAGCATGCGCGAGGTGACGCTGGCCGAGGCGCGCCTGGCGGATGGGCAGCGGCTGCTGGCCTTCAACGAGCTGTTCCTCGGGGCGCGCACGCACGTGTCCGCGCGCTACACGCTGCGACACGGAGAGACAGCCGAGCCCCAGTCCTCCAGCGGCGTCATCGTCTCCACGGGGGCCGGCTCCAGCGGCTGGCTCTCCTCGGTCTTCACCCTGGCCCGAGGGCTCACCTCCTCCACGGGCGGGGTGCCGGGGAGCACCTGGCGGATGGGCTGGGAGGACCCCCGGCTGGCCTTCGTGGTGCGTGAGCCCTTCGTCAGCCGCCACTCCTCGGCAGACCTGATCAGCGGCTTCGTCACCGCCGAGCGGGAGCTGGTGCTGGAGTCCCGCATGCCCTCGGGGGGCGTCATCTTCAGCGATGGGGTGGAGGAGGACTTCCTGGCCTTCAACGCCGGGGCTACCGCCCACGTCAGGCCGGCGGCGCAACGGGCCCGACTCGTGGTGTCGTCACTCGGGTGAGCGGGAGGTCACAGATGTCTCGGGAGACTGCTAGTCTTCCTCGAAGTCATGCTCACACTCTTTACAAGGAGCGGGAACTGGGTGGTGGTGTGGATCGTGCTCGTGGCCTCGGCATGTAAGCCGACGGAGCCTGCGGGCGCTCGGCCGCCACCGGACATGAACAGCCGCTTTCTTGGTGTCTCTCAGTGGGTAGGGACGTATTCGGTCAGGAGTAGCAGCAAAGGTGAGCGGTCCCTCGAGGGACTGACAGAGGCGTGGGATCGCACGATGTGGAGTTGGGGCATCGTGGAGCTAGAGCACCGCGCTCCTCTCCGATCCGCTCTTGGCCCTGCACCAGTCTTTCACGAGGCCCGGTTTCAATCGACCCTCACTACGGAGAGTGGCAGCCAAGTCGAGAGGGAGCGTTGCTCTGGGAGTGGAAGTCTCGCGGCCACCCTGGAGTTTTCTGCTACCGGCCAGTACAGGCTGTCGTTCAGCGACGTTTTTGCTCCTTGTGAGGGGAGCATCACCCTCGATGGGCAGGAGATCCCGGCCGGCACCTCCGTGCGCCTGACGCCACCAGCGGAGAAGCTGTTTGTGTCTCTTCCCACGGAGGGGTTGAAGTTGAGTGAGACCGTGACCTTCTCGACGGATGACGAGACAGGGCACTCCACGGACTGGGTCGTTCAGTGGAATCTTGCGCCCAGGAACTCAGAGGCGGAACTCCTGCTTGAAGCGGAAGGCTATGACGCGTGGCGTCCCCTGGCATTCGTGGGCACTCTGCCTGCTGATGAACTGCCACCCGTGGGGGTGACAACTCTCGGATCTTCGCTCCTTCGAGCCCCGAAGGAGGTAGCTCCCGGGCCGCAGCCCATGCGCGCGGGGGCAACGCTGCGTCTTCGAGCGCTGGTCATCCCGATTGGGCCGTTCCTGCCAAAAAAGGCGGCGAGAATCTCCTTTGTTCTACGCTCTTCAAAGGTCCCTGGGGTGGCCATGAATTCGCCACTGTCAGACGGGGAGGCAAGCCCCCAGGATATCCAGTTCGAGCGGGAGCCCAACGAGACGTTGGGGCTGACCTTCGTCAGCAAGGATCGTGTCGAGACGCCAGCGGGCGAGTACACGCAGGCTGCTGCGGACCTGTCGTCGTTCGACTTCGGCGCCTACGGCGAGGTGACCGCCATCGCCGAGATGGCTGATGGAACACTGCTTGTAGCGAAGGTGCGCGATGAGGGGGACTCCTTCCACTTGCTACCGCTTCGCATCCCAAAGCGAGCGCCAGACTCGTTCGTGGCGGATGTGTGGAAGAGAGAAAACGGCGCCATGGCACTGGCGGACTCGTACGACGGCGAACGCCTGCCTGGCGGCGGAGGAGACGGCCACGCGGGCGATGGTCTTACCCTCTATGAGGAGTACCGGGGCTTTATTGCGGATGGAAGCTGGTTCTCCACCAATCCTGAGACGGTGGACTACTTCCTCTATAATGAACTGGAGGGCGATGCAGTGGCGGGCATCAATCTCTTCAAGAGGGCTACGAGACTTCAAGTCCACGCGGGCTTCAACTTCAGCAGTGGGGACTTCGATCCAACAACGCGAGTCGCCAACTTCAACGCCCTCCATGATGGTGGGAGACATCGTGTCGACCAGCACCTCGTCATGCTCACAAGGTCCAGCCAGGAAAGAAGGAGATCCCAAACCCAAGGAGGGCCTAGCACCCCGAAACACGCTGGCGTCATTGAACTCGCGCGCGAAATCCCTCCTCGCGAACTTGCCAACACCGTGGCCCATGAACTTGGGCACTCCGTTGACATTCCCCATCATGGGGAGGGAGCACGGAGGGACGTGGCCTGGCGGAAGCAGCCCGATGGTCGCTTCCTTGAGGTACCCGGAATGGATAACGGGCCAGCAGGTGACGTGGTCACCTTCAAACAGGAGGGGACAGGCTTCGGGCTCACACTGCCCGACTCACTTCCCGCTGTCATTGTCTCGACCGCGCATGGTGGGCTGTTCAGCGGCGATGAGACCTGCTTCATGCGGTACGCCTCAGCCCGGGCCGTCATTCGCTCTGGTGAGCGCTCGGTTCGGTACTTCCTGCTGCAGCCAGAGCCACTCGGTACGACGCTCTGCTCCGACGGCAAGGGCAAGACCTTCAACAGTGATGGGCTGTACCCGGACGGGACGGTCCGTACCTCACGGCACGGGGATGCGGCTCCCAAGCGGGGAGATTGTGTTCACCACGTTTGCGTCAATGACGCCCACGGTCATCCCCCACGGAACGCCCCATGATCTCGCTCTTTCGTTTCGGGCTGCCTCTCCTTCTAGGCTGTGCTTCGATGGCGGAGGCCGCCGGACCTTCCCCCGAGAAGGAACTCGCAACCCCATTGGCTCGTTCCGCAGAGGCACGTCCGCGCGCGCCTGAATCGGTCCCCCCCAGGGGGACCCTCGCTGAGCCTGCTCCTGGGCCCGCGGTGGGGATCAAGCTCAACGGCGATCTCTCCGAGGCGATCTACCGTCGTTGGCCTCTCGTCATCGAGGTCAGCGTCTACCACCCGGATGTATCCGGGGCCGAGCCTGTCCCACCGATTACCATTGCCGCGAAGTCGGGCGAGTGGCACCAGTTCATCAAACTGGAGGTGCTCCGACGCATTCGTGGCCAGGCGGATGTGCGCCAGGACTGGCCGCTCAAAATCGCGGGCAGTCCCTCATCAGGCTCCCTCGTGCTCGACGAGAAGAACCCTGCTGGGCGCTTGACACTTCTCATGGCCGTGGAGGACGTGGAGCCTATCCCAGTGGGTGAGTACGTCTTGACTGCGTGGCTGGATACTCGTAGCGGTGCAACCGACGCGACGTGGCATGGGACGGTTCGTCGGACGGAGGGTGCCCTTCTTCAGGAAGAGCCTACGCCGCTCTCCGAACAAGAAGCTTGTCGGAAAGCTCGGGTGCAGGTCAGCTACTACCGGGCGCTCGGGCAGCGCGACCAGTCCGCTGCGGCGCTTGATGCCTTTCTCGATCAATACCCGGCCTCTGTGGAGTCCATGTGCTGGGGCCTTCGCGGAGAGCTGTTCGAGGAGGCCGGCAACATCGACGAGGCCATTCGCTTCTATCGCCGCTCCAATGCAGCGGGAGCCCAGCAGTCCGAACCTACCTCGGACCCCCATGCCTACTGTGATCTGCCGGCGCCACCCTACTACCAGGATCGCTGCATCGACCTCATGGAGAGTCGCGCACCTCCCGAGGAACCACTCCGAGACCTCTGCTTGTGAGCCGAAGCACCTCCTCGCCCCAGCCCGGCTGCCTGCCCGACGGCCAGACGACATGCAACCCCCGGAAAATCGGCCTGGGCCCGCACCTTTAGTCATGCCCGGGCATCCATCAAATGTGGGAAGCTCTGGACATGCTCCCCCGACCGGTGGGCGACGGCGCCCTTTCTCACCGGCCAAGGAATCATGGGCGCGCAGCCGGGGTCGGTCTTACCTTTCGAGACAGAAGGGTAGGCTGGAGCAGGTAGCGGGACGCGGAACCTTTCACCGGGGTTGCACGTCGTAGCATTCAGGCGTAGACCGCAAGCCCGGGGGGTGGTGAGGAGTGAATATGGTCGGCCTCGTTGTCGCATCTCACGGGCGTCTGGCAGAAGAGCTGGTTGCCACCGCCGAGCAGATTGTGGGCAAGCTGCCCGCTGTGGCCACGTGCAACATCGAGCCAGGCACGTCCGTCGAGGACTTGCGGGCGAAGATGAAGCAGGCGGTGGCCAAGGTGGATGACGGGGAAGGTGTCATCGTCATGGCCGACCTGTTCGGAGGTACACCCTGCAAGGAGTCCCTGATGATGTGTCAGCGGGGCAACCTTGAAGTTCTTGCCGGCGTCAACCTTCCGATGATCCTCAAGGCCAACTCGCTGCGCGGCGAGCACCTGCCGCTCCCGGAGATGGCCTCCCTGCTGGCCGCCTATGGCCAGCGCAACATCACCTGCGCGTCCGCCCTTCTTCGCGAGGCTCAGCAGTCGCCGCGAACTTGACGCCTGAGCGCCTGTAGGCGATTCGAGACAGCCGTGATCACCCTGGTCCGGGTCGACAACCGCCTCATCCACGGACAGGTCGTCGAGGCCTGGCTGCCGCACCTCAAGGTGCAGCGCGTCGTCGTCGCCGATGACGAAGCCGCCTCCAGTCCGCTCATCCGCGCCGCCATGGCGTTGGCGGTGCAGTCCGCCATTGAAGTGCAGATCCTCCCCCTGGCGCAGGTGGACTTCGCCGCCGTGTCCAAGGACGGGGTGCGCACGCTGGTGCTGCTCCGGGATGTGGCGGCGGTGCCCTTCGCCTTCGCGCACGGCCTGCTGATGGACCACCTGAACCTGGGCAACGTGCACTTCGGCACCGGGCGTCGGCAGGTGTCTCCGTCCGTCTTCCTGGCGGAGGCGGAGGTGCAGGCGCTGCAGGGGCTGGCGGACAAGGGCGTCCGGGTGGAGGCGCGCGCCGTGCCCTCCGAGAAGTCGGTGGAGCTGGGAGAGCTGACCGAGCGTTGGACAAAGGGCGGGTGAACCCGTGAGCGTGGGCTGGACCCAGGTGCTGCTCGCGGGGCTCTGGGGCGGCGTGGTGGCGGTGGAGCGCAAGGCGTTCCTCCAGGCCATGCTCTCGCGGCCGCTGGTGTCCGCCACGGTGATGGGCGCGCTGCTGGGAGATGTCCACTCCGGCCTCTACGTGGGCATGCTGCTGGAGCTGTTCTACCTGGGCACCGCGAACCTGGGCGCCTCGCTGCCGGAGAATGACACCGTGTCGGCCACGGGCACGGCGGCGGCGGCGGCCACCATGGCGGCGGCCACGGGCTCGGGCTCCACGCAGGCGCTCTGGTCCATCGCCGTGCTGCTCTTCATCGCGCTGGGCCGGGGCGGGCGGTACCTGGATCGGCTCCTCGAGGGGTACATGGCGCGGCTGGCCCGCGTGGCGCTGGCCTCGGCCGAGGCGGGCAACCTCTCGCGCGCGGTGCGGCAGAACCTGTGGGGCATGTGGCCGCACTTCTGCCTCTACGGCCTGGTGACGGCCGCGTGCGCGCTGCTGGGCTACTTCCTCGGGCCGCTTTTGGAGCGGCTGCCGTTGGATCTGCTGCGCGGGCTGGCGTGGGCCTTCCCGGCCATGGCCTCGGTGGCGGCGGCGCTGGCGGCGCAGGGCAGCCATGCGCGGCGCGCGCCCCTGTACGCGGGGCTGGGGGCCACGGTGGTCACCCTGGCCGTCATCCTCTTCAGCCTCCAGGAGCGTCGGTGAGCACCGCCCCCGCTCCTACCCTGAGCCGAGCGGTGCTGCTGCGCGTCTTCCTGCGCTCGCTGGCGCTGCAGGCCTCGTGGAACCCCAAGGGGATGCAGAACCTGGGGCTGGTCTACAGCCTGTTCCCGGCGCTGGAGCAGCTCTACCCGGACAAGAAGGCGCAGGAGGCCGCGGTGCAGCGGCACCTGGTCTTCTTCAACAGCCACCCGTACGTGGCGGCGGCCATCGTCGGCGGGGTGCTCAACCACGAGCAGCGCATCGCTCGGGGCGAGGAGACGCCGGACAAGGTGGTGGCCTTCAAGGCCGCGCTGATGGGGCCGCTGGCGGCGCTGGGCGATGGGTTCTTCTGGCTGTCGCTCAAGCCGGCGGTGGGCGCGGTGTGCGCCGCGCTGGTGCCCGTGCTGCATGCCTGGGCGGCCCTGCTCTTCCTGTTCCTCTACAACCTGGTCCACCTCTCCCTGCGGGCCCGCTTCTACATGATGGGGCTGGCGCTGGGGGACAGGCTGGTGGAGGCGGTGGCGCGCGCCAACCTGCCCTCTCGGGGGGCGCGGCTGCGCTCGGTGGCGGCGGCGAGCGCCGGGGGCCTGGCCGCCTGGCTCGCGGTGGACCTGGGGAGGACTGCGGGTGGGGACCATGCGCCCTGGCTGGTGGCTGGCTGTCTGGTCCTGGGAGTGGTGTCCTATGTGCTCGTTCAACAGCGGGTGCCCAACTACGTCGTGCTGTACCTTGCCGCGGGGCTGGCGTGCGCGGCGGGAGCCTTTCTCTAGATGATGAAGAGGGGGAGTGGAGCCGCACATGGCTAACGTCGCTGAAGGCACGTACGAGATCATCAACGCCCTGGGCCTGCACGCCCGGGCGGCCGCGCAGCTCGTCAAGGTGGCCAACCGCTTCAAGTGCGACACGTCCATCGAGCACGAGGGGCAGAAGGCCAACGCCAAGTCCATCATGGGCGTGCTCATGCTGGCGGCGGGGCAGGGCTCGAAGGTGAAGCTCACCTGCAAGGGCGAGGACGCGGAGGCCTGCCTGGCGGAGATCGTCAAGCTCATCAATGACCGTTTCGGAGAGGGGCAGTAGGCCCGCGGAAGTGGACCCAGGACAGGTGAACGAGAGACCGTGAGCACGCCAGGCACACCCACCTTGAACTTGAAGGGCATCGGCGCCTCCCCGGGCGTCGGGGTGGGGCACGCCTTCATCCTGGACCGCAAGCGGGTGCGCACGCCCAAGCTGCGGCTGGCCGAGGCGGAGGTGGAGCCCGAGCGCATGCGCATGCGCACCGCGCTGGAGCTGTCGGACCGCCAGCTCGCCGAGCTCAAGGATCAGATCACCCGCACCGAGGGGCATGACCACGCGCTCATCCTCGAGGCGCACCGGCTGATGCTCCACGATCCGATGCTCGTGGACGAGGTGGACAAGCTCATCGTCGAGGACCGCATCAACGCCGAGTGGGCGGTGCGGCGGGTGGCGCGCAAGCTCAAGCACCTGTTCGACAACATCCCGGACGAGTACTTCCGCGAGCGCCGCTCGGACGTGGACTACGTGGCCGACCGCGTGGTGCGCAACCTCATGGGCCAGGTGGTGGACGAGGAGGTGGAGATCCCCGCCGAGGCCATCGTCGTGGCGCACGACTTGTCGCCCGCGGACGCGGCGATGATGGCGCGCAGCGGGCGGGTGGCGGGCTTCATCACCGACCTGGGCGGCCAGACGAGCCACACGGCCATCGTCGCCCGCGCCCGGGAGACGCCGGCGGTGGTGGGCGCGGGCAAGGCCAGCGAGCAGATCTCCCCGGGAGACCTGGTGGCGCTGGATGGCTCGAGCGGCGTCATCCTGGTGAACCCCACGCCGGACCAGCTGGCGCTGTTCCGCGAGGCGCAGCGCGTGCAGCAGGCCAGCGAGCAGCTCGCCCTGCGCACGAAGGATCTGCCGGCGACGAGCGCGGACGGCTACCGCATCCGGCTCAACGGGAACATGGAGTTCCTGGAGGAGATCCCCTCGCTGCTGGCGCACGGTGCGGAGGGCATTGGCCTGTACCGCACCGAGTTCATGTTCCTGGACCGCAAGAGCGTGCCCTCGGAGGAGGAGCACTACCGGGCGTACAAGCAGGTGCTGGCGGCGATGGGCGGCAGGCCCGTCACCATTCGCACGTTGGACCTGGGCGGGGACAAGGTCCCGAGCAAGACGAAGCACGAGAAGGAGCCCAACCCGGCGATGGGCCTGCGGGCCATCCGCTACTGCCTGGCGAACCGGGAGCTGTTCCGGGCGCAGCTGCGAGCGCTGCTGCGGGCCAGCGCGCACGGCAACCTGCGGCTGATGTTCCCGCTCATCTGCGGCATGAGCGAGCTGCGAGAGGCGCGGGCGGAGCTGGAGCATTGCCGCACGGAGCTGAGCCGGGCGGGAGTGCCGCTGGGCAAGCGCTTCCCGGTGGGCATCATGGTGGAGACGCCGAGCGCCGCGCTGATCGCGGACCGACTGGCCCAGGAGGCGGACTTCTTCTCCGTGGGCACGAACGATCTCATCCAGTACACGCTGGCGATCGACCGCCAGAACCGGGACGTGGCCTACCTCTACAAGCCACTGCACCTGTCGGTGCTGCGCTCGATCCAGAACATCGTGGCCGCGGCGAAGTCCGCCGGCATCCCCGTGTCCATGTGCGGAGAGATGGCGGGAGACCCCATCTACTCGCTGGTGTTGCTGGCGCTGGGGTTCGACGAGCTGTCGATGACGTCGGGGCAGATCCCGGTGGTGAAGAACATCCTGCGCAGCGCCAACCGCGCGGAGGCCATCGCGCTGCTGAACTCCGCCATGGAGCTGACCACGGCGGAGGAGATCGAGCGCTACATCCGCACGGAGATGGAGCGGCGCTTCATCTCCGCGGAGCCATAGGCCCTACGTGGTAGGGCCCCGGCCGGTGCCAGCAGCTCACTCCCCGATGGGCGCTGGGGGCGCTGGCTCCAACTCGGAAGCGTCGTTCGAGGGGACGATCAGCGGTGCGGAGGAGCCCGGACGCTCGATCACCTCGACAGCGATGCCGAAGGTGGAGGCGATGAGCTCGGGTTGGAGCACCTGCGCGGGAAGCCCGAGCGCCACCACCCGGCCGCTGTCGAGCACCGCCACGCGGTGGGCATGGCGCGCGGCGAGGTTCAGGTCATGGAGGATGGCGAGCACCGCGCCGCCCTGCCGGGCGAAGCGCACCGCCTGCGCCAGCACCAGGTTCTGATGCGCCAGGTCCAGGCTCGAGGTCGGCTCATCGAGCAGGAGGTAGCGATAGCCGCGCGCGGGAGGCTCCCAGAGCTGTGCCAGCACACGGGCGAGGTGGATCCGCTGACGCTCACCGCCCGAGAGGGTGGGGTAGGGGCGAGCGGCCAGGTGCCGGGTGCCCGTCGCCGCGAGGGCGGACAGCGCGATCCGGACGTCTTCCTTGTTCTCCCGTCCGCGCCCGTGCGGCGTCCTGCCGAGAAGAACGACCTCCAGCGCGGTGAAGCCGAAAACGAGGGAGGACTCCTGCGGGAGGACGCCGAGCTGGCGCGCGCGATCCCGAGGCTTCCATCGCGAGAGGGGAATCCCCTCCATCAGCACCTCGCCCATGCGGCAGGGGTGCTCTCCGGCCAGCGCTCCCAGGAGCGTGGACTTGCCGGCGCCATTCGGCCCGACGACGGCGAGGAACTCGCCGGGATGAACCTCGAGGGACACCTGACCGAGGATGCGGCGGCGCCCTCGCCAGACATCGATCTCCCGGGCGATCAGGCTCATCCCGCCGCCCCTCTGCCACGCGCCAGGAGCGCGATGAAGACGGGGGTCCCCAGGGCGGAGGTGAGCGCGCCGACCGGGAGCTCCGCGGGCGAGGCCGCCGTGCGTGCCAGCAGGTCCGCGCCCAGCAGGAGCGCGGCGCCGAGCAGCGCCGAGGCCCCGAGCAGCCATCGGTTGTCCGGTCCCAGGATGAGGCGCAGGAGCGAGGGCACGAGCAGGCCCACGAAGCTGATGATGCCCACGCAGGCCACGGCGGAGCCCACGCCCAGCGCCGCGGCCAGGATGAGTCGCCGCTTGAGCCGCTCCACGTTCACGCCGAGGTGCATGGCCTCTCGCTCCCCCAGCAGCAGGAGGTTGAGCGCCGAGCCCTCACGCAGCAGCAGCAAGAGCGCCAGCGCGAGGGGCACGACGGCGACGCGAACCGTCTGCCACGAGGCTCCGCCCAGGCTGCCCAGCGTCCAGAACGTGATGGTGCGAAGCTGCGCGTCCGTGGCGATGTGGGTGAGCAGGCTGATGCCAGCCGCCGCCCCCGCGTTGATGCCGATTCCCGCGAGCAAGACCCGCGTGGCCTCCGTCCGGCCCGAGGCCATCCCCAGCCGGTGGGCCAGCAGCGTGGCGCCCAGGGCACCCACGAAGGCTGCCGCAGGGACCGCCACCTGCCGGAGCGCTCCGAGATGGGTGGCCAGCGCCACATCGAAGACAATGGTGCACACCGCGCCCAGCGCCGCGCCGCTGGAGGTGCCCAGCAGCCCGGGCTCCACGATGGGATTGCGGAATAGCGCCTGGAGAGCCGCCCCGCTGGCCGCGAGGATGCCTCCCACCAGGATGGCGAGCACCAGGCGGGGAAGCCGGATGGAGAGGAGCACGGCCTCCTGCACAGGCTCGAGGCGGCGCCCCGACTCGCTCCCGAGCGCCTCCAGCAGCGCGCTTCCCAGCGCCTTGGGGGAGATGGCCACCGCTCCCACGGCCAGGGACGCGAGCGCCACGATCACCAGCGCTCCCACCAGACCCGCCCAGAGCCACGAGGCGCCGGGACGCAGACGCTCGGGCGGCAGGGGTGGCAGCGAGGCCGCCGCGGACGAGGAGCTCACGGCGTACCGCGCTCCGGCGGGTGGAACTGCTCCACGAGCTGCAGCACCGCTTCTCCCAGCCGAGCGCCAAAGCCCATGAGGTGCACATCCTCCAGCGGAGCCACGCGCCAGCCCTTCACCACGGACAGGCCCGGCAGGCGCGCCAGTCCCTCGGGTCCGCCGCTCGACGCCAGGAGGCTCTTCGGCACGAGGATGAAGTCGGGACGGGCCTGCACCACCGCCTCGGCGGTGAGCGGGCGGTAGCCCTCGTAGCCGGTGATGACATTCTCTCCCCCGGCGAGCCGGATGAGCGTGTCCGCCGTGGTGTTCTGCCCCGCGACCATGAGGGCGCCGGCTCCCCGCGCATGGACCGACAGGATGCGGGGGCGGATCTTTCCCTTCAGAGCCCCGACGCGTGTCGCGGCCCGAGCGAGCTCCTGATCCAGCGTCGCGAGGAGGGCTTTGCCCCGCTCCTCCCTCCCCACCAGACGGGACAGCTCGCGGATGCGCTGCCGCGTGGCCTCTACCGTCGGCTCATTGGGCAGGACGGCGACCTGGACTCCCACGCCGCGAAGCTGCTCGAGCACCCCGGGCGGGCCGGCCTCGGCCGTGACCAGCAGGAGCTGAACCCCGAGCGCCAGCAGCCCCTCGGTGGACAGGGCCCGCTGATAGCCCACCTTCTGGAGCCGCGAGGCCAAAGGCAGTGACACGCTGGAGTCATCCACGCCCACCACATGCTCGCCCACGCCCAGCGCGAGCACGGTGTCGGTGATGGCGGGTCCGACAGTGACGATCTTCCGAGGCGCCGGGTCGGCGGCCATCGCCGTGGTCGCCGCCACGAGCATCAGCGCGGACAGCACGCGCGCAGCGGGCAGGTGCCTCATGGAGACTCCTCGGGAAGGGGGAGCGCGCGCGTCAGTTGCTCGGTCAGCGCTCGCCAGGCAGGAGCCTCCGGCTGGCCCGGCTTCCGCTTGCCGAACAGCAGCGCGATGGTCTCCCCCGCCGAGTCGAACAGCTCCACGGACGTGACGACTCCATCGATGGTGGGCTTGCGGACGATCCAGGCTGTGGCGATGTGGTCGGCGCGGACGTGCAGGTTGAACCCGTGGTCCAGCACGTTCATCCACGGGCCTGTCGGGCGCACCTTCTGGACCGGACCGGTGTGGATCTGGATGGCGCCTCGGTTGCCCACGAAGACCATGATGGGCACCTGCGAGGCGGCCGCCTGCTCCAGCACCCAGGTCAGGGCGCCGGGCTCCACCGGCAGGGCGAGATCCGCGCCCACGAGTCGCAGCGCCTGCACCCGAGCCACCTCGAAGCGCTGGAGCATCCCGAAGAACTCGTGGGTGTCTCGGAGCGCGAGCCAGGCCCCTCGCAGTCCCTGCACATCCACGGTGATGTCCGGGCGAGGCGGTGCCGGCGGCTCGCGCCGGACCACGGGCAGCAGTGGCGACTGCTCGCCACTGGCGAACTCCGCCACCAGCCGCTCGAAGGCGGCGACGTGGCTGTCCTCCTCCAGGAACACCTTGTGGATGGCGGTGCCGGTGTCGTCGAAGAACTGGAGGCTCCGCTTGCCATTGCTGGCGCCGCCCTCCTGGGACGCGAAGGCGAAGCGCCAGTGCGAGAGGAACAGGCGCAGATCAATGTCCTCGCCCAGGAACAGCGCCCGGGAGCTGTGGAGTTCGAGCTGCTGGTAGACGCCGCGCTTCTCGTGGACGGCGGACTCGTTGCGGGTGAGCGCCATCACGGGGCCCAGCGACTCCAGCCGGGAGAGGATCTCTCCGACGCGGTTGTCGAGCCGGACGACATCGTCCCCCACGCCCGAGGCGAGCAGCTCGGCCTCACTGACGCCAAATTGCTCGGCGGCGTCACGGGCGCGCGCGCGGGGCTGGGCCTGGCGCAGGGCTCGCCAGCGCTCGCGGAGGGACAGGGACTCCGAGGAACTGTCGACGGAATGGAGCTGGGACATGGGACCTCCGTGATGGAGAGTGGTGATCAGAAGGCGGTGCGGCCAGGCCCGGAGTAGGCGTACTCGAGCGTGAAGCGGCCACCCTCGTAGGAGACGATGCGCACCTTGGCGTAGGCACCCTCCACGGTCTTCACCACGAAGACGGAGGCCTTTGGCGTGACGACGTGGGTGGCCATGTCGTAGTCGTACCAGTCATTCAGGACGGGGTTGCCGGACGCCTCGCTGGGCGTGGGTCCCGGCACCGTCAGCATCCGATCCTCGACGTAGGTGCCCTCGGGAGCCGTGGTGAGCTCCGCGAGAGAGGTGGCCGTGGACAGCAGCGCGCCCGCGTGGCCGGAGCCGCTCGTCCCGCTGTTGGTCTGGATCCACGTGCGGCGGAAGGAGATGTCCCAGTCCGAAGACGGCGTCGCCGTGGAGAGCGTGGCCACCGCGCCGCGCCCCAGTCGGACTCCCACGGTCTGCGACGACTGCGACGCGTCCACGGTGAGCCGCACCACGCCGGTATCGCGAGGCACGGAGGTCAGCCGCAGCGTGTACTGGCCCGAGGAGTACGAGGTGATGCGCATCCGGGCGTACTCACCGCGAGCGGTCCGCACCAGGAAGACGCGGGCCTTCGGCGTCACCACGTGCGTGTTGATGTCGTAGTCGTACCAGTCATTCAGGACGGCGTTGACGGAGGCCGTGCCACTGTTGGGAGGACCCGGCAGCGGCTGGTTCACGTCGTCCACGTAGCCAACGGTGGAGGCCTTCTGGACGGCGGCGAAGTCGGACTGCTCCGCGATGCGCGCCCCACCGACGCCGGGGCCGCTGCTGCCGCCGTTGGTACGGAACTGCGTGCGCCGCACCGCGACGTCCCAGTCCAGGGAGCTCTCGGGGTTGGCCACCTGCACCACGCCCTGATCCACCCGGAGGTAGACCCAGGCATTGGAGTCCGTGGCATTCACCTGCAGCTCGCCCGTGGTGGGAGGCTGCACGGGCGCCCAGCGGAGCTGGATCATGGCCGGCGTCCCGGCCGTGTCGTAGTAGGAGAGCAGCTGCACCTTGAAGAAGGCGCCCGCGTCCGTCCGCACGACGTAGAGCTGCTCCCTCGGAGCGAGCTTGTGGGTGGTGGGGTTGTAGCTGTACCAGCCATCCCCCACCTCGAAGGCGGTGTCCGGGTCGCTGTTCTCGTCAGCGCCATCCGCCGCGTCGGTGGAGTAGCCCGCCGAGGGCGCCTGGGTCACCTGGGCGAAGCTCGCGCCTGGGAGCAGGGCGGCCTCGACCGCTCCCGCGCCGTGAACGCCCCCACGCAGGCGGATGTGGAAGCGCTGGAACGCGAGGTCCCACTGTTTGTCCTCCGCCGCGCTCGCCTGGCGGCGCTGGTCCAGGTCCAGGCCGATCCACTCCGTCTGGCTGGTGGCGTTGACGGTGGTGGTGAAGCTGCCGTCGCCGTTGTCCACGTGGGCCACGTTGGGATCGGTGGGCACCTCCTCATCCGGGTTCTCGACGTCGGGGTTCTCTCCGGGGGCGGGCTGGAGATCCGGGCCGCATGCCGCCATCCACCCCGCGAGGAGCAGGGAGGATGAGGCGCGGAAGAGGAAGGAGGACGACAGGACACGCATGTGAGGCTCCTGTGAGCGGAGGAAGACTTCAGAGCTGGGCGGAGAGGCCGACCTGGAACGTGCGCGGAGGGATGGGCAGGTCATCCGGGTTGCCCGCCGCCGCCAGGTTCGCGCCCGCCACGAAGAGGCGGAGCCCGGCGGGCAGATCCTTGGTGAGCCGGGCATCCACCGTGACGTAGGGGTCGGAGTCGTAGCGATCCGCGACGCCATCGCCATCCACGTCCGGGTAGAAGGGACGCGAGCCCACCAGGGCGCCTCGAGCCCACGCCTCGAGCCCCCACGGGCGGAACCGCCACGACACCTGGCCCGTGAAGCGGTGGCGAGCCTGGCCCTCCAGGGGCTGGCCCGTGGTGCGATCCTTGCCGTCAGTGAGCGAGTAGCTCGCGTCCACCATGACGCCGGCGGGGAGCTTCTGGCGCAGGCCAATCTCACCGCCGCGGACGCTGGCCCGCTCGAGGTTCGTGTAGACGAAGTGCTGGCCCTCCGTGTCCTGCTGGAGGGAGACGGAGATCATGTCCCGCAGCGAGTGCTGGAAGCCGTTCAGCCACAGGATCGACCGGGAGAACGGTCGGAACTCCATGGACAGGTTCAGGCTGCGCGAGCGCTCCGGCTTCAGGTCCGAGTTGCCGCGCACCGTGTAGCCGACGCTCGGGTTCTCGAAGTCGAGCAGCAGCTCCTGGAAGCTGGGCGCCCTCAGCCCCCAGCCGTAGCTGGCCCGCAGCGTGAGGGTGGACAGGGGATCCATCCGTAGCGCGAGCCGCGGCGTGACGGCCGGGCCGAACTGCGAGTCCAGGTCCAGCCGCGCTCCCGGGACGACCACCAGGCGGGGGTTTGAGAGCGCCGTCCAGCTGTCCTGCGTGTAGATGGACACGCGGCCTCGCTCGCCGGAGCTTCCCTCCAGCCGGTCGGACTTGAGGTGCTCGCCGAGCAGCTCCACGCCTGCCATGAACGCGTGGCGCTCACCCAGGCGGGCATCGAGCTGTCCTCCCACCCGGGCGAGCTGGTCCCGGGTGTCCTCCACCGAGTCGAGCTCGGACGCCTGACGCTGGTCGAGCACATAGCGCCGCTGGAACCCCGTGTAGTACCCCTCCGTGCGCAGCGTCACCGACTCGCCGAGCTTCCACGTGGGGGCCAGCCTCACCGTGAGCGTGTCGTCCCGGCTGGCGCGATCGAAGGTGGCGCCGGTGGCGCCCAGGTCCACGCCGCGCTGCACGCGCCGCGCATAGGACATCGTGCTGGTCAGCTCGCGGGTCTCGCTCCCGCGTAGGTCTCCGCGCGCGGACACCTGGAAGCCCGCCAGGCTGCTGCCCGTGGTGCCGATGTCCGCGGGCGTTAAATCATACGCATCGCGCCGCTGGAGCCCGCCGCTCACCCGCAGGCCCCAGCTCTCGCCCTGGGCCTCGCCGGTGCCGTCCACATCCACCTGCCGCAGGCTTCCATACGAGAGGCGCAGGTTGGCCCCGAGCGGCTTGCGCGCGCGCCGGGTGATGAGGTTCACCACGCCAGCCACGGCGTCGCTCCCGTAGAGGACGGAGGAGGCGCCCTTGACGATCTCCACCTGCGCGATGTCCTCGAGCGAGAGCCGGGACAGATCGACCGCTCCGTTCACTCGCCCGGTGACGCGCTCGCCGTCCACCAGGACCAGCGCGTACTCGGGCCCGAGCCCCTGGAACTGGATGCTGGCGCCCGAGAACGTCGACTGGACTTGCAGGCCCGGATGAGCGGCGAGCAGCTCCGCCACGTCCTGGGCCCCGCTCGCCTGGATGTCGGCGCGGGTGATGACCTCGGTGGCGACTGGCACGTCCTCCAGTCGCTCGGGAGTGCGGGAACTCGTCACCACCGTCTGAAGGGGGACCTCGCCCGTCTGCGGAGGAGCCGCCTCGCCCGTTTGCACGGGAGCCTCGACGCGACCATCGCCAGGCGAAGCCTCCTGGCTCCACGCCACTCCAGGCGTGGACCAGGCCACGAACAGAAGACACCAGCGCCAGGACATCCCGCGTCCTCCGGCAGATGGCCGGGAAGCCCTCTCGTGGGAGGACCTGTTGGGCGCTGGGCTCTCGGGCCTCTGGCCTCAGGATTGTGTCAGCCGGGGAGCAGCCCCGGACAAGCTCCGCTCAAACCTCCCGCCGTGGCGGGTGCTCCACCTTCGCCCCTTGCACCTGAGCCGAAGGGGCCTCCAGCGGCACCAGTTGAATCCGGTGACACCGCCGGCACTTCAGCTCCACGCCTCCCGGGACCAGTCGCGCGAGCAGGCTGCCGCACATGCAGCGCACGTCACATTCCGCGGATTCAGGACTGCTCACGTCCCGCATGGAGGCTCCCCATTTTGGAGTGGGTCAATATGGTATTGATATTCATTATCAAAGTCAAGGTGCGCGCGTCGGGGTGGGCGAGCGTGCCAGGATCAGCTGGAGGGTAGGGCGTCAGTGGCTCAGGGAGCGCCGCAGGCCAGCCACTGGCCCAGCCTCACGCGCTCCTGCTGGGTGGGCTGGGCCCGGCTGGAGGGCGGCATGTCGCTGTTGGTGGCGTTGGGGCCGGAGGCGGTGTGCGCGTCGATGTGCGCGGAGTTGGTGCGCACCTCTTCCAGGGTGTCGAAGTTGATGTTCGCGGGAGCACCCTGGCGAGCCGCACCGGCGACGGACGCGCTGTGGCAGCTCATGCAGTACGTCTGCATGAACGCAGTCCCGAAGTTCTGGGCGGTAGGCGGGTTCGAAGTCGGACACGTGGCACCGGTGGGGGTGCCGCCATGCTCGTGCTCGTGCTCGTGCTCGTGCTCGTCCGTCGAGTCCCCGCCGCCACACCCTCCATCATCCGAGTGTCCGAGGCACAACACGGCGACGAGGGCGAACGAGGCGAGGCGCGGCAGGGTACGGAAGAGCATGGAGCAACCATCCCCCATCCCTTCATCCGGCGAGGGTGCGACGAAGTGTCGCAGGGTCGAGAGGCCGACTCGCCAGGTGTCAGCGCGAGAAGCCGGGAGGGAGCAGCTCGCAGGGGAGCTGTCCCTCGGAGGGCGGGGAGGCGAGCGCGGAGGGCTGCTCGAGGCAGGGCTTCAAGACGTCACCGTCGCCTGGCCCTGGGGCGGGCGTGGGAGGAGCGTCGTCCGAGCAGGAAGCCGCCACCAGCGGCACCAGGAGCAACAGCCACCGGGACTGCATGAGCGCGCGTCGCATCAGTACCTCACCCAGATCTCGTCGTTGGCCTTCAGCGAGCTGAGCACCGTGACGCCCGAGGTCGCCTTGACGAGCTCCTCGGTGGCCGGGTTGGCCGTATAGGCGGAGGTCCCCTTCCACACGATCTGCGCGTCCGAGAAGTAGGCCTTGAGATCGGAGATGTCGGCGGGCACGGTGAACTTGTTCCAACCCGGCGCTCTGGCCGGCACCACGACGAGCGCTGGCGCGGGCTCCGGCGCCGTCACCGTCGGCGTGCCGACCCAGTCCGTGGTGGTGATGGTCCCATCGCTCGACTTGCAGGTCTGCCGGGTCGGGAAGTACAGGGTCGTGAAGGGCTGGTTGGGAAGCTTCAGCCGGACCGAGAGCTTGTAGTAGTGCGTGTCGCTCGGCTGCAGCTCCTCGTCGGCCTTCTGCCAGAGGATGGCGGTGATGGTGCCCGCGCTGTTCTTCTCCACGGTCGCCTTGCCGAAGTCACTCGTCATGGGGCGCACCGACGTCACGCCAGCGGGGATCTCCACCCTCACGCTGTACGTGTCCGCGCCCTCGCACCCATGCCCCACGCCGAACACGATCTCCTGTGTGGCATTGGCGATGCCCGGGCCCGAGGAGGCCGAGGAAGCCGAAATATGCGCCAGGGCCAGGGACGGTGCGAGGAGGAAGCCTGCTCCCGCAAGCAGTGCGGCGATCGTCTTGTGCATGGTGACACCTCTCGTGGAATGGGGTGCGCATCTTGAGAGGGATTCTGACCGCGGCAATGAGACAAATCGTCGCACGCGAGCGTCTGGGCCGTGCGCTAGGCTGGGTTCACATGCACGACAGGATTCTGAGAGTGATTGCACGGTGGGCAACCATCGCGGGCAGTCTCGCGGTATTGGCCTGCGGAGGCTCGACGCCTGCCCCTCCGGCGAACGAGCCGGATGCGGGAACGCCGCCACCCGATGGCGGGACAGGCCCTCAGCAGCCGCCTCCGGTGTGCGCCGTGACGGCTCCCACGAGCTGTCCCGAGCCAGCGCCTCGCTATGCGGACGTGGCGCCCATCTTCCAGCAGCGGTGTGTCGTCTGTCACAACGGCAGCGGAGGCCCCTGGCCCCTGGACGACTACGGGCATGTCTCGGACTGGCAGGACTCGATCCGAGACTACGTGCGCGAGTGCATCATGCCGCCCAGCGACTCCGGGGTGACCATGACGGTCGAGGAGCGCGTGGCCATCCTCACCTGGCTCCGGTGCGGGCTGCCGCGGTAGCCCGCCCGGGCCGCGAGGCTCAGGGCGTCTCGGCGAACGGATCCGAGAAGCGCGGGTCGGTGAGGAACTCCGTGTCGGTGAGGGACTCCAGGAAGGCGAGCACGTCCTCCTTCTCCTGAGGCGTGAGGGTGAAGCCTCGGAGGAGCTCGCTCTGGTAGGGGCTGGCGCCGGAGCCCTGGGCCTGGGCCCGGCCTCCCGCCGCGTAGTGGTCCAGCACCTCGGAGAGCGTGGCGATGGAGCCGTCGTGCATGTACGGCGCCGTCACGGCGATGTTGCGCAGGGTGGGGGAGCGGTAGCGCCCCGTGTCCTCGGGCTTGTTGGTGAATTCGAACAGGCCCTGGTCCGTGGCGGGGTAACTCCCCTTGCCGTCCACGTTGTAGAGGTTGGTGTTGTGGAAGGTGATCTCGGGGAACACCGTGGTCTTCGTCTTCACCGAGTCGCTGAAGGCAAAGCCCTGGTGGCAGTGGAAGCACTCCAGGCGCTCCGAGAAGAAGAGCGTCATGCCCCGCTTGGCGGAGAGGGAGAGCGCGTCGAGCTCGTTCCGGTACGTGTACCGATCATAAGGAGAGCCGCCCGAGATGAGGGTGCGCTCGAAGGCCGAGATGGCCCGCACGATCGAGGCCATGGAGATGGGCTGCGTCTCCTCGGGAAAGGCGTCGGCGAAGAGCTGCGGGTAGCGGGCATCCTCGGAGAGCCGCTGGAAGAGCAGCTCCTCCTGGCCCGCGAGCCCCAGCTCCACGGGGTGCTCGCCGAACAGCGGCACCAGGGCCTGCGCCTCCAGGTCCGGCAGCACGGGGTTGGACCAGGTGAGGCTGGCGGCATAGGCCACGTTGGCCAGGGGCATGGAGTTGCGACGGTGGGACTCCCGCGTGGAGCCGAGCGCCGTCTTCCGCCCGTCCGTGAAGGCCTTCTTCTGGACGTGGCAGCTCGCGCAGGACTGGGTGCCGTTGCCCGACAGCCGCTTGTCGTAGAAGAGGAAGCGCCCCAATTCCACCTTGGCGGCGCTCATGGGGTTGTCGTCGGGGACGGCGGGCTCGGGGAAGCCCTGGGGCAATTGCCAGACATAGGGCTCGGGCTCGGGCTTCGGGTCGCCACCGCACGCCACGGTCAACCCCAGGAGCCAGCCCACGCATGCGGTCAGGGAGCCACGCATCGTGCCTACTCCTTGCGGAAGAAGACCTGGGCGCTCGGGTTGGCCTGGGCGCCGCCGAAGCCCAGCCCCAGCCGCTGGAAGATGGGCGCGCAGTCGTTGTCGGTGCTCTCGGACATGCAGCCCGGGGCCGTCTCGGCCTGGTTCGTATCCAGGTTCGTGCCCGCGAGCAGCGCGGCCACATCCAGCACCACGGCCTTCGACGCGGTGGGATCGAAGCCGGCGATCTCCACCTCGAAGCGGTTGGGGCGCCCGCAGGACGTCACCTGGTTGGGGCCCGACAGCTGGCACTCGGTGCTGCCCAGGTGGAGGCTGTGCCCGGCGGGCAGCCCCGTGGTGCGCCCGTCCATGCGGATGAAGATGTAGCCGCCGGCCCAGCCCCAGAAGAGGGTGCTGATGTTGAGGGGCGCGCGCGCGGTGGACGCGTCCTGGTGGTTCTTTTCGAAGGGGAGGCCCACGGTGAAGCGCAGGCCCGAGTAGTGGCCCGCGGGGACGGTGCCGACGACGCGGTTGTTCATCGCCGTCGTCCCGTTGCTGCACAGGCCCGTCTTGTTCTCGAAGTCGAGCAGCGCCAGCCCCTCCTGCTGCCAGGCGCCATCATCGGCGAGCTCCACCGGCACCTCGGTGACACCGTGGGAGAGCAGCCGCACGTTGTGGACGTAGAGGCGGAAGTCCTTGGGCTCGTAGGTGGTGCCCGTCGTCCCCAGGTTCGTATACGTCTGGCCGCAGGCGAACGGCTGGCTGCCCACCATGGGCTTGAAGGTGATGGCGACGTCCAGGGGCGGTTCAGGCGTGGGGGCTGGCTCCTCGTCTCCACAGGCGGTGGCGACGAGCGCGGTGAGGGCGAGTGGCAGGATGCTTCCGAGAGAGCGCTTCATGGGGACGGGCTCCGTGTGTCGATGCTGGAAGAGGATATGCGATTACCAGCAGGAGCCCGTCAGGCCCACGCGGCACGTTGCCGCAGGGGCGCTCAGCGTACGGAGGTCACCGCGGCCGCGCTGGCGACGTTGCGAAGCACCTGTGTCGCTGCGTCCGGGTCCAGCGGAGAGGTGCCATCCAGCCAGTGGTCGTAGGCCAGGGTGATTCGCTGCTCGGCCTCCAGCTCCTCGGCCGAGAGGGAGAGCCCGTCGAGCACCAGCTCCTGGTTGGCGATGCGGGAACTCTCCACCCGGAACGGGCGCGGAGCTCCTCCGTCGGCGGAGGGGATTTCCCCCTCCAGCAGGAACGTCCGGCCGACCATGACGCCATCGGTGGGCAGGCCCTCGGCGTCCGCATCCGCGGGCCCGAACACCAGGTGGAGCCGGCAGTAGCGGCCCGGAGGAGGACGCAGGGTGCCCAGCTCCAGCACCTCTCCATCCGGGCGCTCCAGGCTGCTCACGTGCGGAGTGCCCAGCCGCCGCGGGCTGGACTCGGAGTGCGCGTGCGCCGTGCCGATGGGCGAGAGCTCGCGCAGCCACCGCCACGCGCCGGAGTCCGCGCAGGGGAAGATCTCCACGCTGCTCAGGCTCACGTGGGCGCGGGTGAGGATGACGCGCTCGCCGCGATCGTTGGTGAAGCTCCGGGCGCTCTGCTCCATCTGGACCGCGCCCGCCCCATGGAGCGCCAGCTGGAGGTGAAGGCGGATGCCCTCCTCCCGCGAGCCGCATCCGGCCAGCAGCGGCAAGAGGAAGGTGGCGAGCAGGGACGGTGGCTTCATAGGTCGTACGCCACGGCGGCCTGGAAGATGGGCGTCTGCCGGGTCTGCCGCAGGAGGTTGAGGACGGGCACGCGCACGCCGAGCTGGACGACGGCGTCTGTGGTCGGGCTGAAGAGCACGTCCGGAGACAGGAAGCCGATGAAGCCGCTGCCTATCGGATCGTGCACGCCCCGGACGTTCCTGACGGCCTCGAGGCGGGTGTCCACCGCCAGGTGCAGGGCCCATCGGGTGCTCGGCTGGTACTGAGCGGCTACCGTCGTGCGCAGGGACGCGCCGGCGCGGAAGCCCTCACGTCCCCGGGTCGGGAAATAGCCCGTCGTGTTGGCGAGGAAGGACCACTCCCCACGGAACGCCGTGTAGGAGAGTCCAGCGAACGGATCCCACGAGCCGGTGCCCAGCTGGGCATCGAGTGACAGCGTCCTGCCCTCCGCGTCACGCAGGGTGGGGGAGGTGGGCAGCCGGGAGCCGACGAGCACCCCCAGCAGGTGGTCCGGCGAGAAGTCCCGGTCGCGGAAGACGTACACCTTGGCGCTGAGCTCCATGTCTCCAGGGCCCCAGGACTGCTCGCGCGTCAGGCTGACGTCCTTCACCCTTCGCGCCTGGAGCGGCAGCGTGGCGGAGATGAACAGCCAGGAGCGCGGCGCGTAGGCCGCGGACACGTCCATGCGCAGCTCGCGCAGGGAGACGGCGTCCACCGCCTGCTCGCCCTCGGTCTGCCCCCAGGCGCGCAGCGTGGTGGCCAGGCGCAGGCGCCCGGCGAAGGGCTGCTCCGTGCCCATGGAGGTGAGCGTCGGGTCTCCACACGCGCACGTGGCGCAGGCCCGGGCAATCCGGGGAGTAAGGAATAGCGCCCCCGCGAGGAGCAACGCACAGGACTTCCACATGGCGAGGCTCAATCTACAGACGCCGCCTCGCCGGGGCCCTGCGGTGAGTTGTCGCGGCGCGGCCGGGTGGGGGGCGCACGGCCGCGCTCGCGGGGGGCTCAGGCCGAGCGCAGCTGGAGCTGTCGGAGCACGGCCTCCGCGAAGGTGCGCGCGCCGACGTGGGCGCACACCTCGGAGAGCGTGCCCTGGTCCACCACCTGGCCCTGGTTCATCAGCAGGACCCGGTCGCACAGGTACTCGGCGTCGCTCAGCGAGCGGGTGGCCAGCAGCACGGCCTTGCCCGCGTCACGGGCGGCGCGGATGGCCATCAGCACGAAGTGTCCGCTCAGCATGTCCAGCGAGTGCGTGGGCTCGTCCAGGATGAGCGCCGGCGGATCGTGCAGCAGCGCGCGCGCCAGGTGGAAGCGCTGTCGCTGCTCGGCCGTCATCGTCGCGACGGGCTGATCCGCCAGCCGCTCCAGCTCGAACGCCGTGATGAGCGCCTCCACGCGGGATGCCAGCTCCTGGGCCTGGATGTGGTGCAGCTGCCCCCGCTGCTTGAGCAGCTCGCGCGGCGTGGGCTGCGGCGGCAGCGAGGCGTCTCCAGTGACATAGCCGACCCGGTTCTTGATGCGGAACGGATCCACCCCGGTGCTCAGCCCCGCCACCACGCTCTCTCCGGACGAGGGCACGACGATGCCCGCGAGCATGCGCAGCAGCGTCGTCTTTCCCGCTCCCTGTGGTCCGAGGATCCCCACCACCTCTCCCGGCGCGACGGTGAACGTCACGTTCCGGACCGAGGTGCTCCCCTGGCAGTTCTTCGACAACCCCCTGGCTTCAATCATGTCGATCTACCCCCATGCAGCAGAGACTCCACGGGCACACCTTCCCCGTGCCGGCCCCCCGCTGCTCGAGGACCGGAGAGACACGACTTGTACGGAGCGCCAGGGGCCGACTGGCGCGAGCGGGCGCTACTCGGCGCCTTCCGGCTCCCACCGCCGCGTGCTGCTGCGCAGCCGGTCGAGCTGCTCCCAGTGCCGCTCGATGGCCTGACGCCCCTGCTCGCTGATGGCCAGCTGCGTGTTGGGCGTCTTGCCCTTGAACTGCTTGGTCACCACCAGCAGCCCGGCCTCCTCCAGCTTGGACAGGTGGCTGGAGAGGTTGCCCTTGGACAGCCCGGTGAGCCGCTGCAGGTAGAGGAAGTCCGCGCTCTCGCACGAGGCGAGGGCGGTGAGGATGGACAGCCGCGCGGGCTCATGGACGAGCCGGTCCAGCGTGGCGAGCTCTTCGAAAGGCGCCTTCATCCCATCACCCCCGGCGTCGCATCCGGCTCGGAGTCCGGGATGGGCCTCAGGGTCTGGACCAGCATGCGGTGGTCCAGCAGACCGAGCACGACCAGGGCGGTGCCCCACGTGCTGAACAGCGTCACCTCGGGGCAGTTCGCGTCCGAGGTAAAGGGAAGCGTCTGGAGCAGCGCGCCCACCGGCGGGTAGCCCAGCGCGTGGGCGGTGGCGAACATCATCACCGCCACCCCGGTGACGCAGTAGTGGTGGGCCAGGTAGCTGCTGCGGATCCAGCACCACGTGAAGCTCAGCCCCAGCAGGCCCAGGAAGAACGAGGTGGGCGCGGGAGAGCTCGGGCCGCTGCGCTCGAGGATGCCCATCACCATGCCCATCAACGACACCGTCAGCATGGCGCGCAGCACCCGCCGGCGCGTCGTCCACGGCTGGCGGACCATGCCGTACGTCTGCCGGTAGTACAGGCCCAGCAGCGAGTAGAGGCCGAGCACCGGCAGCGCGGCCAGCAGCAGCACGGGCAGTCGCTCGGGGCGCAGCAGCGTCACCGCTCCGGGAGAGCCTCGCCACGCGGCCCAGGCCGCCAGGGCCAGCATCCCCAACCCGATGGGCAGCAGGCGCAGCCCCTGCAGGTATGGGAAGAACCTCGTCACGAACTGGATGCGGCGAAGCTCGGACATGATGGGCCTCCGCGCTCGAGATGCTGCGCTCCCCCTGCCACCAACGTCCTCAGGCTAACGACGTTGTTTTTCGGCGTCAACAACTGGTCTGCGCCGCAAACCAGCCTTGCGAGCAAGAGCGGCAAAAGCCGCCGTGCTCCATTGGGAGGGGCTTCTACGGGCCAGGAGGAGCGGGCTCCTCGGGCTCCTGCGCGCTCTCGGGGGAAATGCCCCGGCGCTTGCGGATGCGCTCGAGCAGGTGCTCCACCGGGCGCAGGCCCACGAGCACCAGCAGGGCGAAGGCCACGGTGACGGCGGCGCCGAGGAAGAAGCCGAAGCCAGCCGCCAGGCCCACGGAGGCGGTGAGCCAGAGGTTGGCGGCGGTGGTGAGCCCGCGGATGGAGGTTCCGTGGCGGAGGATGGCGCCGCCGCCCAGGAAGCCGATGCCCACCACCACCTGGCTGGCGATGCGGGTGACGTCGGCCCGGAGGCCCTCGGGCTCGGGGCCGGCCACGGTGTCCCCGGCGGCGATGCTCACCAGGGTGAAGAGGCAGGCCCCCAGGCACACGATGAGGTGCGTGCGCAGCCCCGCGGACTGGCCGCGCAGCTCCCGCTCCAGCCCGAGCAGTCCGCCCAGCAGCAGCGCCAGCGCCAGGCGCAGGACGATGGTGCGCTCGTCCACGGAGGGCTACTCCCCCAGCTCGATCTTCTCGTCGATGTCCTGCTCGGTGAGCTTGGGGTTGGGCAGCGTGTCGAGCGTGGCCTTGAGCAGCTTGTAGGTGGGGACGACGTAGGGCTCCACCTCGGGCCCGAACTGCTGGACGTACTGCGCGGCGCGCTCGCGGTACTTCTCGTCCTGCGAGCCCCAGCTCCCGGTGGCCTCGGCCGTCCACACGTCCTGGCCGTCCTCGCAGCGCATCAGCCGGGCGCGCACCGCCTCGTCCGCGCCGTCCTGGGTGCGCTTCACCTCGGGCACCAGCAGGAGCACGCCCTCGATGCCCTCGACGCACAGCGCCTTGAGCGAGGCGTCGGTGGCGGGCTCGGCCAGGGTGGTGTTGGACTTCACCAGGAAGTCGCGGTTCTGGTTGATGTACTGGCGGGCGATGAGGCTCCACAGCTCGCCCAGGGCCTGCTTGCCGTCGGGCAGCGGCTGCGTCACCACGGCCAGCCGCTTCACCTTGTGCTGATCCACCTGCTCGTAGTCGGGGCGGGTGAAGCTGTCCTTCACCGTGGCGCAGGCCGCCAGCCCCGCCAGGCCCACCGCGAGCGCGAGTCGCTTCGTCATCATCGTCTCCCTCTCCCGGCCCCTCGCGCGGAGGGGCCTCCGTTCATGCCGGGGCTCGAGGCCCCGGAACGCTGCTGCGGGCTAGGCGGCCCGGGTCTCGGCGCTCGGGCCCCCGGGGGTCCCGGTGTCCGAGGGGGGCTGCTGACCGGCCTTGCGCACGCGCCGGTCGTGCATCAGCTGCATCACCGCGGCGAGCACCGTGAAGGACACCACCAGCGTGGTGATGAGGCCGATGCAGGCCACCAGTCCCATGGAGCGCAGGCCGTTGTGGCTGGCCGCCAGTAGCGCGGCGAAGCCGGACACCGCCGTCAGCGTGGAGGAGGCCACCGCGGCGCCCACGCTGCGCAGCGCCACCACGGGCGAGGTGCCCTCCAGGAAGCGGTGGAGCAGGTAGAGGCCGTGGCTCACTCCGAAGCCCAGGAGGATGGGCAGGATGATGATGTTCATGAAGTTCAGGCGCAGATCGAAGATGGCCATGAACCCCAGCATCATCGCCAGGCCCACGGTGAGCGGAATGACGGAGGCGAGCGCCAGCGGCACGCTGCGGAAGTCCGCGAAGTGCATGACGAGGATCCACAGCGCCACCAGGATGACGGTGAGCTGCCCATCCTTGAGGACGATGCGCGCCAGCCGCGCGTAGAGCTGCGCGGCGCCGGCGGAGCGGAACTCCTTGCCGGAGGCGGTCTTGATGACGCTCGTCTCGTCGGCGAACTGGAGCATCAGCTTGCCGTCCCACAGGTCCACGCTCGGGTAGATGAACGTGAGGAAGCCGTGGTTCTCCGGCTTCGTGGTGGGCAGGTGGCGGAACTGGGTGGCGTAGATCTCCGGCACGCCCTTCACGTCGAAGGGCCGCGCCTCCAGCATCTTCTTGAAGACGGCGGCCTTCTCCTGCATCTCGGGCGGCAGGGCGGCCACGTCGATGTCCTTCAGCTCCTCCTGCCACTCCTGGAGGATCTTCGCGTTGGCCTGGGCCACCTCGGGCGGAGGCACGAAGGTGTAGATGCTGACCACCTGGTCGATGGACTTGTACTTCTCCTTGTTCAGCGTCAGCTCGTCGTAGACCTCCTTCGCCTCCTCGAGCGTCTTGGTGTAGACGGCGATGGGGTCGCTGGAGATCTGGAACCGGCGGGCGATCTCGTCCTGGAGCTGGACGGAGGGCTGGTTGGCCGGCATCAGCGCGCGGGTGTTGTAGTTGAAGCGCACGCCGTGGGTGATGCGCTCGAGCAGGGGCAGCTCCTTGCTGGCGGACACCTCCTGGCTGCTCCAGGGGATGGCGCACGCGCACACCAGCACGACGATGGTGGAGCTGACGCCCAGCAGCAGGCCGGGCCGGGGGAAGCGGATCTCCTTGCCCGAGGCGTTGTTGGTGGCCGGGGGCGTCATGGTGCCGATGAGCCGCGCGGGCAGCGCGGGGTTCATGCGGCCGATGAGCGCCAGCAGCGCCGGGCTCCACGAGAACAGGGTGAGGCCGAGGATGAGCGTGCCGCAGCCGGCCAGGAAGCCGAACTGGCTGAAGCCGCGGAACTCGCTGACCATGAGCACGAAGAACGAGCCGGCCGTCACCACCGCGGACACCATGGCCGGGCGGCCCGCGTTGATGATGGCGTCCCGGATGGCGATGTCGTACGGCTTGCCGGCGCCCAGCTCCAGCCTCGTGCGGAAGACGAAGTGGATGCCGAAGTCGATGCCGAACCCCATCAGGATTCCGCCCAGGATGCTGGTGATCATGTTGAGCTCACCCACGGTGGCGTAGGTGAAGCCCATGGTGATGATGGTGCCAATCACCATGCCGCTCACGACGATGACGGTGGGCGCCCACTTGCGGAAGAAGGCGATGGTGATGGCCAGGATGGCCAGGAAGGCGTAGATGGCCACCGGCTGGAGCGACTCCTCGATGGCGTACGAGTCGTCCACCGCCGTCTTGTACGAGCCGGTGTAGCCGTAGGCGACCGTCTTGTCGTCACCCATCAGCTCGTAGTCCTCCACCAGCTTCACGCCCTGGGGGTTCGTCTTGGAGTACTCGGCCAGCTCCTGGGTGAGCTTGGTGACGTAGGCCTTCGTCTTGCCGAGCTCGTTGGTGTCCCACATCGGCTTGATGAGCATCATCATCATCTTGCGATCGGGCGAGATGTAGTAGTCGTCGATGATGCTCTTCTTGCCGACGCTGGAGTACTTGTTGATCAGGTCCTGCAGGTCGAGCTTCACGGGCTCGGTCTTCTTCAGCTCGATGAAGAACGGGTTGTTGCGGCGCAGCTGGTCCTTCATGTAGCGGCTGATGCGCGACTTGCCCTCGGCCAGGTCCTCCGTCTTGATGAAGAGGGCCATGTTCTGCTGCACGAACTCGACGGGAATCTTGTAGGTGACGAAGCGGACGTTCTCCTTGTCCGCCTGGAGCCTCGCCGCCAGGTCGTCCGCGACGCGCTTGAGGGTGGCCTCGTCCGAGGAGCGCAGCGCGAGCATGAAGTAGCCGCTGCCACCGACCATGTCGATGATGCGCTTGACCTCCTTCACCTCGGGGAGATCCTGCGAGATGAGATCGAGCTGGTTGGAGTTGATGGTCAGCTTCGAGGTGCCCCAGGCGGAGACGCCGAGCAGCGCGAGGATGACGAGGAGGACCAGGCCCGGCCTGCGGACCATGAGTCCGGCGTAGGCGAGAGCGAAGCGGTGCGGCGGGTGGGACGAGGCGCTCATGTGCGCGCGACCCTACCGGCAAACGGCCTCGCCCGGAAGCAGCGCATGGGCGGCCGGTCGCTGGGGCGCCGGCCACCCTCGAAACTGTCAGGGGCCCGTGGTAGGCGCGCCGGTTCCTCCCTCAGAGGGCAGGTGGGCCGGGGGCGGGAGCGGAGTCAGCGGCTCCAGGCGCCTCGGCCGGGTGGGAGGCGGGCGTCTCGGGTGGGGGGAGCAGGAAGGCGCGGGGCTGGCGCAGGAAGCGCACCGCGAGCGCCCGGGCCAGCAGCAGGCCGTCCTTGAGTGGCACGTCTCGGGCTCGGAGGGCCACGGCAAGGGCGAGCGCGAAGGAGACAGCCAGGTTGAGGGCGCCGATGGCCAGCACGCCCAGCAGGGCGGCGAGGAAGTCGGGCTGCGTCACCGCCTCGGGCCCCAGGGCGCACCCGGCGAAGGCCAGCGCGCCGAAGGAGAGGGTGACGTGGCGCACGGCCAGGGGCAGGCCGAAGAAGCGCCCGATGCCCGGGGCGATGGCCAGCAGGACGCCCAGCGTGACGCCGCCGCCGATTCCTGCCGAGTGGCGCAGCACGGCCTCCGCGAGGCGCTGGGCGCGGGCCTCGCCGAGCATCCTCCGCACCCCGCGGTGGTGGGCGAGCGCCTCGGGGATGCGCCGGTAGACGAGGAAGTTCTCGAGCCAGCCCGCCGCCAGGCTCGAGGCCCAGAGCAGCCCGCCGGTGAAGGCGGCCCACAGCAGGGTGCCGCTGCGCCAGGGATGGAAGGACTCCACGATGCCGCGAGCCTTCTCGACGGTGAGGAACGGCTGACCGGTGAGGTGCTGCCAGGCGAGGGCCAGGCCCACCGCGGCGGGCATCACGCAGCTCAGGTTGCCCAGGGCCGCCGCGAGCTGGGAGCGGGTGATGCGGGGGATGAGCTCCACCAGCCGCCGCAGCCGCTCGCGGGTACCCCCCTCGCCGATGGCTCCCGCCAGAGTCGCCGCCGTCGTGGAGTGCTGCTGGGTGGCGAGGGTGAAGCCGAGCAGCTGCATCAGCACGAAGCTGCCGGCGTAGGTGAGCGCGGCGAGCAGGCCGCCGAAGAAGGGCGCCAGCGCGAGCTTCGTGAGGAAGAGCGTGAGCGCCGCCGTGAAGGCGGTGAGCAGCCCGCCTCCCGCGGCCGAGTGCAGCAGGGCGTGGAACTCGGCCCGGCTGGAGGTGATGGAGTGCTCGCCCGAGTGGCCGGCGCGCTCGATGACCTTGCGCGCCAGGAGCCGGAGGTTGGTGCGCATCAGCGCCCGCACGGAGCGGTCCGAGTACGCGTGGCGCAGCAGCTCCGTCACGAGCACCAGCCCCTCGCGGCAGCGCTCCTCGCCCCGGGCCGCCCCGAGCACCCGGGCGATGGCCTCCATGCGGTCCAGCCCGCGCCAGATGCGCTCCAGGCGGTACACGAGGTCCACGCTCACGCCGGACTGCTCGAGGTGGCCGGTGACGAGGGTGACCACCTGCCGGCACTCCCCCAGCGCGGCGTTCAGCTCGCGCAGGGTGTCCTGGGCCGCGTCACGGGCCAGCACGCTGTCGCAGCTACGGCGCAGGCGCAGGAAGGGCGAGGCGCGGAAGGCCACCTCGGGGCTGCGGTCTCGCACGTCCTCGGCCAGCCCCAGCGCCGCCGTCTGCGCGGCCACCAGGGTGAGGGCATCCACCAGGTGGGAGCGCATCAACCCGGCGGGCGCGGGCAGCGGGTGCTGCGGCTCGCTCACCAGGGCGAGCAGCCGCGCCAGGGGCGCGATGGGAAGGGACTGCAGCCAGTCCAGCTCCGCGGGGCCCGGGAACAGCCGCAGCAGCAGCTCCGAGAGCCGCTCCGGATCCGGCGGCGCGGGGAGCAGGTGCCGCAGCACGCGGTCGGTGAGCTCGGAGAAGAAGCCCTGGCGGCCCGGCAGGCCCACCTGGGCGAAGAGCTTCAGGCCCCGGGCCTCGGCGGCGATGTGGCCCACCAGCCGGGCCACGGCCTGTCGCGTGGCGGCCTCACCCTCGAGCACCCGGAGCAGCAGCGTCAATCGGCTGGCGGCGGCGGAGCTCTCGGGCTCATCGGCCTCGACGAGCCCATGCGCGGGGCGCGGCTCGCGCAGCCAGGCCACGAGCTTCTCCACCCAGGAGAAGCGGCTCTCCAGCCCGTCCGTGGGCAGGGCATACAGCAGCCGGCACAAGTCCCTCACGGACGCATGGCCCGGAGCACGGGGGGCATAGCGCACACAGAAGGCGTCCACCTCACGAGAGGAGGGCTCGGCGCGCGAGCGGGGCGGCATGGTGATGTGGGAGTTGGGCATCAGGCCGGCCTCTCACGCAGAGACCGGAGCCTACACGGCCTGAAGGCCTCCTCCCATTCCAAGGAAGGAGGCCCGGCCGGACGCCCGGCAGGCGGGTTACTTCAGGGTGACCTTCGCCAGCTCCTTGTTCTTCTCGCGCATGGCGGTGATCAGCGCGTCCCAGCCGCCCTCCTTCAACAGGGGGCGCACCTGATCATCGCGGATGCCGGTGAGCATGGAGTCGCCGAGCACCGCCACGTCGACCACCTTCCAGCCGCCCTTGTCCTTGGCCAGGGAGTACTTGAGCTTCAGCTCCTGCTTCTTCACCGGGTGATCGATGACGACGGTGGAGCCCACCTTCGCCTCCTCGCCGGCCACCTCGGGGTCCTCGTAGGTGATGGAGGCCAGGTTCTTGAAGTTGTCGCGGACCTTGGGGAAGGCGATCTTCGCGAAGAGGGTGTGGAACAGCTCGATGAACTCCTTGCGCTGCTCCTCGGAGGCCTTGTCCCAGGCCTCGCCCAGGAGGAACTTCGCCTGCTGCTCTCCGCCGAAGTTCTTCAGGGCAGCCAGATCCTTGTTGTAGCGCACGGACTGGACGACGGTCTTCACGGGCTTGGTCACGGCCTCGTTCGGCGCGGCGAGCGCCGGTACGCAGAGCACGAGGGCGGCCAGGAGGGAGACGGAGCGGAGGCGAGCGTTCATACGGATCCTTGTTCCTGTCGAGAGGAAGCGGCGGCTTCCTGTAGCTCAGGGGAACGTCCCACGCTGGGGAAAATTCACCCTCAGGGCTTCGGCCCTCGCCTGCCCGCTCGTCCTGATGGAACCGAATTCCCCACCTGCTTACGGGGTTTGACTGAGGAAGGAGGCCACGTCTAGTGTGCGCCCGCTATACGTGGTTCAAGCCTGCCCGTTACTTTCTGAGAAGACATGCCTACCGACTTCCTGTTCACGTCTGAATCCGTCACTGAAGGGCACCCGGACAAGATCGCCGATCAGATCTCCGACGGCGTGCTGGATGCCATCATCGCCAAGGACCCGCAGGGCCGCGTCGCCGTGGAGACGCTGGTCAAGACGGGCCTCGCCATCGTCGCGGGCGAGGTGACGACGAACTGTTACGTGGACATCCCGAAGATCGTCCGGTCGACCATCTGCCGCATCGGCTACACGGACAGCTCGATGGGCTACGACGGCAACACCTGCGGCGTGATGGTGGCCATCGAGGGCCAGAGCCAGGACATCGCCCGCGGCGTGGACAACAAGAAGGAGCAGGGCGCCGGCGACCAGGGCATGATGTTCGGCTACGCCTGCGACGAGACGCCGGAGCTGATGCCGGCCCCCATCCACTACGCCCACGCGCTCACCCGCCGGCTGGCCGACGTGCGCCGCAAGCAGCACCCGTGGATCCGTCCGGACGGCAAGAGCCAGGTCACCATCGAGTACAAGGATGGCCGCCCGGTGCGCATCGACACGGTGGTGGTGTCCACGCAGCACGCGGATGACATCTCCAACAAGAAGATCCACGAGGCCATCCGCGAGGACGTGATCGCCAAGGTCCTGCCGGCGAAGCTGCTGGACAAGAAGACCAAGTACTTCATCAACCCCACCGGGCGGTTCGTGGTGGGTGGCCCCATGGGCGACTCGGGCGTGACGGGTCGGAAGATCATCGTCGACACCTACGGCGGCATGGGCCGTCACGGCGGCGGCGCCTTCTCGGGCAAGGACCCGTCGAAGGTGGACCGCTCGGCGGCGTACATGGGCCGCTACATCGCCAAGAACGTGGTGGCCGCTGGCCTGGCGCGCCGCTGCGAGGTGCAGGTCTCCTACGCCATCGGCGTGGCGGACCCGGTCAGCGTGATGGTGGAGACGTTTGGCACGGCGACGGTGGCCGAGGAGAAGATCGCGCAGGCGGTGCGCCAGACGTTCGGTCTGCGCCCGCGCGAGATCACCGAGCACCTGGACCTGCTGCGGCCCATCTACCAGAAGACCGCCGCGTACGGGCACTTCGGTCGCACCGAGAAGGAGTTCACCTGGGAGCGCACCGACAAGAAGGACCTGCTGCGTGAGGCCCTGGGCGGCTCGTCGCGGCTGAAGGCCGTGGGCAGCCCGTAATCCCGGAGCCGAGTCCGGCTGACACGAACGCGCGTGCCCCCCGGTGGGTCACGCGCGTTTGTCGTTTCTGGAGCGCAGTGCTTCAGAATGTGCTCTCGAAGCCGCACATCAGCGGCTTCAGGCCCACACCGGTGGACACACGGCGCGAACACAGCGGGCAGGCAGCGCGCCACCGGCGCTCTCCGGTGGGAGAGGGGGGCGCGAGCCTGGGAAAGAGAAGGGAAGGTTAGCTGCCCGAGTGGAGAAGCCGCTGTTTGGTTGGCAGACCTTTCCAGGCCTTGGGCGGATTTGAACCGCGTCGCGTATCAGGCGATTACCAGGAGCGTGTAGGGCCTCTCCGGCCGGGCAGCTATCGAGAGGGACGAAAAGGCCCGAAGAATCCTGACAGCGCCTCGTTACTCCGGGAAGGTGGCCAGCGTGAGCGCCTCTGGCGGCCCCGCCAGGTCCTTCGGGAGGCGCGCGGCGCCCGACACGTAGCGCCAGCCCTTCCCGTCGTGGCGGAAGTCCGAGCGCTCCACGAAGGAGCGGTCCTTGCCGCGCTCGAACACCTTGGCGAAGAAGAGCACCTGCGCCACGCCCCGCTCATCCGGTGGTCGGCGATCCATCACCACGAGCCCCGGGAACTGGTGGCCCTGCGCGTAGGTTCGCAGCTCCTTGAGCATCTCCGCCTCCGGGCGGGAGCGGTCCGGGTGGTCCGGGTGCAGGCTCTTCCAGAGCCAGGCCACCTCTCGGAGCGCGAAGGCGCTGTAGCGCGAGCGCATCAGGGCTTCCGCGTCGGGCGGCTCGGCCTCGCCTCGGTGGTAGGGGGCGCAGCACTGGCGGTAGCGGAGTCCGGAGGAACAGGGGCAGAGCGGGGCAGGGGGCATGGCCGTGAGTCCGGAGCCTACCGCTGTGGGAGCGTGCCTACCTCCAAACGTTCCACGAGAGGACTGAACGCTGGGTGGACATGGGCCTTGCGGGCAGGGGGTGGAAGGCTTACATCCGGGCTCGCCCTATGAGTCTCATCGAAGCCATCGTCCTCGGGCTGGTCCAGGGACTCACCGAGTTCCTTCCCATCAGCTCCACGGCGCACCTGCGCATCGTCCCGGAGTTGCTCGGTTGGAAGGATCCGGGGGCGGCGTACTCCGCCGTCATCCAGCTCGGCACCGTGGCGGCCGTGCTCATCTACTTCTGGCGAGATCTGGTGAAGCTCACCACCGCCTTCTTCCAGGGGCTCGCGCGGCGCCAGCCGTTCGGCACCGTCGAGTCGCGGCTGGCGTGGTTCGTGCTCGTGGGCACGCTGCCCATCGGGGTGATGGGCCTGGCCTTCAAGAAGCACATCGAGAGCTCGCTGCGCTCGCTCTACATCATCTCCGCCAGCCTCATCATCCTGGCGATCATCCTCCTCATCGTGGAGCGCCTCGCCGCGCACCAGCGGACCCTGGCGGACATGCGCCTTCGGGACGGGCTGATCATCGGCGTGTGGCAGTCGCTGGCGCTCATCCCGGGCTCGTCGCGCTCGGGCACGACGCTCACCGGAGCGCTGTCGCTGGGGCTGAAGCGCGAGGACGCGGCCCGCTACTCCTTCCTGCTCTCCATTCCCGCCACCACGCTGGCGGGCGTCTTCGAGCTCAAGCACCTGCTGGAGGCGGACTCGCGGCCCTCCACCGTGGCCCTGGTGACGGGGACGGTGGTGGCCTTCGGCTCGGGGCTGGCGTCCATCGCGTGGCTGCTGCGCTACCTGCGCACCCGCTCGACGATGATCTTCGTGGTGTACCGCGTGGCGCTCGGGCTGGTGCTGATCGGGCTGCTGCAGGCGGGCGTGCTCGAGCCCCTCTCCGGCGTGGAGAGCCTCACGGTGCCGGAGAAGTCGCTCCAGCCTCCCGTGGAGAAGCAGGTGACGGACTGACGTGAGCGCCCTGTTCGACACGCTGGAGGCTCGACTGTCCTCCCTCCCGCCCCGGTTGGTGAACCTGCCGGGGTTGGTGCTGCGCGAGTCCGCGGTGCTCGTCCCGATCTTCGAGCGCGAGGACGTGCCCTACATCCTCTTCACGCGTCGTCCCGCCCATCTGCGCAA
Organism: Hyalangium gracile; assembly: GCF_020103725.1. Lineage (NCBI taxonomy): Bacteria > Pseudomonadati > Myxococcota > Myxococcia > Myxococcales > Archangiaceae > Hyalangium > Hyalangium gracile. Next base: position 251,277 of record NZ_JAHXBG010000009.1, on the reverse strand, counting down.
CCACGCCAACCAGTTCTCGTTCCCCGGCGGCGGCCGGGACCCGGAGGATGCGACGCCGCTGCACACCGCGCTCCGGGAGACGGAGGAGGAGCTGGGCATCGAGCGCTCGCGGGTGCGCGTGCTCGGCATGCTGGACGAACAGCCCACGACGACGGCGTTCCGCATCCAGCCCTTCGTGGGCGTCATCCCCAACGACGGACAGTACCGGCCGAACATCGAAGAGGTGGCGTTCATCCTCGAGGTGCCGCTCTCGGGCCTGATGGACCCGGCCATCCGTCGCACCGAGAAGCGCTCGGTGGGGGGCACGGAGTACGACGTCTTCTTCTACACCTACGAGTCCCACGTCATCTGGGGCGCCACGGCGCGCATCCTCTACATGCTGCTGGAGCACATCGCGCAGCTGCCCGTGAGCATCCCGTCCCGGCCCGTCGGACGCGGAACGGCCTGAGCGGGCCTCTCAGAACTGCAGGTAGACGTACGGCCGGGCCTCCACGGAGGTCAGGTGGCGAATGCCCAGGCCGAGCGCCACCAGCGCCACCGCGCGCACCGGCGCGGGCAGCCGCACGAAGATCGTCCCGCCGAGGTCATAGAGCTTCATGGGCACCATGTGGCTCACCACCGCCACCGCGAGCATCACCCACACCAGCAGGCTCACGTTGGCCAGCCCGGGCATGAGCAGCATCATGCGCGAGTAGAACTCGGCCGCGTGCGACATGTTCGGGGCGCGGAAGACGATGCGCGTGAGCACCACCACCGTGAAGGTGAGCAGCATCCCCACGGCGGTGCGCACCACTCCCACCGACTCGGCCTCGGGCCGGCCGCCGCGGATCCACCACCAGATGCGGGTGGCGCACAGCCCCACGCCGTGCACCGCACCCCAGACGGCGAAGCGCCAGTCTGCTCCGTGCCACAGGCCGCCGAGCACCATCACCGTCATCAGGTTGAACAGCACCCGAGGCTTCGAGCGCCGGTTGCCGCCCAGCGGAATGTAGAGGTAGTCGCGCAGCCAGCTGGACAGGCTCATGTGCCAGCGGTTCCAGAACTCGAACAGGTTCTTCGCCAGGTAGGGCCGCGCGAAGTTCTCCGGGAACGTGAAGCCGAACAGCGTCGCCGCGCCGATGGCGATGTCCGAGTACCCCGAGAAGTCGAAGTACAGCTCGAAGGTGTAGGCCACCGCCGCCATCAGGCACTCGGCGGAGGTGTACGCGGCCGGATCCGCGAAGACCGGGTCCACCAGGCCGCTGCCCAGCACGTCCGCGATCACCATCTTCTTCACCAGGCCCACCGCGATGCGGTACAGCGCGCGGCCGCCGTCCTCCGCCGTCAGCGTGGGCACCTCGCGGAAGCGCTCCAGCAGCTCCGAGGCGCGCACGATGGGGCCGGAGACGACTCGCGGGAAGAAGAGCAGGTAGAGCAGGTGCTCCAGGTAGCTATGGTCCGCGCTCGCCTTGCCGCGGTACACGTCCACCACGTAGCTGATGGCCTGGAAGCAGAGGAACGACAGCCCGATGGGCAGCAGCAGCCCGAAGGGCTCCTCGCGCACCGCCACGCCCAGCGGCGCCAGCAGCGAGCGCGCCGTCTCGCGGAACAGCTCCGCGTACTTGAAGGTCGCCAGCAGGCCCAGGTTGGACACCACCGACGCCGTCACCAGCGCCTTGCGCACGCCCGGGGACTTCGCTCGCGCCAGCCCCTTGACGATCAGGTGATCGAACGCCGCGCACCAGAAGAACACCAGCACCGGCAGCGGCGTCCACACCGTGTAGAAGAAGAGGCTCGCGATGAGCAGCACGCTCATCCGAACGATGCGGTGGCGGTGCCCCAGCCAGTACAGCCCGAAGGTGAGGGCCAGGAAGGCCAGATAGGGGATGCTGGTGGACTGCATGTCAGCTTCCCTCCGCAGTCCGCGCGGCGGAGGCCGGCGTGAGGGTAGGGGCAGGGCCGCGCGAGGCGCGCGCCTGGGCGGGAGGCGCCGTCAGGGGCTCGGGAGCGGGTATCGGGGTGGGGGCCTGGCCCTGCGTCGGGGCAGGAGGCTGCGTCTCGGGAGGTGTCTCGGGGGGCGCCTGCTGCGGCGTGGGGCCCTGGGTCGGAACCTGGCCCGGAGTCGGTGCCTGCACCTGCTCCGTGGGCGCCGTCTTGTACGTCTCGTAGGCCGCGAGCAGCTCCTTCACGAAGGACGCGGCGAGCTGCTCGTAGCCGGGCTGCGTCAGGTGCGTGCCGTCCTCGTGGCCCAGCACAGGCTCGGCGCGCTGCCAGCGCATCATGGAGCGCTCGCCGCCCATGGCCGCACGGGCAGACCAGTACGCGCAGCCCGCCTCGCGGGCCACGGCTGGCAGAGTGGAGAGCACCCGCCCCAGCGCGACGGCCTCCGTCCACCGGCCGTTCGTGTCCTGCACCAGGCGGTCCGTGGGACCGATGAGGAGGCACTCCGCGCCCGTCGAGGCCCGCAGCCGCGAGAGCAGGGTGACGTACTCCTTGCGGAACGTCTCGGGATCCAGGTCCGGCAGGCCCGCCTCGTTGGTCCCGTACCAGAGCACCAGGAGCTGCGGCTTGCGCGCGGCGAGCTGCGTGTCGAGCGCCGCCGGGTCATGGCGGCTCAGTGTGAAGGCCGTGCTCCCGGGCAGGCCCACCGAGTCGTAGGTGACGCCGGGCTGCTCGAAGTCCAGCGAGGCTCCCAGCACCGTGATGGGGCCCTCTCCGGCGTTGGTCACCTCGAGCGAGTGCGCCGGGCCCGTGACGGGGAAGGTGCGGATGCGCACCGTGGGCGCGGTGACGGGCGCGGGTGGCGGATCCTCGGGCGGCACGGGCTGCCCATCCACCTTCACTTCCATCTTCCCGGCTCCCGGCGCGTCCAGCCAGTACAGGGCCAGCTGTGCCGGAGGCGACTTCGCGGGCGCGCAGTCGTCGCAGAACTGGATGCGCAGCGAGGCTCCGGGCGCTCCCACTGCGCGGATGCCGCTGAGCCCCCACGCCTCGCCGGGCTGAGCCTCCGGCTGCAGCGCGTCCAGCACCTGCCACTCGCCGGTCAGCTCTCGTGTCACGTGGGCGGCAGCCAGCCGCTGGGAAGGCTTGCCCGCGGCGATGAAGCCGCGCCCTGCGTCCGCGAACTTCCGGGTGAGCGCGCCTCGGACCGCGTCCGTGAAGTAGTGCGCCGAGGTGTGGGACGCTCCGAGCTGGACGATGCCCAGCCGCTCCGTGGCCTGCTTCTGCTCCAGGGCTCGCAGCCGCGCGAAGGTGCCCTTCAGCGCCGTGGCGCCGTCGACAAGCCCCGGCGGATCGTCCACCACCAGCAGCGGCTGGTGGGTCCTGGCATACGCGCGCTGGAGCGCGAAGTCGAACAGGTGGCCCAGCAGGTCCGAGCCCCTGGCTCGCGGGTGCACGAGGTCCTCGTTGAACAGCCCCGCGGACAGCCACTTGATGGAGGAGCCCTCGCCACCCATGGCCTCCAGGGCGTCCCAGAAGGCGCAGCCGCCCTCCTTCGCCACCTCTCGGAAGATGTCTCCCACGTCCTTGGAGCCGCGGCGCGGCACCAGCTCGCCGCCCATGGTGCGCACCGCCGCGTCGATGGGCGCCATCAGCAGGCACGCGGAGTCCGGTACCGACTCGCGCACCCACTTCACCAGCTCCGTCGCGTGGGCGCGGATCTCCTCCGGCTTGATGCGGTTGCGCGAGATGTAGAAGGCCTCGTTGCCGCCCACCATCAGCACCACCAGCGAGGGCTTGCGGTGGCGGAGCTGCGAACGGAAGGAGCCCTGCTTCGCCCGGAGGAACACCTCGGCGGTGGCTCCTGGCAGGCCGATGGTGTCGTAGACGACGCCCGGTTTGCCGTTCTCCAGCGAGACGCCGTGCAGCTCCACCTTGCCCAGCGTCTGCAGCGAGAGCGTCTTCGTGCCCTCCGGCAGCGTGAAGCGCGAGAAGGCCACCCCGGGTAGCTCGAACCGCGTCAGCAGGCGCTGCATGGGCTTGCCGTCCACGTTGAACAGCACCGTCCCACCCATGGGCTGCGTCTGGAAGAACAGCTCTCCGACGCGCGCCCCCTCCGCCGAGAAGCGCACGCTCTGCGTACCCGTGCCCGCCGAAGCAAAGGCCACGCCCGTGTAGCCCAGCTTGTCCTTGGGATAGTTGCGATCGATGAGGCGGGTGATCTGCCAGCCCTCGCTCGCCGTGCCCGTCCGCACCGAGCGGCCCGCGCCCGTGGGGCGGTCGACATAGAGGAAGCCCTTGCCGCCCGAGCCGTGACGCTCCTGGAGCCGCGCCCGGATCATGTCCGTGATGTGGTCCGAGGCGATCAGCGAGTCACCCAGGTGCACCACCCGCACCGGCTGCCTCCTCTTGTCCTCGCGCAGCTCCTTCAGGGCGGTGAAGAACGGCGCCAGTGCGTCCTCCTCGCACCCAGAGGCGCCCATGCGCCGGCAGCCGAGTTCGATGTCCACGTGCCGCGAGCCCATCTTCTCCCGCAGGGCCTCCAGGGACAGCGCCCGGGTGCGCGTGAGGGTGCTCAGCCCCTCGAGATCGGAGGGAGGTGCCGTGGCGGTCGGGCTGCTCTCGTCCTCCACTGCTGGGGTGTCCTCCTCGGGGGGAAGCACCTGCTCACCCGTGGAGTGGGGCGAGGTGCCCGCCAGCGCGTCATCTCCGCCGCGCTGCGGGGCGCCCTTTCCGGTCAGGGTTCTGGGCAGGACGACCTCGGCCAGCCGAGGCGTCAGCGGCCCTTCCTTGCCCAGGCTCGGAATGGGACGGAAGTCCTCCGGCAGCGGCGCCAGGGACAGCCCGAGCGCGAGCGCCGCCGTGAGGACGATCGTCCATCCGGTGGTTTTGGCCTTGTGGTCCAACGTGCGGGCATGAGACTGGCTTTTTGGTGCCGGGTCAAAACTCTGATCACCGGTGTGCCGGCCGGTGGGCAGGCGAGGGGGCGGGCGCTCGAAGTCGGCTCCCTTCCGGCCGAGAGGCGCTATGGTGCGCCGCCGTCCGCGCCGGCCCCCCGGCGCCCCTCAGGAGTTCTTGACCCGCATGGCCCTCTATCCCGTCATCATGGCTGGTGGTTCCGGCACCCGGTTCTGGCCCCTGTCCCGCCAGGCCCGGCCCAAGCAGTTCCTCCCGCTGGCCTCGAAGAACCCCCTCATCACCGACACCGCCGCCCGGCTCAAGGGGCTGGCCTCGCTGAAGAACACCTTCATCGTCTGTGGCCCCCTGCACGCCAAGGCCGCCTCGAAGCTGGTCAAGGGCCTGCCCAAGCAGAACCTCCTGGTGGAGCCGGTGGCGCGCAACACCGCCCCGGCCATCGCGCTCGCTACCCTGCAGGTGGCCGCGAGGGATCCGAAGGGCATCCTCATCGTCCTGCCGTCGGACCACCACGTCTCCAACCCGGAGGCCTTCCGGGCGACGCTCGTGGAGGCGGCCGTCGTCGCCGAGGCCGGGCACATCGTCACCCTGGGCATCAAGCCCCACCGCCCCGAGACGGGCTATGGCTACATCCAGCTCGGCGAGCCCCTCCAGGGCGGCGGGCGCAAGGTGAAGGCCTTCAAGGAGAAGCCGAACCTGGAGACGGCTCAGGGCTATGTGGACTCGGGTGAGTTCCTGTGGAACGGCGGCATCTTCGTCTTCCGCGCGGACGTGATGCTGGAGGCCTTCGCCCAGCACATGCCCGAGATGAAGAAGGGGCTGGAGGCGCTGCGCGCCGCGGTGGGCAAGCGCACCTTCCCCGCGGTGCTCAAGCGCGTGTTCCCCAAGCTGCCGTCCATCTCCATCGACTATGGCGTCATGGAGAAGGCGTCGAACATCGCCGTGCTGCCGGGAGACTTCGGCTGGTCGGACGTGGGCTCCTTCGCCGCCATCCCCGAGGTGCGCCCCGCGGACGAGCGAGGCAACGTCGTCTCCGGCCCCGAGTCCATCGTCGTGGACTGCAACGGCTGCGTGGTGCTGGGCGACAAGCGCCCGCTGGCCGTGGTGGGCATGACGGACGTGGTGGTGGTGGACGCGGGGGACGCGGTGCTCGTCGTCCCCAAGGACAAGAGCCAGGACGTACGCAAGGTCGTCGAGGCTCTCAAGGCTCGCAAGCGCCAGAAGCTCCTGTAGGCGAGGCCGAAGGAGCTCAGGTGCCGGGCTTCGGCGCCGCCGCCGGCTGCGGATCCGGCAGCTTGGCGGCCTTGAGCTCCGAGATGGCGGCGCGGATGCGGGTGCGCACCCGCTCGCGCCCGAGCACGGCCATGGTCTCGAAGAGCGGCGGAGTGGCCTTCTTGCCGGTGACCATCAGGCGCACCGGCGCGAAGAACTCCTTGGCGCTCACGCCCTTCTCCTCGCAGAAGGCGCGCATCAGCGCCTCGATCTTCGGGGGCGAGAAGTCGAAGCAGGTGTCCACCTTCTCCACGAACTCCTCGTAGAGCTCCACCGCCTCCTTCTTCGTCTTGCCCTTGAGCAGCAGCTCCGCCACGGGCGCGCCGACGCTGCCCTTGAAGAAGAAGTCGGCGTAGCCGATGAAGTCCTCGCTCTTCTCCACGCGCTCGCGCACCAGCTGCACGATGCGGGTGAGGTACGAGTCGCTGAAGAGCTGCTCCTTGAGGTAGCTGACCCACTCGGTGTCCGAGGTCTTCTCGCGCAGGTAGCGGCCGTTGAGCCACTGCAGCTTGGCCAGGTCGAACACCGGACCGCCCAGCGAGATGCGCTCCAGCTTGAAGTGCTGGACGAAGTCCTCGAGGGAGAAGATCTCCCGCCCGTCCTCGAAGGTGAAGGCCATCATCCCCAGGAAGTTGATCAGCGCATGGGGCAGGTAGCCGGCCTCGCGGAAGTAGCTCAGCGAGACGGGGTTCTTCCGCTTGGACACCTTGGACTTGTCCGCGTTGCGCAGCAGCGGCAGGTGCGCGAACCGAGGCGCCTCCCAGCCGAACGCCTGGTAGAGCAGGACGTGCTTGGGCGTCGAGGTGATCCACTCCTCGCCGCGCATCACGTGGGTGATGCCCATCAGGTGGTCGTCCACGATGTTGGCCAGGTGGTACGTCGGGAAGCCGTCGCTCTTGAGCAGCACCTGGTCGTCGATCTCGCTGTTCTCGATCTTGATCTCCCCTCGGAGCAGATCGTTGAACACCGTGGTGCCCTCGCGCGGCACGGCCAGCCGCACCACGCCGGGGGCTCCCGCCTTGATCTCCGCCTGCACCTCTGCGGGGTCTCGATCCCGGCAGCGGCGGTCGTAGCCTGGGTTCTGCTTGCGCGCCATCTGCTCCTTGCGCAGCTGGCTCAGCCGCTCCTCGGTGCACGAGCACCAGTAGGCCTTGCGCGAGGCCACCAGCGTCTCGACCTGCTCGCGGTAGATGTGCAGGCGCTCGCTCTGACGGTAGGGCGCGTGGGGACCGCCGATGTCCGGGCCCTCGTCCCACTTGAAGCCCAGCCAGCGCAGGGACTGGAGGATGGCCTCCTCGCTCTGCCGGGTGGAGCGCGTCTGGTCCGTGTCCTCGATGCGCAGCAGGAACTTGCCGCCCCGCTGCTTGGCGAAGGCGTAGTTGAAGAGGGAGATGTAGGCGGTGCCCACGTGCGGATCTCCCGTGGGCGAGGGCGCGATTCGGACTCGAATGGGTCGGTCGTTGGCGTCGGTCATAAGGACGGCCTCTCTCAGGCAACCACGATGTTGACGATCTTTCCGGGGACCACGATCACCTTCTTCACGGCCTTGCCGTCGATGTGGCGGGCGACGTTCGAGAGCGCCAGCGCCTGCTCTCGCACGGTGGCCTCCGGTGCCTGCCGGTCGATCTCGAGGCTGCCGCGCAGCTTGCCGTTGACCTGCACCGCGTAGGTGATGACCGCGTCGATCGTGAGGGCCTCGTCGTAGGCCGGCCAGGCCTGCTGCACCAGGAAGCCGCTGCCGCCGAGCTTCTCCCACGCCTCGTCCCCGAGGTGCGGCGCGAACGGCCCCACGAGCTTGACCAGGGTGACCAGGTCCTCGCGCGTCGCGCCCTGGCCGGTCAGCTCGTTCACGTACTCCATCATCGCGGCGAGCGCCGTGTTGAACTGCATGCGCTCCAGGTCGTTCGTCACGCGCTTCGTCGTCTTGTGGCGCAGGCGCTGGTGCGGGTCTCCCGCGGGGGCCTTGGCCGGGTCATGCTCCTCGACCAGACGCCAGAGCCGCCGCAGGAACCGGCCGCAGCCCTCGATGGCGCGCGGGTCCCAGGGCTTGGACATCTCGAACTCGCCCATGAACATCTCGTAGAGGCGAAGCACGTCCGCGCCGTACTCGGCGACGACGTCGTCGGGGTTGACGCCGTTGTGCTTCGACTTCGCCATCTTCTCGACCTGGACCTTCAGCTTCTCCCCGGTCTTCTTGAGGTAGGCCTCATCGCCTCGCAGCTCCACCTCGCTGAGCTCGTGGTAGCGCTCCTGCGCGTCCTGGTAGGTGTAGGCGAGCACCGTTCCCTGGTGGCGCAGCTTCTTGAACGGCTCCTTCGTGGAGACCCAGCCCAGGTCGTACAGCACCTTGTGCCAGAAGCGCGAGTAGAGCAGGTGCAGCACCGCGTGCTCCGCGCCTCCCACGTAGAGGTCCACGTTCATCCACTGTTTCTCGGCGTCGCGGGACCAGGGCTCCTGCGCGTTCGTCGGATCGATGTAGCGCAGGTAGTACCAGCACGAGCCCGCCCACTGCGGCATCGTGTTCGTCTCTCGCCGGCCCGGGCCGCCGCAGGTGGGGCAGCGCGTCTCCAGCCAGGACGGGATGTTCGCGAGCGGAGACTCTCCCGTGCCGGACGGCTCGTAGCGCTCCACCTCGGGCAGCAGCACCGGCAGCTCGCTCTCCGGCACGGCCACGGGGCCGCACTTCGCGCAGTGGACGATGGGGATGGGCTCGCCCCAGTAGCGCTGGCGCGAGAAGACCCAGTCACGCAGGCGGTAGCTGACCGTGGCCTTCCCGAGCCCCTTCGCCTCGAGCTGCGCGGTGATCTTCCGCTTCGCCTCGGCGGTCGGCAGCCCGTCGAGGTCGCCGGAGTTCACCGCCACGCCCTCCTCGGTGAACGCCTGGCCCTGCTCGGCCTCGCCCGTCACCGGGCGGACGACCTGCTTCATGGGGATGCCGAACTTCACCGCGAAGGCGTAGTCGCGCTCGTCGTGGGCGGGGACCGCCATGATGGCGCCCGTGCCGTAGGTGGCGAGGACGTAGTCGGCGATCCAGACCGGTACCTTCTGGCCATTCACGGGGTTGATGGCGTAGCCGCCCGTGAAGGCGCCGGTCTTCTCCTTGGAGAGCTCGGTGCGCTCCAGGTCGCTCTTGCGCCGGGCCGCCGCCTGGTAGTCCGCCACCGTCTGCTGCTGCTCGGGCGTGGTGAGCTTCTCCACGAGCGCGTGCTCGGGTGCCAGCACCATGTACGTCGCTCCGTGGAGCGTGTCGGGCCGCGTGGTGAAGACCCGAATCTCGGCGTTGGCGGCGGGGCCCTCGGCGACGCGGAACACCACCTCCGCGCCCTCGGAGCGGCCGATCCACTTGCGCTGCATCGTGAGGGTCGACTCGGGCCAGTCCACCTCCGCGAGGTCCTCCAGCAGCCGGTCAGCGTAGGCGGTGATGCGCAGCACCCACTGGCGCAGATCCTTGCGCTCCACCTGGGTGCCGCAGCGGTCGCACTTGCCGCTGACGACCTCCTCGTTGGCCAGGCCCGTCTTGCACGAGGGGCACCAGTTGATGGGCATCACGGCCTCGTAGGCGAGGCCCTTCTTGAAGAGCTGCAGGAAGATCCACTGCGTCCACTTGAAGTACCGAGGGTCCGTGGTGTTGACCTCACGGTCCCAGTCGTAGGCGAACCCCACCGAGTCGATCTGGCGCCGGAAGTTCGCGACAGCCTTCTCGGTCGTCACGCGCGGGTGGATGCCCGTCTTGAGGGCGTAGTTCTCCGCCGGCAGTCCGAAGGCATCCCAGCCCATCGGGTGGAGCACGTTCCAGCCCTGCATCCGCTTCCACCGCGTGAGGATGTCCGTCGCGGTGTAGCCCTCGCAGTGTCCCACGTGGAGCCCCGCGCCCGAGGGGTAGGGGAACATGTCGAGCGCGTAGAACTTGGGCTTCTTGGGATCGAAGGTCGTCTTATGGAGACGCGCCTCCTGCCAGCGCTTCTGCCACTTCGGTTCGATGACGCGGTGCTCGTATGCCATGGCGCGGCACATTACATGACGCGTCGATCGTCAGCGCCAGAATGGGCATTTCCAGGGAGCCATTTCCAGGGACGTGAGAAGCGCTTTACCGTCTGTCCGATAGCCTTCGCTCTTGGAGGAGACGGTCATGCCCGGTTGGAGAGAGGTGCTCTGTTACGGGCTTGTGCTGTTGCTCGGAGGGTGTAGCCGTGCTCCCAGCACTGTGCGCGGCGAGCCCACCGAGCGCGTCAAGGGAGGGGACAGCGCGACGTTGCATATCCGCGCGCTCATTGCCAAAGGCCAGCTCGCCGAGGCAGAGGCATTGCTGGTGGAGGCCATCGCCACGGGGTTGGTTTCCTGGGAGGCTGCCTCACGACTACGCGAGGCCATTCGCCAGCGCCGGCAACGTCCGCAGCATGGCTCAGATGACCTCCCCGTCACTCCATGGGTGACGCCCGAGGAGCCTCCAGGCGAGCGCCGTACGTGCGCCACCGCCTTCCCCTCCCATCCCACGTGCCATGAGCTGCCCGAGGAGTACACCTACCATGGCGTCCAGCAGGCACTGAACGCGATGAAGGAGAAGTTAGGGGCGAAGAATCTCACCCTCCACAGCCCGGACACTTCGCGGTCGGGCCCTTGCCCGGGCATTGGAGATCACTACAACGTGCGCAAGAATGGCGAGCGGGTCGGCTCCATCACCTGCTGCCCGTGTTGTGTGGACACCGAGCCTGGACCTCTCATGTGGGTCAGGTGCCGCATCGTCTGGTAGGTCCGCAGGTCACTCATGAACGGGCCCATATCGATCGAGAAGGAGCTCGGAGCCTTGAGGCTGGCGGCCGGGCGTGGCGATGTGAACGGGTGCTGGGATGCCACTCAGCAGCTGCTGCGCCGACTGCCCTCGAGCCAGGGACTTCGACTCGCGCAAGAGTTCGTCTCGCGTCGGTTGACCACCTTCGAGCGCCATCAGCCCGATGTGCATTGGCCCCGCGAGTTCATCGAGTCTGTGGCCGATGCAGCCCGGAGCCCTGACAGCAGGAGCTGGCCCGAGGCGGAGTCCGACTTCCCTGGCCCGGGTGCCAACAGCTTCATTGCCGCGGTGGAGGCGCTTTGGAAAGCAGGTCATCTCCTGGATGACGAAGGCAAGCGCGGCGAGCTGTTGGCGGATGCCATCGAGCGTGCCGTCAGCGCGGAGCGGCTCGAGTACTGGGGCTCACGTCACCCCGAAGCATGGGCCCGCTGGTATCAGGCCGCAGCCTCTGGCAGTGATGACGTGAGCCGGTTCGAGATTCTGGCCACCATCAAGCGGGATCCAGACGCCGCATGCGTCGAGCGGGAGGCCTGGCTGGAAGTCGCTCAGCTCCTGCAGGAGGAGCTGAGCGCGGCAGCTCAAGGATGAGGTGACGACGGAGCCCTGGGGCTCCACCGCCGGGTCACTCCTCCTCGGGCGGGGCCTCCATGTACTCCGGAGCGGTGATGCCCAGCAGCGCGAAGGCGCTTCGCAGCGTCTGCTTCAGCGCCGCCACCAGCGCCAGTCGGCCCTGCGTCTTCTCCACGTCCCCGCTGATGATGGGGTCCGTCTTGTACTTCGTGTAGTAGCTGTGGAAGTCCGTGATGAGCTCCTGGCAGAAGTACAGCACGTGGTGCGGCTCCAGCCGCTCCGCCGCGCTCGCCACCACGTCCGGCAGCTGGCTCATCTTCTTCAGCATCGCCAGCTCCTCCGGCAGCGTCAGCCGCGCCAGGTGCTCCGGCTTCAGTGCCTCCAGCCCCACGAACGGCGTGCCCTTCTCCACCGCCTTCTTCAGGATGCTCGCGCACCGCGCGTGGCCATACTGGAAGTAGAAGACCGGGTTGTCCTTCGACTGCTTCTGCACCAGGTCCAGGTCGAAGTCGAAGCGCGAGTTCGCCGTCTTCATCAGGAACAGGAACCGGCACACATCCGGACCCACCTCGTCGATCAGGTCTTCCAGCTCGAACACCGTGCCCTTGCGCTTGCTGACCTTCACCTCCTCGCCACCCCGGGTGATGCGCACCAACTGCACCAGCAGGAACTCGAGCCGCTTCGGATCCAACCCCAGCAGCACCATGCCCGCCTTGATGCGCGGCGTGTGTCCCGCGTGGTCCGCTCCGAACACGTCGATCATCCGGTCGAAGCCCCGGTCGTACTTCTCCTTGTGGTAGGCAAGGTCCGCCGTCAGGTACACCGGCGTGCCGTCATGCCGCAGGATGACGCGGTCCTCGTCGTCCCCGTGCTGGCTCGTCATCAGGAACAGGCCGCCCTTCTGCCGCTCCGTGTACTGCGCCGCCTTGCTCTCCTCGCTCCGGACCTTCTCCGTGTCGCGCCGAGCCTCCGCCGCCTCGTACGTCACCCCGCGCTTCTTGTACTCCTCGGCGATCGCCTTCACCTTGCCCGCGTGGTGCAGCGAGGCCTCGCTGAAGAACACGTCGTGCCGGATGTTCGCCTTCTCCAGGCTCGCCTGGATGGCCTTCAGGTTCTCCCGGATGGCCACCGCGATGGCCTCCGCCAGCCACTCGGACTCCGGCACCTTCAGGTACTTGTCGCCCACCTCCTCCTTCCACGCCTTCGCGATGCCGATGACGTACTCGCCCGGGTACTCGCCCTCGGCCAGCTCCACCTGCTCCCCGAACAGCTGGCGGTAGCGCTTCTGCAACGTGCGGCCCAGCGTCTCCACCTGCTTGCCGTAGTCGTTGATGTAGAACTCGCGCGTCACGTCGTGCCCGGCCGCGTCCAGCAGCCGCGCCACCGCGTCTCCCATGAACGCCCCGCGCGCATGGCCGATGTGCACCGGCCCCGTCGGGTTCGCCGAGACGAACTCCACCATCACCCGCTTGCCCGTCGACTTCGGTGCCCGCCGGCCGAACGCATCCCCGGCCTGCAGCACCTCGCGCGCCACCTGCTGGGTGACGGCCTCCTTCAACGTGAAGTTCAGGAAGCCCGGGCCCGCCACCTCCACCTTGGCGACGATGCCCTCCTTGTCCACCAGCCCCTTCACGATGGCGTTCGCGATGTCTCGGGGCGGCTTGCCCTCCGGCTTGTTCAGCAGCATCGCCACGTTGACGGCCCAGTCGCCGTGGGCCGCGTTCTTCGGGGGCTCCACGGTGAAGCCCGGCATCTGCTCCAGCTTGAGCGTGCCGGCCGCCTTCAGCGCCGCGAGCGTTTCATGGATGAGAGCGAAAACCTTGTGCCGCATGGGGACGTCTTTCTCCAGTCACTGGCCTTGAGGGCTGCGCAATCTAGGCAGAATCCGCCCGGGCTTCACGGCTTCCGTGCACCCTCTGATAGGTGTCGTACCCCAGGTAGCTTGACTGACGCATCTGCTCTCCTCATTGTGCCGCGCCTCATGCCCGTCCTGCGTGGTGCCGTCACCCTGTCACGCTTCCTCGTCGAGCCCGCCGAGGGAGCCGCCGCGGACCTCAAGCGCTCGCTGTCTCGCGCCCTCAAGGCCCGTGCCTTCGCCCCCATCGACCGCCGCTCCGAGGAGGAGCGAGCCGCCGGCTTCGTCGAGCTGGAGAACCACGACGCCTCCGAGTTCTCCGCCGGCAGCCTCTTCTATGGGGAGTACGCCCTGTTCTCCTACCGCATCGACCAGATCAAGATTCCGGGCGCCGTGCTCCGCGCCGAGGTCGACAAGTGGGCCGCCGCCTTCCAGAAGGAGAAGGGCCGCCCCCCCAGCCGCGGAGAGAAGACCGAGAACCGCTCCTCGCTGCGCCAGATGCTCCGCAACCGCGCCGTGCCCATCACCAAGGTGCATGACGTGAGCTGGAACCTGAAGACCCAGCAGCTGCAAGTCTGGGCCGCCTCGCGCAAGGCCGTGGAGGAGGTGCTCAACGGTGTCGAGACGGCGTTCAAGGTGAAGCTCACTCCGCTCATCCCCGCCGCCGCCGCCGCGCGCATGGGCATCGAGGAGTCGGCCCTGGGGCCGACCGCGGAGCTGATCGGTGTCGAGCTGGCGGCCGAGCTGCCGGTGGAGGAGGTGCGTCATGGGGAAGCGTGAGCAGGCCCGCCAGGAAGCGGCCTTCATGCGCGGTGAGGTCGGCATCGATGGCGCCGCCACCGAGGAGAAGCAGGACGAGGCCGAGGTCGAACGTGGCAAGGCTCGCGAGGCCCTGCTGCGCGGCAAGGCGTACCTGGGCCGGGAGTTCCTCACCTGGCTGCTGTGGCGCTCGGAGGCCGGCGAGCCGCTGGTCGAGTTCGAGAAGGCCGGCGTCGTCGTCCTCTTCCTCGGGCGCGTGGTGCTCAAGGGCGTCAGCGGCGACGTGACCGAGCTGTCGGCTCGCGGCGCCATGGCTCCCTACTCGGAGCAGGTGAAGCACTCGCTGGATCGCGGCCTGCTCGTCCACCAGGCGCGCCTGATGCTCACCCACGGCGAGAAGGTGTATGAGACGACGCTGGACGCCGAGTTCCTCGACCTCCGCGCCGCCAAGCTCCCTCAGCTGATGAGCGAGGATGAGGACTCCCAGCTCGGCGAGCGGCTCTACCTGGTCGAGCAGCTCTCCAACATCGTCCACACCCTGGTGGAGGCCTTCATCACCGTGCGCGCGGGCCGTGCCTGGAGCAAGCAGGTGGTGCCCGCCATGAAGGAGTGGATGCGCGGCGAGGAGGGCACCCGGAAGCAGACGGTGCTCCAGCGCGCCGCCAATGTGCGCAAGCGGTAGGCGCACCGGCTCCCTCGCCGCGCAGCGTTGCAGAACGCACCACCTGTGGCACCCCGCGGCGGATGACAGGCAATCTCGGAAAAGCCGGTAGATGCTGGAGCCTCCCGGAAGGGGGCTCCGGTAAAAATGACGGTCCCCTCGCCCCCCGTGGCGGGCCCCTCCTCGCGACTTCGAGGGGTTCGAGCGTCGGGTAGGCCACGACTGCCCCCTGCACGAACGTTGCAGTGATCCCGCTCACGCATTGCGTGGGTGGGGGTTTCACGTGGGGGTGGCGTTGATGGGATGCGTTCGCTGCCAGGCAGTTCATCCGGCCGGGAGTGCATGCCCGGCGTTCACCGGTGCCACCGAGATGGACGAGGTCAATTCTCTCGTAGGTCAGCGGCATGGTCCCCTCATCCTCGAGCGCCTGCTCGGGCTCGGGGCCGTGGGCGCCGTGTATCTGGCCATGCATCCCCCGACCGGGGCGCGCTTCACCGTGAAGGTGTTGCACCCGCCGCTGGCCGCGAATGCCAACGTCCGCACCCGCTTCTATGTGGAGGCCCAGGCCGCCAGCCGCGTCCTCCACCGCAACGTGGCGCGCGTGCTGGATGCGCGGCCGGGCCCCGGCGGCCTGCCGTCCATCCTCATGGAGTACGTGGAGGGCGAGCCGCTGTCGTGCATGCCGCTGCCGCTGTCGCCGGTGGACGCCACGGCCCTGCTCATCCAGGTGCTCGAGGGGCTCGAGGCCGCGCACGCGCGCGGCGTGGTGCACTGCGATCTCAAGCCGGACAACGTCGTCATCACCCGTGACAAGCAGGGCCAGCGCCTGGCGAAGGTGCTCGACTTCGGCATGGCCAGCGTCCTGTCCGCGTGCTTCTCCCAGGAGGAGATGGCCGCTGGCGTCTCCCTGGGCTCGCCCGCGTACATGGCTCCGGAGCAGTGGGAGACCTCCGCCGCGGACACCCGCATGGACGTGTACGCGCTGGGCGTCATCGGCTACCGGCTCCTCACCGGGCGCCTGCCCTTCGGCCGTGGCCGCATGGGCGAGGTGCTCCTCAAGCAGCAGGAGCTGCGACCGCCGGCGCCGCACGCGCTGGACGCTCGGATTCCTCCCGTGCTGTCCATGGTGATGATGCAGGCCATCGCCCGGCGGCCCGAGGAGCGCTTCCCCAGCGCGCGGGACTTCCAGCTCGCGCTCATCACGGCCCAGCGCCGCATGTCCCGGCCCACGATGACGCTGGAGGCCGTGGCCCCGAGCACCCAGGAGCCCATGGGCCTGCAGGTGCGCGTGGGGAACCTGGGCAGCCTCGAGCCGCTTCCGGTCCGCGTCAGCGACGTCACCTCCGAGGGCCTCTTCGTCATCTTCGACGGGCCGCCGCCGCCGCTCGCGGCCCGGCTGCCCCTGGAGCTCTCCTTCCAGGGACGCTCGCTCGTCTGCGTGGGGGATGTGGTGCGCCACGTCTCCCAGGACGAGGCGGTCGCCTGGGGGGTGTCCGCCGGGTTCTTCGTCCACTTCGCCGAGCCCTCGGAGATGCTGACCGCCCTGGTGGCCCAGTCCAGCGCTGGCGCCGCCGAGCCTCCGCCGGACCCCGAGCTGGCGCAGCTCCTCTCTCGCACCGCCGCCGTCGGACAGGACCCTTACACCTTCCTGGGCCTGCCGAACACGGCGAGCTTCGATGAGATCCGCCAGCGCTGCGAGGCCGCCGTCAACCGCGTGGCGCACTTCTGGGGCCGCACCCTTCCGCGAAGCCAGCGCCGCGAGCTGGAGCTGCTGCGCGCCCGCGTGGACGCCGCCCGGCGCACGCTGGGCGATCCGCTCACCCGCGCGGGTTTCGATGCCAGCCGGGGCAACACCTTCGGCATCGCCCGGTGCATCGCCGCGGGGCTCTCGGAGCAGCAGGTGGAGCCCATGCGTCGGGCCTTCCTCTGCGCACGGCCGGGCTCCGAGGCCCAGGCCCAGGCGCTCTTCGTCCAGGCCCGGAGCCTGGAGGCGCAGGAGGCCCTGAAGGCGGCGCTCCAGTGCTACACCCAGGCGCTCACGCTGGATCCGCTCAACATCCCCGGGCACCGCTACTACTGGGCGCTTCAGCGGCGCATGCGCCCGATGACGATGTCGCTCCCCGCGATCCAGCGGTAGCCACGGCCGGAGGGCAGGGGAGCCAGCACTGGCGTGGGGGGGCCTACTCCCACGTCACCTCGTACTCGCTGTCGAGCAGCCCCAGGGAGCGCGAGCGCACCTGGGGATTCTTCACCTTGAGCGCCTCCAGCACCGCCAGCAGCACGCCCTCGGTGTGGACCGGCGGGAAGAAGTCCCGCGTGTAGCTGACGACGAGCGACTTGTCGCCTCGCGGAGACACCTTCCGCTCGCCGAAGCTCACCGCCGCGCGGTAGGCCTGGGAGATGCTGCCGAGCAGCCGGTGCGGCGAGCCTCCCGCAAGCACCATCAACGACTTGCCCGCCATGGTGGCCAGGAAGTCCCGCGAGGTGTACATGCCCAGCTGGCGCGCGGTGTTCTCCGGGTTGCCGAGGCTGGGCGCCAGCACCTGGGACGCGGCGACGCACAGCCGCAGGAAGTCCGTGGCCGGGTAGCTGGAGAAGCTGATGAAGCTACGCTCGAAACGGATGTCGCCCAGCATGCCCTGGCACTGCTTGAGGGCCGGCTCGCCTCCGTACGTCTTCACCAGGGTCAGCAGCCCGTTGAAGAACATCCCTCGCACGGTGTCCGAGGGAGACGGCAGCGACACATAGCGCGAGTAGGCGGACTCCCTGCCCGCGGCGCCAGGAGACATCACCGGTGCATTTGGCTGGATCATGTCAGGCCCCCCGTAGGCCATTGCTCGAACTCTAGCCTACCTCTGGGGTTGGGCTGCGTCTTTTCACATCCACCCTATTCTTCTCGCTCGCACGGAAAGTGTACCGGATAACGTCTCACCATCGCGCCGGGCCTGTCTCGAGCAGGCGCGCGGGAAGGTGACTTCCTGGGTGCCCTGGGGGGAGTGGGGTTGCCGGGCGTCGAACGGGTAGTGGACACTGCTCTCGTGCCCACCCGCACCGCTCAGCCCACCCGCATCCCCCGGCGCATCGGCCAGGTCGTCCTGGGCCTGGTCTTCGTCGGGATCGGCTTCGAGGCATGGTCTCGCATGCGGCTGAGCATGAGCGGCGCTCCCCGGGCCGCGCTGGAGCAGCTCCGGGCATGCGAGCAGGCGCGCAACCTGCTGGGCGAGGACATCGACTCCGTGTGGTGGGGCTGGTCGCATGGCTGGCTCCGCGTGCCTCGGACCAGCCAGGCGTGGTCGGCGGTCAGGGGCTCCGTGGACTGGACGATGCCCGTGGCCGGCTCCACCGGCCGAGGCGTGCTCCACTTCCAGGGGAAGAAGGACGGCGGCTTCTGGGAGCTGGACGGCGCCCTCGAGGTGGACGGCGTCAAGGTGTATACGCGCAGCTGTGAGGTGAGCGGCGGCAGCTCGCCGTAGTGGCGCTCGCGGGCGCCCGGCTCTCCATGCAGGGCACCGATGCTTCCCGCGCCGAGCAAAGAGTTTCCCTCATCGAAGTCACTGGCTTCTCCGCGCCCGCGCAAACCGTGGGCTGAGGTGGCGGCTCGCGTTTTGCTCGGGTGAGGGGCTCATGAGACTGTCGGCTTGGGTATTGGGGCTCCTGCTCCTGAGCGCATGTGGAGGCGCGACCGAAACGCCTCCGCCTCTTCCTCCAGAGACGTCCGGTCAGGAGCAGCCCGAGGGCTCGCCCGATGCGGGCGTGTCGCCGCCGGATTCGGGAGTCCCGGATGCGGGCGGTCCCAGGCCGGACGCAGGCACGCCTCGTCCGGATGCGGGCACTTCGGGGCCTGACGCGGGCACGCCCGTGGCTCCCGCGTGGCCGGAGCTGCAGACGTCCATCCCCACCTACGTCCTTTCCATCTCACCGGAGGACCAGGAGGCGCTGGACGAGCACATCAAGGATCGGGACTTCATGGTCCCCGCTCGCTTCACCTTCGAGGGGCGCACCTGGAACGTCGAGGTCCGCTACCGCGGCCGCTCCACGCGCTTCGAGGAGAAGAAGCCCTGGCAGGTTCGCTTCGACAAGGAGGATCGCTTCCTGGGCGGGGCCAAGCGCCTGGAGCTGCTCGCGGAGTACGACGATGGCGGCTACCTGATGGAGAAGCTCTGGTACGACCTGGCGGCCAGCGTGGGGATGAAGGTGCCCTCCGTGCGCTACGTCCACCTCATGGTCAACGGCCAGTACCAGGGCGTCTATACGGAGGTCGAGTCCATCGACAAACCGTTCCTCAAGGCACATGGCCTGGACGGAGACAGCGACATCTACCGCTGCGGCATGCACGACTGCGAGCTGCGCCCGCCTCCGGCCGAGGCGTACATGGAGGCGTGGGACAAGCGCACCAACGAGGACCAGCCGTGGGATCGGCTCTGGAGCTTCATCGACGACATCAGCCGCACGCCTCCGCACCAGTTCCGCGCCTTCGCCGAGGAGCACGTGGCGCTGGACGAGTACCTCACGTGGATGGTGATCGACGCCTTCATCTCCAACGAGTACCAGACCGACTCGCGCAGCTACCTCGTGTTCGACCCGAAGCGGGAGAAGTGGGTGTACGTCCCGTGGGATCTCAACAACGCCCTGTCGCTCTATGACAGGAACGGCTCCGTCGAGGCCGGCGTCACGTGGAGGGCCGAGCGTCCGCCGCTCTGCTTCACCGCGTATGATCCGCTGGTGTACGAGCTGGCGGAGTTCCGCCGCAACCTGGGGTACGCCGACATGAAGCCGGCGTGGAACACGCTCTCCACCCGCATCGTCGATGACGAGGTGCTGCGCGCCCGCTTCGTCTCACGGATGCGCCAGCTGCTGGACACCTGGCTGACGGAGGAGAACCTCAACGCGCGCATCAACGCGATGCACCGGCTGCTGGCGCCCTTCATCCTCGCGGGCCCGGAGGGCAAGGCGAAGGATCCCTGGGTGAGCCCACCTCACGCCGCCTACAGCCCCGAGTTCCTCCGCCGCTTCGTGCACGAGCGCCGCGCGTGGCTGCGCGCCCACCTCTCGGACATCTCGGCCCACGGCCAGGGCCCGCTCGTCATCGACCGGGTGGGGCGGGATGCCTCGGGCGCGTGGTGGGTGCAGCTCTACAACCGGGGGAATACGGCGGCGCCGCTCGACGGGCTGTACCTGACCGGCTTCACCCGCCTGCCCACGCAGTCCCGGCTGGCCGCCGCCACCGTGCCGCCTCGTGGTTTCGTCACCCTGCGCCAGGGGGCCGCCGATGCCTCCCTGCGGCTCGGCGCGGTGCTGAGCCCGGAGCGCCCGGAGGTGGCGCTCTTCGCGGCGGACGGGCGGACGGCGCTGGACATGATGTGGCTGGCCCCGCTGGCTCCGGGCCAGGCCTACGGCCGGCAGCCTCGCGGCGCGGAGACGTTCGGTCCCCAGTCTGGACCTTGACGCACTCGGGCCAGGCGCAGGCTCCCCGTGCCCGCGCCTGACCCGTGCGCTCCCTGAGCTCGAACCGGCTCAGTCGTCCGCGTGGCACCTGCGCTGCTCGCGGACGTCATCCTCTCCCGAGGCCAGCCCCGCGAGCCTGCAAGGCATCAGCACCCGGGTCGGCTCCAGGTGGATGGGCGAGACGCCGTCTCCGATCGTCCCGTGGACGTTGTGGCCCCAGCTCACCAGCGTGCCGTCCGCGCGCAGCGCGTGCACCGAGCCGGACTCGGACGATAGGGCCACTACCCCCGTCAGGTTCGGCACCTGCGCCGGCTCCAAGGAGTACGACTCGGCCGTCGGGAACCCGCGCTCTCCATAGAGGTTGCCGCCGGTGTTCCACACCGTGCCGTCCGCGCGCAGGATCTGCGTCGTCTGTGCGCTCGAGGTGACAGCGACCGCGCCCGTGAGGCCATCCACCGGCCACGCCGGCCATTGGTCTCCCTCGAAGCCGAGGTACCACTGCCACACGGTGCCATCCGCTCGCAGAGCCAGCAGTGACGGCGCCAACACGCTCACCGCCACCACCTCCGACAGCCCTTCCGCCTGCGCCGGGGGATGCGGCATCTGATCGCCCCAGGTCCAGACGCTCCAGTCGCTGCCCCACGTCCACACGGTGCCGTCCTGCTTCACCGCCACCGAGAGATCGACGCTGCCGGAGAGGGCGGCCACGCCCGCGAGGCCCTGCACCTGCACGGGCAGAGGCCGATCCTCCAGCGTCATGTCCCCGAGCTGGCTGAAGTGGTTGGCACCCCAGGCCCACACGGTGCCGTCGTGCTTGAGCGCCAGCGAGTGGTAGTCGCCCGCGGCCACCTCCACCACGCCGCTCAGGCCCTGCACGGGGGCTGGCGTGTCACGGCGCTCGCCCACCGTTCCATCTCCGAGCTGGCCGCGGGAGTTGTCGCCCCAGGCCCACACGGTGCCGTCCTGGCGCACCGCCAGCGCGTGCAGCGAGCCCGCCGCGACGCCCTTCGCCTGCGTGAGACCCGGGACCCGCCTCGGAGTGGCCTGGATGCCGCCACCAAAACCCTGAGGGCTGCCCCAGGCCCACACCGAGCCGTCTCCGCGGACCGCCAGGGTCTGGAAGGGGCGGGAGGCGACGGCGCGCACATCCCTCAGGCCCACCACCCGGACGGGAGAGGTCCGCCGATCGGTGCCGGTGCCCATCTGCCCCGCCTGGTTGTGCCCCCACGTCCACAGGGTGCCGTTCCGGCGCAGGACGATCGAGTGACCGGCGGCCGCGGCCAGCGCCACCACCCCGTGCACGCCTCGCACCTTCCGCGGCAGGCTCGCTCCGCCCTGGGAGCCGTTGCCGAGCTGCCCCACGCTGTTGTCACCCCAGGCCCACACGGTGCCATCCGCGCGCAGCGCCAGCACGTGCGTGTGGCCCGCGGCCAGGGCGACCACGCTCGGCAGCCCCTGCACCCGGCCCGGAGTGAGCCGCACAGGCCCTGTTCCGCCGTCTCCGAGCTGGCCCTGGTGGTTGGCTCCCCACGCCCAGACCGTGCCGTCCGCGCGGAGCGCGTAAGAGGAATAGCCCCGGCTATCGATGGCGACCACATCCGTCAGTCCCGGCACCTGGGTCGGCGTGAGGCGACGCTGCTGGGTACCATCTCCGAGCTGGCCGAAGCCGTTGTCACCCCAGCCCCACACGGTGCCGTCCTGCTTCAGCGCCAGCGAGTGGTAGTCGCTCGCGGCCACGGCCACGATGCCCGTCAGTCCCAGCACCTGGGCGGGCGTGGCGCGCCGGGTCGTCGTCCCATCTCCGAGCTGCCCGCGCCAGTTGTCGCCCCAGGCCCACAGGGTGCCGTCCTGGCGTACAGCCAGCGAGTGCTGGCTCCCCGCGGCGACGGCCTCCGCTCCCGTCAGTCCCAGCACCGTCACCCGGGCCGTCCGCGTCGCCGTCGTGCCGTCCCCGAGCTGCCCATAGTAGTTGTTACCCCAGGCCTGCACGGTGCCGTCCTGCATGAGCGCCAGCGAGTGTCCCCCTCCGCCGCCCGTGGAGACGGAGACGGCGCCCTGCATCCTCGGCATCCGCACGGGTGTGGCGCTGCCGGCGCTGTACTCCGGCGCGATCCCCAGATCCTCCCCTCGGCCTCCGCCCCAGACCCAGATCGAGCCGCCCTCGCCGAGCACCATCGAGTGGCTGTTGGAGGTCGTCAGCACGTACCGAGCGGACTGCCGCTGGCGCTCCTCCAGGGAGCCCTGAGCGAGTCGCTCCGGCTCCAGCGGGGGTTCCGCCCGGGCGCTGACGCCCAGGGCGAAGGCGAGCACCATCATCACCTTCCACAACAGTTCCATCGCGAACCACGCCGTTCGTGTCATTGCTGCAGTCCTCCGTTGGGGTGACGGATGCGCGGCAACACCTGTCCCCCTCGAGGCGGACGCCTCGCGAAGCGCGCTGGGGACACCTGTCTTGCCGTGTGTCGGGTGCCCAGAGCAGCCGCCGTGCCACTCCGCCGGTGCGGGTCCGCAGCACGGAATCCAGCCCTTTGGCCCCTCGCGGCTGCTCGCGGAGTGACAAATCGCGGTCACCGGAGTGACCAAACGCGCCTACGGCCGGCCGTCTGGCCCGCTGGGCGGTTCTCCCACCTTGGGACAGCAGACGCTCACCCGAGGCCTGAAGCGCTTACCCCTCCGCCCTCGCTTGTGTAGAGTCCGCCGCCCTCTGGTGGTACCCCTCCTCAACCGGTAGGGAGGGTGAGGGTTCATCCCATGAATACGCACATCTTTCGCGAATACGACATCCGTGGCCTGGTCGATAAGGATCTCACCGTCGAGGTGGTGGAGCTGCTGGGCAAGGGCCTGGGCACCATCATCCGCCGCCAGCACGGGCGCACCATCGTCGTGGGCCGGGACTGCCGCGAGTCCTCCACCCGCTTCCGGGACGCGCTGGCCAAGGGGCTGACCTCCACCGGCCTCCACGTGCTGGACGTGGGGGTGGTGCCCACGCCGCTGACGTACTTCGCCGCCAACACCCTGCCGGTGGACGGCCTGGCGATGATCACCGGCAGCCACAACCCGCCCGAGTACAACGGCTTCAAGATCGGCGCGGGGAAGACGACGTTCCACGGCCCGGAGATCCAGGCGCTGCGCAAGCTCATCGAGGCGCGCGACTTCGAGAAGAGCGACAAGCCGGGCACGGTGAGCCCGTTCGACATCGTCACCCCGTACAACCACTTCGTCCGCCAGACGGTGAAGGTGGGCCGCAAGGGGATGCGCATCGTCATCGACGCCGGCAACGGCACGGGCGGCGCGGTGGCGGTGCCCCTGTTCCAGGCCATGGGCTTCGACGTGGTGCCCCTCTTCTGCGAGATGGACGCCACCTTCCCCAACCACCACCCGGACCCCACCGTGGTGGAGAACCTCGAGGACCTGATCGCCGCCGTGAAGCGCGAGAAGGCCGAGGTGGGCATCGCCTACGACGGCGACAGCGACCGCATCGGCGTCATCGACGACCAGGGCAACATCCTGTGGGGCGACCAGCTGATGGTCCTCTTCAGCCGCTACGTGCTGAAGGAGAGCCCCGGCGCCGCCATCGTCGGCGAGGTGAAGTGCAGCTACACCCTCTATGACGACATCGAGAAGCACGGCGGCAAGCCGGTGATGTGGAAGGCGGGGCACTCGCTCATCAAGGCGAAGATGAAGGAGACCCACGCCGAGCTGGCCGGTGAGATGAGCGGCCACATCTTCTTCAAGAACCGCTACTTCGGCTTCGACGACGCGGTGTACTCCTCGGCCCGGCTGCTGGAGATCCTCACCCACGAGCCGCGCAAGCTGTCCGAGCTGCTCGCGGACGTGCCGAAGACGTACGCCACGCCCGAGCTGCGCGTGGACACCCGCGAGGAGAAGAAGTTCGAGCTGGTCAAGCGCGTCACCGAGACGCTGCGCGCGGCGGGCCACAAGATCATCGACGTGGACGGCGTGCGCGTCACCTTCCCGGACGGGTGGGGCCTGGTGCGCTCCTCCAACACGCAGCCCATCCTGGTGCTGCGCTTCGAGGCCAGCACCCCGGAGCGGCTCGAGGAGATCCAGCGGCTCATCGAGGGCACCGTCGAGAAGGTGAAGCGCGAGCTGGGCGCGTAGGGAGTATAAGGAGGAGAGGAGAGCGCACAGATGCCGACGCTGGGAATCGACCTGGGAGGAACCAACGCTCGCGCCGCCGTGGTGGATGAGCAGGGCCGGATCCTTGCCTCCGCGAAGGTGGCGCTCACCGAGCGCAGCCCCATGGCCGTCGTGGAAGTGATTGCCCAGGCCGCCGCCTCGGCCATGGCCGCCAGCGGTGGAGCGCAGGTGCGCGGCTGCGGTGTCGGGGCGGCCGGGCAGATCCACCGGGACTCCGGTGTCATCGCGGTGGCGCCGAACCTGGGCTGGCGCAACGTGCCACTGGGCGCGCTGCTGGCGGAGCGGCTGGGGCACTCGGTGCGCGTGGTGAACGATCTGGCCGCCGCCGCCTGGGGCGAGCTGCACGCTGGCGCGGGCCGGGGCGCCACGGACGTGTATGTCGTCTTCGTGGGCTCGGGCGTGGGCAGCTGCGTCATCGCCAACAACCAGCTGGTGCGCGGCGCCGGGGGTGTGGCCGGAGAGCTGGGCCACACCAAGGTGATTCCGAACGGCCGGCGCTGTGGCTGCGGCGAGCTGGGGTGCCTGGAGGCCTACGCGGGTGGGCACAACCTCATCGCCCAGGCGCGCGAGGTGCTCCTGGCCGGGCGCTCTCCCGGGCTGGCGGAGCTGACCGAGGGAGACCCGTCTCGCATCACCCCGCTCACGGTGGAGAGGGCGGCGGAGGCGGGAGACCCCGCCGCTCGGGAGCTCCACGAGCGGGCCGGGCAGATGCTGGGCATGGCCGTCGCCAACATGGTGACGGTGCTCAACCCGGCGCGGCTGATCATCGGCGGCGGGGTGCTCCTGAACTGCCCCGGCATCCGCCGGTACGTGGTGGAGGGGGTGCAGGCGCTGTCCTCCAATACCTCGCGCGAGGGCCTGCTCATCGCCGAGGCCGAGCTGGGCGACGACAGCGGCCTCATCGGCGCGGCGCTGCTGGGCCTCTGATCTGAAGTGTGGGGTAGGGCAGACCCGCCCAGAAATCCACGCCAAGGTGGGGCCTGTCCGCTACGCTGAGCTGGCGCGCCGTTCCAGCGTCACGCTCCGAGGTCGCCCATGCCCTTCGAATGGAAGCTCGCCAGTCTCGATGAACTGAAGGGGCTGTTGCTGGCTACGCCCCTTCAGGACTCGCAGGTCCGCGTCAACCTCGCCACCGTCAAGGTGGAGCAGCCCATCAGCCTGGGGCTCGAGGCGCTCTCCTTCGTCGTGGACGGAGGGGCGGAGACCTCCATCGAGGCCTTCAATGCGCCCGGCGACGTGGATGTGGATGGCGTCATCGGCGAGGCGGCCACCCAGGAGGACGTGCTCAAGCTGAGCCCGCCGCTGGTGCTCGGGCAGGACGCGTGGCTGAAGTATGGCGTACGGGCCCGCGCCAAGGCCCAGGCCGGGGCGACCATGCCCTTCCTGTCCGCCTCCGCCAGCGGCGAGGTGACCCTGTTCGTGGCCGACTACCACGTGCACTCCCTCACCGAGCAGCTGCGCGACGCCATCAACAAGGACACCAAGAACCTGCGGCTGCCGCTGGTGCTCGACCATGTGCTGAAGCTCCAGCCGAAGGAGGCGCTGAGCTTCCAGGCCCGCACGCGCCTGGAGACCTCGGTGTCCCTGCGGTGGGCCGATGTCTTCACCTCCAACCTCAACGCCCTCAGTCGGCTGCTGCCGGCGGGCACGCTCCTGGGGCTGAAGACGTCCATCGGCGCCTCCGTGGTGGGCTCGGTCACCGTGTCGGACGACTTCATCCTCACCTTCTCGCGCGAGCAGGCCGGCGCGATGGTGGTCTCCGTGCAGAAGGGCGCCGTGCGCGGCCCGAAGCTCGCCGCGCAGATCGGCGTCAGCGTGGAGGCCGCGGGCGCGGAGGTGATCGACGCCGCGCTGAACGCGCTCGTGGGGCTGCCCGGCCTCGCCCAGTTCGAGGCGCTGCTGGACAAGCTGGCCACCCTGCAGCTCAACGAGGAAGAGAAGAAGGTGCTGCGCCTGGCGCTCGACCGGCTCGGCCTGAGCGACTACGAGGCCGACGCGTCCGCCCTCAAGAAGGCCTGGGAGGACCAGAAGGCCAAGGCGAAGCAGGCGCTCACGACCATGGCCGCGGAGAAGATCGCCGCCGGGTTCCAGTACGAGTACGCCCGACTCTCCGACGAGCAGACCCTGCTGCGGCTGGTGCTGTCCGACGAGCAGCTCAAGCAGTTCCACACCCCGCTGGTGATGGGGCGGCTCTCACAGGTGCTCGGAAAGATCGAGCCCGGGGCGCTGCGCAGCTACTTCCAGCAGGCCACGCGGACGCTGAACGAGGCGTGGGGCTTCTCGCTCGGCTTCTCGAAGTGGTCGCTGCTCCATAGCCAGACGCAGAAGAAGCTCCAGCGCGTGACGCAGTATGGCTCGCCGGATCGCGTCCACGGTCCGAAGCGCTACGCCTACGTGGGCTTGCGCAGCTACGAGGGTGGCCTCTTCCAGGATCGGGGCGGCTGGTCCATCGACTTCAAGTGCGACATGGGCGGGTTCAAGTCCGAGCCCACCGTGCGGGACTTCGACTTCGGCCTCTACATGTTGCTGCGGCGCAACGGGAAGCTCTCGGATGAGTCGCTGCGCCAGGCCATCGACGAGGCCATCGTCTGGCACGTGCTGGATGACGCGGACGAGGAGCAGGTCTTCAAGCAGATCCGGGACGCGGCCAAGGGTGGGCCCGTGGAGGTCCGCCTGGAGGTGAAGCTGGCCGACACCCTGTTCCGGGAGCTGACGTCCCTGGTGGCGTTCGGCCAGCCGGAGTTCTTCGCCAAGGCGCTGGCGCGCTCCATGCCCTGGTCCTCCATCCGCGCCCGCTCCGAGCCCGAGTTCCGCCAGGGCGTCTACGCGCCGCTGTGGATGGCGTACCTGACGGAGAAGGCCAAGGACTGGACGCCGCAGAAGGCCGCGCAGCGCGCCGCGGCGTGGCTCAAGCAGGACAGGATCGCCAAGGGCGTGGGCGGGGAGGTCGCGTTCTGGGAGGGGACGGGGCGGGCCAACACCTTCGCGGACGTGCTGGACAAGAACTCGCGGCTGGCGGACGTGGGCGGCATGTATGGCGGCACGTACGTGCGCTGGCAGCGCCTGGTGTCCGGCATGGCTCGGCTGAGGGACGGGCTGGTGCAGGGGGCGGATCCCACCCTCATCGACAGCGTGTTCTCGGAGCTGGAGGAGCTCTGGCTCGTCTCGTTCCACGTGAAGGCGTTCGGCGCGATGCTGCTCGACCTATCCACCAGGAGCGTCCAGGGCCTCAAGGCCGTGGAGCGCACGTTCACGGTGGTGGCGGGCACGGGCGAGCAGCAGACGCAGCTCGTGTTCAGCGCCTCGCGAGCGGAGTGAGGTTCCGCCCGCGAGGACCGGGGTTGCTCAGAGCCGGTTGAGGAAGGCGAGCAGGTCCTGCTTCTGGGCCGGGCTGAGCGCTTCGGGCGGCCCGCCGGGGAACTGGGGCGGGTGGACCGGGGGCAGGTTCAGCGCGGGGACGAAGGGCAGCAGGAACTGGCTGTAGGCGTCCACCACCTCCGGCAGGGTCGCGAAGCTGTTGTCGTGGAAGTACGGAGCGGTGCGCGCGACGCCTCGGAGCGGTGGGACGTCGAAGGCCTCGAAGTCCAGCGGGTCTCCGGTGATGAGGGCGCGCCCCGGATCCGTCGAGAACCACTGAGGGGCGTTGTTGGGGCCGGCGATGGGGGCTCCGTTCTCATCCAGGGCGGGGACCAGATCGAAGGGATCTCCGCTGGCCGTCACCGGGATGGGCGGCAGGTCGGTCACCTGCTGCTGGCGCGTGCCGTCCGTGTAGAAGCGGAAGCGGTAGCGAGGCAGCTCGACCGAGGCATTGAAGGTGGGGAAGAGCCCGAGCTGGCCGAGGTACGAGAAGTAGCTGAACCCGACGAGCAGGAACTCGTCATCGGGGCGAGGCTCCAGCACCCGGACGGGGCCCTGGCCAGGAACGATGGTGTAGACGACGTTGCCATCAGGCTTGAGCGCCGAGAACAGGAAGTCGTGGACGGGGCGGTTGACGATCTGCCTCGTGGTGGCGCCGCCGTGGCAGGCCTGGCAGGCCGCCGCGTAGATATCTCGGCCGCGCTGCTCCTGGGGGCTGAGCGCCATGAAGTTCTCGGGGACGGGGATGTTCTCGAGGGGGACGCCGTAGTCGAGCAGCTGCGAGACGAACCGCGCGCGACCCGAGGAGAAGACGCTGCGCTCGAAGTCGGCGATCCGGTCGAGCGTCCGCTGACTCACGTCACCGCCCTGGCTGTGGTCGTGGATGGCGGCCTGGGCCTGCTGCTGGAGCGTGGTGGCGCGGCCGTCGAAGAGGTAGGGCGCGGTGATGGCCGTGTCCGCGATGCTGGGGACTCCCCGCCAGACGAAGATCTTCCGGTCCGGGGGAGTGATGACGTTGCCCGCCGTGTCGATGACATCCATGTTGGCGGGCAGCGGCAGGATGATGCGCACGAGCCCCTTCTTGAGGTGCTCGTACGTGGGGGTGGGGGCGAGCGGGTCGTCCGCGTCGAGGCGGTTGAACAGCGGGTCTCGAGGGTTGCGAGCCAGGCGCGCCTCGACGCTCTGGGGCAGCAGGGCCGTGTCCTCGTCGAGGACGTGGCAGGTGGCGCAGGAGCGCCCGTTGGTGTTCGGGAGCGCGTGCTGGAAGAGCTGCCTGCCCGTGGCGGCCCTGGCCGCCGATGAGAGTCCCGCTTCGGACTGTGTCGTCGTCGGGGCTGGGTCCAGCTCCGCATCCGAGGTGGAGCAGCCCGCGAGTCCGCCGAGTGCGAAGGCACTCAGCAGACACGACAGGGTTCGAGTGGGTTTCATCCGTGTGCCTCCGGGTGTTGTGCTTGCCGGCACGGAACACCGAGGCGCACGGAACGTGTTACCGCAGCCGCTCATGAGGCGGAGCCGGCCGCGCCGCACGGGTTATCGAATATCGAGAAAAGAGATGCTCGGGTTTTCGATGACTCAATGAACAGGCGTTTCGTAGGTGCGCGAGGAAGCAGTGCGTCATGCATGGCCCGCTGCGTCAGCGCGCGGCGTTGACTAGCGCTTTCAGACAAAGTCTTGCGGTACCTGACGGGTGGGGACAGGATGCGCGCCCGCTTCCCCACACCCTTCACCCTTCACGAGAAGGAGGACGAGTTGAATACCCGTTCTTCGATGGCTCGAGTCGGCGCCGCGTCGGTGCTGGCCGCTGTGATGCTGCTGATCCCTGGCTGTAAGAAGGAGAACAAGGAGGCGGGTGGAGACACCGCCGCCACTGGCACCACGGGCACCGCCACGGGCACCGCCCCCGCCGTGAAGAAGCCGGCTGGCGGGAAGATCGCCCTGCTGCTGCCCGAGTCGAAGACGGCGCGCTACGAGTCCCACGACCGGCCGCACTTCGAGCGCAAGGTGAAGGAGCTGTGCGCCGAGTGCGAGGTCATCTACAGCAACGCGGACCAGGACGCCGCCAAGCAGCAGAACCAGGCCGAGGCCGCGCTGACCAACGGCGCCCAGGTGCTGGTGCTGGATCCGGTGGACTCGGCCTCCGCGGCCGCCATCGTCACGCGCGCCCGGCAGTCCAAGATTCCCGTCATCAGCTATGACCGCCTCATCACCGGCGCGGACGTGGACTACTACATCTCCTTCGACAACGAGCAGGTCGGCAAGCTGCAGGGCACGGCGCTCGTGGACAAGCTCAAGGCGGACGGCAAGGCCGGCGGCACCATCGTGATGATCAACGGGGCGCCCACCGACAACAACGCCAAGCTGTTCAAGGCCGGCGCGCACAGCGTCATCGACGGCAGCGGCCTGAAGATCGGCGCCGAGTACGACACTCCGGACTGGAGCCCCGACAAGGCCCAGCAGCAGATGGAGCAGGCCATCACCTCGATTGGCAAGGACAAGATCGCCGGCGTGTACTGCGCCAATGACGGCACCGCCGGTGGCGCCATCGCCGCGATGAAGGCCGCGGGCGTCAAGCCGCTGCCTCCCGTCACGGGCCAGGACGCGGAGCTGGCCGGCATCCAGCGCATCGTCGCCGGCGAGCAGTTCATGACCGTGTACAAGGCCATCAAGCCGGAGGCCGAGGTGGCCGCCGAGCTCGCGGTGGCCCTGGTCCGCGGGCAGCCCGCCCCGGCCGGCAAGGTCAACGCCAAGGTGAACAACGGCCAGAAGGACGTGCCCTCCATCCTGCTCACGCCGGTGGCGGTGACCAAGGACAACGTCAAGAGCACCGTCATCGCCGACGGCTTCTGGAAGGCGGACGAGATCTGCGCGGGCAGCTACAAGGAAGCCTGCGCGACGGCGCAGCTCCAGTAGCCACACGGCCAGGAGGCACGGATGTCCGCGACCCCGCTGCTCGCGCTTCGAGGCATCTCCAAGCGTTTTGGCGCCGTTCAGGCCCTGACGGCGGTGGACTTCGAGGTGCACGCCGGTGAAGTCGTCGCCCTGGTGGGCGACAACGGCGCCGGCAAGTCCACGTTGATCAAGGTGATCTCGGGCATCAACCCCATCGACGAGGGCCAGGTTCTCTTCGAGGGCCGGCCGGTGTCCCTGACGGGGCCGCAGGCCTCGACGTCGCTGGGAATAGCCACCGTGTACCAGGACCTCGCGCTCTGCGACAACCTGGACGTCGTCGGCAACCTGTTCCTCGGGCGCGAGCTGCGCGCGGGGGGCATCCGGAAGCTGGCGGGCTGGCTGGACGAGACGGCCATGGAGCAGCAGGCCTCGGAGCTGCTCCAGCGCCTGAGCGTGAGCATCCCCAGCGTGCGCACCCAGGTGGCGTCGCTGTCCGGCGGACAGCGGCAGTCCATCGCGGTGGCGCGCGCGATGATGGGCTCGCCCAAGGTGGTGCTCCTGGACGAGCCCACCGCGGCGCTCGGCGTGGCGCAGACCAAGCAGGTGCTGGACCTCATCCGCAGGCTGCGCGAGCAGGGCCTGGGGGTGGTGGTCATCAGCCACAACATGGTGGACGTGTTCTCCGTGGCCGACCGCATCATCGTCATGCGGCTGGGCAAGCGCGTGGCGACGTTCGACGTGAAGGACGTCAAGCAGGTGGACGTCGTCGCCGCCATCACCGGAGTGAAGAAGACCGAGGTCGTCGAGACGCTCAAGCCGGAGGCCACATGAGCGCCCCCCGTGAAATCGCAGTCGATCCCCGGCTCATCCAGGATGCCCCGGGGCTGAAGGGAGCCTGGCAGGGGTTCCTCCGCCGCGTGTCCCAGGGCGAGCTGGGGAGCCTGCCCGTCCTCATCGGGCTGGTCGTCATCTGGCTCATCTTCTACATGGCCAACGAGCGGTTCCTGTCCGCGGTCAACCTCACCAACCTGATGCTGCAGATCGCCGCCATGGGGACGATCTCCGCGGGCATCGTGCTGGTGCTGCTCCTGGGGGAGATCGACCTGTCGGCCGGCGCCGTGAGCGGCCTGTCCGCCGCGGTGATGACCATCCTCAACGTGAAGCAGCAGTGGGCTCCCGTGCCCTCCATCCTCATGGGGCTGGCGGCGGGCGCGGGGATCGGCCTGTTCCATGGCCTGTGGATCACCCGGCTGCGCGTGCCCTCGTTCGTGGTGACGCTGGCCGGACTGCTCGGGTGGCAGGGCGCGCTGCTCTTCGCGCTGGGCGGCACGGGCACCGTGAACCTGAATGACCCGCTCATCACCGGGCTCACCGGCACCTTCTTCGAGGCGGAGATCGCCTGGCCGGTGGCGATCCTGATCATCCTGCTCTACGTGGCCTCGGTGCTGGTGGAGCGCTGGCGGCGCGCGGGGGCGGGGCTGCCCCTGGCGCCCATGCGCTCCACGGTGGCGCGCATGGTGGTCATCTCCGGCGCGGTGGTGGCGGCCGTCGCCGTCTTCACCCAGGACCGCGGCCTGCCCCTGGCGGGGCTCATCTTCGCGGGCTTCGTGGTGCTGATCGAGCTGCTCATCAAGCGCACGCGCTTCGGCCGTCACGTCTTCGCGGTGGGCGGCAACGCGGAGGCGGCCAAGCGGGCCGGCATCCGCGTGGAGACCATCCGCGTGGCCATCTTCACGCTGGCGTCGACCATGGCCGCGGCCGGCGGCATCCTCGCGTCCTCGCGCCTGCTGGCCGTGAACCAGTCCTCGGGCAGCGGTGACGTGCTGCTCAACTCGATCGCGGCGGCGGTCATCGGCGGCACCAGCCTCTTCGGTGGCCGTGGCTCGGCGTGGTCGGCCATCCTCGGCGCGCTGGTCATCGGCTCCATCTCCAACGGGATGGACCTGCTGGCGCTGTCCTCGTCCGTGAAGTTCATGGTCACGGGCGCGGTGCTGCTCGTGGCGGCCTCCATCGACGCGCTCTCGCGGCGGGGACGGCAGGCGGCGGGCCGGGCCTGAGACGGGACACAGGGGACGGCACCCGCGTGCCGTCCCAACCTGTCTGTCGCTGCTCGACCGACTGGCCCCGGGCGCGATGCGCACACCGCCCCCCGAGCCCCTACAACCTCTCGGGAGGTGCCCGTGTCGGTCCAGAGCGCCACCAACTGGTATGACAGGCATACCAGTTCGCAACCCGTCGGCCGACAGGGGGCGGGGCTGGCGTTTACGGAGCGCCAGTCCGGAGCCCGCGCTCGGCGGCATCCGGGAGCGACACATTCTCGGCCTCGAAGGCGATGCTGCACTGGTCGAGCTTCGTGCCGCACACGCGATCGAGGTCTCCCCGGGTGTCGCAGCCATAGCGGTCCGTGCACGTGTCTGGAAGGAAGGCCCAGACGAACTGGAGCACGGTGCCTCGGCGGCCCTCGGGCAGCGCGGCGAGGAAGTCCTCCCGGTAGGTGTCGAAGACGCGGGCCAGGTGGACGGTGTTTCCCTCCAGCCGTACGTGGCGCTTGTCGCCGATGAAGCGCCGGGCCGCGTCGTTGAGCTGCGAGTCGAGGAAGGCGGGCTCGAAGGGGGCCCCATCCAGCAGCGGCCCGCCGCGCGTGCCTCGGAAGAGGGCGAGGTGGATGCGCGGGTCCGCGAACTCCTTCAGGAGGATGCGGTGCTTCAGCGCCCAGAGCGTCAGCCGCTGGCCTCCCACCGGCCACGAGCGGCTCCAGAAGAAGCTGCCCAGCCATTTGCTCTCGACGCTCTCCAGGTAGGGGTACTCGTCCACCAGCGCCTGCAGCACCAGCGCGTGGTAGGCGTTGAGCCAGTAGGCCAGCGCGTCCTCGGGCTTCTCGAAGAGGTCGGGCCGCGAGCGCGGCGAGAAGGTGGCCAGGGAGCGCACGAAGGTGTCCAGCTCCAGGCGCTCCCGGCCCATGGCGGAGAAGTCCACGTCCCCGTCCGGCTTCACGTGGCGCAGCACGCGCGCATAGCCGCCGTAGTGGAAGGGGAAGTCCCCGCTCGGGACGGAGGCCGGCAGCAGGCCGTGCATGTAGAGCACTCCGCCCACCGCGAGCACGGCGGAGAGCAGGAAGGCCGCCATCACGAGCAGGAGACGGCGCCGGCTGGGAGCGGGGGTTTCCACGGCGCCCTCACTGTAGTCCACGAGCGCGCCGGAGTGACGCCCGTTGGGGCTCAGCGCTTCCGCCCGTCCACGCAGTGACGCTCGTACTCCGCGAGCTTGCGCCGCATCGCCTCTCGCGTGGCCTCCGCCGCGGGCCGGAGGGCCTCGGTGACGTGGCCGCCCAGCACGCCGATGGCTCGCTGCTGCGCGGTGACGCTCTCCTCGCACCGCCCCGCCTGGAAGAGCAGCGCCGCGTAGGCCTCCAGCGTGGAGGCTCTCCCAGGCGCAAGACGGACGGCGCGCTCGGCCTTCGTCAGCCCCTCCGCCGTAGCGCCCTGCTCCGTGTGGAGCCAGGCCATCGCCACCAGGGCATCCACGTCCTCCGGCTCCAGCTCCAGCGCCCGCTGGAGCGCGCTCACCTGCTCTGCCGCCGGAGCGCCCGCCTCCTGGAGTGACTGGCCCAGCAGGCTCCACGCGGCTCCGCTCTCCGGCCGGGCCTGGACCAGCGCCCGCGCGAGGGCGAGCCGCTTCTCCGGCTCGGGAGTGAAGCTTGCCCTCAGCTGCACGGCGCTCACGTTCGTCGGGTCCTCGCGCAGCGCCTCCTTCACCTCCTCGTTCGCCAGCCGCACGCGCTCCGCCACGCGCCGCGGCCCCGGGCTGCGCAGGAAGAGCCGAGCGCGCAGGGCGTGGATCTCCGCGCAGTCCAGCTCCCTCACCTCGAGCTCCGGAGCGATGGGTGGCAGCTCCACCGTGAGCCGTCCCTCCTCCTTCGGCTCGTACTTCTGGAGGTCCTCCTCCAGCCCAGGCACGTCCTGGAAGGTCGCCTCCCAGGCCTGACGGGGCTCCTCGGCGCGCGACAGCCGCTCCTGGAAGCTCCGGAAGCGCTCCGGCTGGCGGTCCATCAGGTACACCACCCACAGCCAGGACGTCGCGTAGTAGGGCAGCGAGTCCTCCGAGTTTGCATACGGCCGTCGATCCCACGTCCACAGCTGCTTCATCGGCAGCCGCCGGTGGCTGCGCAGGTAGCGGGCGTAGTCCGGAGGAAACTCCCCGAACGTGGCCTTCCTGCGCAGGTTGGTGAACCGCACCGTCTGGAGGTAGGTGGCCAGCCCCTCCGAGAGCCACCGCGGCTGCCGCACCATCACGAAGCGGCCGATGTGGTGGGCCAGCTCGTGCGCCTGCACCTGCAGGGACTCGGGGCGCTGCAGGAGGTACTCCCCGTCTCCCGCCATCACCATCAGCGGGCTCCGGCCGGAGGAGTCCAGGAACGCCTCCATGGGCGCGCCCTGGGTAAACTCCTCCAGCTCCACGTCGCTGCGGGCGACGATGACCTCCACCTGGCCGGCGGGATCCACCGGGCTCCCCCAGACGAGGAGCAGGGCGGCGCGCAGCTGCTCCAGCTCCAAGGCCGACAGGCGGGCCACGCGGTTGCCCAGGTCCGTCAATACTCGGAAGTGAGGGCTGTTCACTTCGCGCCACGTGTGTCCCCCCTTGTCCGGACATGTGGCGAGGGGGCGCCGGACGCAGGCGACCGAGAGGGCCAGCACCACCCCGAGCAGGGGCATTATGTTGAGGCGTATGGAACCCATGCCGGATGTCACCCGCTTCTTCCACCCCGTTCTGCCAGCCCGGGCGCTTCAAAAGAAGCCCTTGCGTGTGGAGCTGGCCGGACGCGCCTACGCCCTGTTCCGGGATGGGACGGGGAAGGCCGCCGCGCTGGCGGATGCCTGCCCTCACCGCTTCGCGCCGCTCTCCGCGGGCAAGGTGAGCAGGGACGGCCGGCTGCAGTGCCCGTACCATGGCTGGAACTTCGACGCCGAGGGCCACGGCCGCAGCCCCAGCCAGCCCGACCTGAAGAAGTGCGACGCGCGCGCCTTCCAGCTCGTCGAGCGCTACGGCTACCTGTGGCTCTCCGCGCGGGACACGCCGCTGTCCGCCTTCCCGGACTTCGCGCCCGAGGGCTTCGAGTTCACCGGCGCCTTCTCCATGCTGTTCCGCGCGCCGCTGCACGTGGCGCTCGACAACTTCAGCGAGGACGAGCACACCCCGTTCGTCCACACGCGCCTGGGCTGGGACGACCACGACACCCACCACATCGACTACTCCGCGGAGAACCACGAGGACCGCACGGAGGTGCACTACCGCGCGCCCCAGCGGGCCAGCCGGCTGGTGCGGCTGCTGCTGCTGAAGCCCGGCGACACCTTCCACAACGACTGGGTGACGCGCTTCGATCCCGTGCGGACCAACTACTCCATCCACTGGAGAGCGCCCTCGGGCGCGCCGCGCCCGTTCCACCACCACTTCGCCATCTTCATGGTGCCGGAGACGCCGCGCACCACCCGCTTCCACGTCTTCGCGTTCCTCAAGCTCCTGGACGCGCGCTTCCGGCCGCTGCTGCCCGTGGTGCGCCAGGCCCAGCGCGTGCTCGCCTGGTTCGAGATCCGCGATGACGCGCGCTTCATCCCGCTCGTCGCCGACACGCCGTACAGCCTCAAGGGCATGCGACTGGGCAAGTACGACAAGCCCCTCATCCATCAGCGCAAGCTGCTCGAGCGCATCTACTTCGCTCAGGGCCCCACGGAGGAGACCGCGCCCCTCTCGCTCGTCCAGAGCGCTGGCAGCTGAGGCAAGGCGCGGAGGCGCCTCTCAGTTCAGCTGCTGGCGGTGGTGGCGGGCCACCGAGGCCATGTCCGTGGCGTAGACGTAGAGCCGCATCATCCCGCGCTTGTGCGCGATGTCCGCCGCCAGCCGCGCCTTCTGCTCCAGGAAGTCCCAGTCCCGCGCCTGCTCGGCGTGGGAGAGCAGCTTCACCCAGCAGCGCTCGAGCCGAGAGGTGTAGTCCCCCATGGCCTCGGCGACGCTCATCGCCTGGAGGAGCTCCAGGTACATCTCCTCCATCCGGCGGAGCCTCCCCAGCGTGGTGCCGTAGGCGAAGTGGTACTCGAAGCGCGCCGCGCGGGCGAGCGCACCGGCCAAGGGCGCCATGTCGGCGAACTCCTGCCGCGCCTCCTCATGGAGCGCCAGGTCCTTCAGGCAGAGCCCCACCCGCATGCGCGCGGTGGCGATGAACGCCGGCGAGCTCTTCGGGCCCCCCGGCTCACTGGCCCGGGCAATCACCGACCGATACGCGGAGAGCGCGGCCCAGTGCTCGCCGTCATGGCCCAGCTGGGCCGCGAGGTTGAAGTGCTTGAGCAGGTTCGTATCAACTCCCGACATGGCGCCTCCTCAGGAAAGTCACGCTCTCCTGGAAAGCACCTGCCGTGCCATGGCCAACCCCGCAAAAGCACTGGCGCTCGTGACGGAGCCCCGCCCGGAGGGATGCTCCACTCTGGGGCGGCGTGCTCCGGGATGGCGCAGGGGCCCCGTCCACCCTGGAGCAGGCCGTGGAGGGTTGCGCCGCATGCAACATCCCGTTGCGAGAAATGAAACACAGCCCTGGGAATGGGGGCGCTAGACCTTCCGGGCCAGGGGAGCGGCCTCATGCCCTCCCCATCTCCCAGGAGTCCTGTCATGAGCCAGAACCCTCGTATTGCCCTCATCGGTGCCGGGAACGTCGGCGGCAATCTGGGCATCCTCCTTGCCCGCAGTGGCTTCTCCATCCGCTTCGGCGTCCGCGAGGGCAAGGACCTGAAGGACGTGCTCGCCCGGTGCGAAGGCAGGGCGGACGTCACGAGCGTGCCCGAGGCCGCCAAGTGGGCCGACGTCATCATCCTCGCCGTGCCTGGCAACGCCGTCGTGGAGGCCGCCGGCTCCCTGGGAGACATCTCCGGCAAGGTGCTCGTGGACTGCAACAACCCGCTCCGGTGGGACGACGGTCCCGTTCACACCCCGCCCCCCGAGGGCTCGCTGACCGCCGCGCTCGCCAAGGCCTTCCCGAAGGCTCGCGTGGTGAAGGGGTTCTCCACCTTCGGCTCCGAGTTCCACCTCGATCCGAAGATTGGCACCACGTCCGTCGACGTGCAGCTGGCCGGAGACGACGCGGAGGCCAAGGCGCTCGTGGCTTCCATCGCCACCCGTGCCGGCTTCACGCCCATCGACGTGGGCCCCATGCGCAACGCGGCCCACCTGGAGTCCCTGGCCATCCTGTGGATCCACCTGGCCCTGAGGGCCGGGCAGGGCCGCGAGGTGGCCTTCAAGCTGCTCAAGCGTGGCTGATGTAGGAGGGTTGCGGCTCTGGCTGGATTTCAAAGAGATGCAGGAAGTCCTGTTTTTTGAGTCGAGGCTTCCGTACCTTCCCGCGCCGGCAGTGTCCCTCTACCCACGGGAGTTCCCATGAAGCTTCGTTGGATGGCAGTCGCGGTGTTGGCCCTGATGGCCTCGGCGTGCGGCGGCACGGTGGAGGAGTCCACCGACACGCAGGCTCAGCATGCGAACGTCGACCCCGTTGCTGGCGCCGGCCTCCACAACGGTGGCGGAGCGGAGGCGGACGAGAACGTCATCGGCGTGCCCTGCGGCAGCAACACCTGTGGCAAGGGCACCTACTGCTGCAACGCGAGCTGTGGCGTCTGCGCCCCGAAGGGCGCCTCATGTCTGGACGTGATGTGCGAGGTGGCGCAGCAGCCGCAGCAGCCCGAGGCGGCGGCCATGAAGCCGCTGCCCCCGGAGGAGCAGCAGCTGGGCGGCTCCTGCGGTGGCAACAGCTGCGGCGCGGGCACCTGGTGCTGCAACCCGAGCTGCGGCGTCTGCGCGCCGAAGGGCGCCTCCTGCCTCGACATCGCCTGCTGAGCGCGGCGTGAGCGGGGCGGGGGGCCATCAGGCTGCCCCGTCCCGTGGCTTCCAGGCACACGGGGAACCGGTGAGCTTGTCATCCCCAATGGTTGAGGAAGTCAATTGTCGAGGTGCCACGAGTGAATTACGATGGCGCCATGAGCAGGACGGAAGTGGAAGGGATGGAGGCCCGCGCGACGCAGAGCAGCGAGGCGGTGGGCTCCTCCAGACCCGAGGAGAATCTGGCGCGCGAGGCGTGGAAGCCGCTCTTCGAGCTCATCCAGGAGCGCATGCGGCACTTCCCGGGACTGGCGGCGGAGTTCGACCTGTCGACGGTGCAGGCGCACATGCTGCGAACGCTGGGCTACGGCCCGCAGCCGATGAGCGTGATGGCCAGCTACCTGGCGTGTGATGCCTCGAACGTGACGGGGCTGGTGGATAGGCTCGAGGCGCGGGGCCTGGTGGAGCGGCGCAGCGCGGAGCACGACCGGCGGGTGAAGCTGCTGTGTCTCACGGCGGCGGGCGCGGAGGTGCGGCAGCGGCTGATGGAGCGGGTGGCCGAGCCGCCCGCGGCCATCTCGGCGCTCTCGGCGGAGGACCTGCGCGCGCTGCGCGACGTGATGGTGCGCGCGGTGGCGAAGCTGAGCGAGCAGCGGGAGGCCTCGCGCGGGAGCTGTGCTCCGCTGCCCGCGCGAGACGACAAGCCGGGCTAGTCCAGCAGGAAGGTGTAGGCGTACTTCATCTCCGTGGAGACGGCCTCTCCGCCCTTGATGGCGGGCTTGAAGCGGAAGCGCTTGATGGCGTCGCGCGCCGCCTCGTTCAGTCCGTAGCCGGGGCCGGAGATGATCTTCGCGGCCACCACCTTGCCCTCGGGATCGATGGTGATGGAGAGCGTGACGGTGCCCTCGATGCCGGCGCGCCGGGCCTCCTCGGGGTAGGGGATCTTCACCTCGGAGGCGACCTGGGGCTCGGAGTCCACCTGGTAGATGGGGGTGTACTTGGGCGCCGCGTACTCCTTCACCTCGCTGGGGGCCTTGGCCTTGCTGTC
Organism: Hyalangium gracile; assembly: GCF_020103725.1. Classification (NCBI taxonomy): domain Bacteria; kingdom Pseudomonadati; phylum Myxococcota; class Myxococcia; order Myxococcales; family Archangiaceae; genus Hyalangium; species Hyalangium gracile. The sequence goes on along the minus strand of NZ_JAHXBG010000009.1, from coordinate 211,781 downwards.
CACCTTGCCGTAGGCGGTGTTGCCCACGGGCGCGGCGAAGCCGCCGGCGGCGGTGGTGGAGGACATGGAGATGCCCACCACGAGCGGCACCGGCTTGGTGGGCTCGGGGGGCGGCTCGTTGGGCGGAGGCGGGGCCTGCTCCGGCGGAGGCGGGGGCGGCTTCTCCGCCTGGGCCACCTTCACGGGGGGCGGCTTGGGCGGGGGCCTGGCCTTGGGAGGCTCGGGGGGCTTGGGCTCCTCCTTGGGGGGAGGGGGCGGAGGCGGAGGCTTCTGCACCTCCACCATGACGAGCTCCACCGGCTTCTGCGCCTCGTGGATGGCGCGGTCCTTCATGCGGCTGAGCGCGAACAGGCCCACGCCGTGCAGCGCCAGCGAGACGAGCACGAACACGAGGGCCCACTGCGACGAGCGGCGTGGAGGCAGCGGGTTGTCGAGAATCGCCTGGCTCATGGGCGCCTCGCCTCAGGGACTCGCGGGAGCCGCCGCGGGTGTGGGCGCGGCATCCTTCTGGATGTTGAGGGCGAACTTGGCGATGCCCTGTCCCTTCACCACGTCGATGAGGTGCATCACCCGGCCGTACGGCAGGCTCTGGTCGGCGCTGATGATGGCGCGGGTGTCCTTGTCCTTGGCCACCGCCTCGGCCACCTTGCGATTCAGCTCGTCCTCGGGCACCTCGGTGCCGTCGAAGTAGAGCTTGCCGTCCTTGTCGAGGACGACGTTGACGAGCCCCTGCACCGTCTCGCCGCCGTTGGCGGCGCGGGGCAGGTCCACCTCCACCGTCTCGCGGACGATGAAGTTGGCCGTCACCATGAAGATGATGAGGAGCACCAGCACGATGTCCACCAGGGGCGTGACGTTGATGCCGGTGATTTCCTCTTCGTTGTCCTGCTGCGCACCGCCGGCCATGGCCTAGCGCCCCTCCGCGGAGGTGGCGGTCTTGCGGCCCTCGGCGCGCAGGCTGCCCACCAGGGCGAAGCCCAGGGCATTGGTGCGGCTGGTGAGCGTCTTGAGCTGGCGGTTGAAGACGTTGAAGGCGACCACGGCGGGGATGGCCACGGCCAGGCCCACGGCGGTGGCGACGAGCGCCTCGGAGATGCCGGCCATCACGGTCTGCTGGATGGCGGCGCCCTTGACGTTGGTGGCGCCCAGGTCGTTGAACGCCTTGATGATGCCGAGCACCGTGCCGAACAGGCCGATGAACGGCGCGTTGTTGCCCAGGGTGCCCAGGAAGGACAGGTAGCGCTCGTACTGGGGGCGCTCGCGGGAGACGGTGGAGGCGATCACCTGCTCGACGGTGTCGGGGCCCTGGGCGGTGGAGTCGAGGCCCTCGCGGATGACGGCGGCCTCCATGCCCTTCTTGCCCTGGATGGCGGCGCGCACGGCGTCGAACTCGCCGCGGGCCAGCTTGACGGCCAGGGCCTCCGAGTCACTGAGCCGGTGGGTGGCGAAGTAGACGGCGCGCTCGAGCATGAGCGCGATGGAGAGCACGGACAGGGTGACGAGCAGCCACAGCACCCACTCCGCGCTGGAGAGAGTGACGCCGAGCAGCTTGCGGCTCAGCCAGCCGAGCTCGGGCTGGCCAGCCTGGACGAGGAGAAGGAGGGACGTCATGGAAGCCTGCATCGGTGAGAGGGAACCAGCAGAACACCGGCCTTGCGTGGAAATGCCACGTGCTGGTTGTGTCACGGGGTCCATCGGGACCCGAGGCTCGAACAGAGCGCCGCATCCATTCTTCTCCGGGGACAAAAAGTCAAATGAATCGGCAGGTTGGCGCTCGTTTCCCAGGCCGCAAGAAAGGACCTGGAGCGGCTGACCCCGCCAGGGGCCGACGGAGCTGAGGCCCGCGCTGGGAGTGTGAGGCGGAGAAAGTGGGAAGACGTGTGCTTCCCTGGGTAGAGGGACGCCTGGCTTCTAGGGGAGCGTGTGCCGCAACTGCTCGAGCCACTCGAGTGCGCCCGGGGCGCCATGGGCCAGGAAATCGAAGCGGCCGGCGCGCACCTGAGCGATCAGGGGAGCGTCCGAGGCGACGAGTTCGGGCGTGCTCCAGGGGAAGAGCAGGGCGGGAGAGCCCGTATGGACGTACTCGAGGTCGACGGCCATCCGCTCCAGGTAACGGGAGTAGGTGTCGAAGAAGCGGTCGACGCTGGAGGCGACGGGGATGGCAAACGGAGCTTCGTGACCGTCGATGTAGACGACCGGTTGGAGCGCGTGGGCGTTGGCCAGGGTGGGAACGGTGCCGAGGTAATAGGAGAAGCCCGTCTTCTCTCCGAAGACGAGACAGGAGCGAAAGGGCTCCGCTCCATCTTCCCTCAGCCGCTCATTCCACGGAACGAGATCCATCCATTCAGAGCCGGGTCGGTAGAGAGTGAGTGGACCGAGTTCAGCGGCGCCCAGGCGCGAGTAGACGGCTGCCAGCTGAGGGTCCACAGGCTCGCCGAAGAGCAGCTCTCCAGCTTTGGGCGCGGTTGAGAGCGGGGGAGAGAGGCTCAAGGCGAGGGCGTGGCGCTGGCAGATGCCGACGAGCCGGTCGAATCCTGGAAGCGGGGCCGTATCAGGCATGCAGCCTTGTCTCTCAGCTCATGGAGTCAGTGATGCTTTGAGTGCAGCCATCTCTTCCAGCGCAGCATTCTTGGCGTTGGCCAGAGCCGAGGCCTCTCTTGGATCGAAGCGCTTCCCGAACCAGCGGTGGTAATGGCGGTGGATGATCTCCACTGCCCGCTCGACGTCCTGAGGTTTCATCCGTTCCGAGGCTCCTCCAAGTGAGCGCCAGACAGCACTGATGCTGCGGTGAACATCCACGTGGACGGCCGTGAGGTTGAATCCGCCGTTGATATCCAGCTTCGGGAAGAGGTGGGCATACTCCATCGGATGGAGGTGATGCACCTGGTAGAACTTCATTTCCTGGGTTCCCAGCAGCCTGGCGAACTGAGGATTGTACAGAGTGAAGTACTCCTGGCGTGCCCACTCGCGGAGTCTGTCCTTGGCATAGTTGTCCAGAGGCGTGCTCAACACTCTCTCCAGGCGGCTCATGAGGGCACCGAACTGCTGCCTCTCCGCCACCGTGAGTGAGTTGAGCCCCTGCGTCTCCACCTTCATCCACAACTGTTGGAGGAGCACACGCTCCTCGGGAGCCGCACGCACCAGCACGGTACGGAACCAGCTCACCGCGCCTTTGCCGCCCCGCGCCAGGACGGAGGTGATGGTGGGGGCCGCCACTTCGATGAGCACCAGAGCGCGCTTGATCAGCAGGCCGCCCACGACGGCGTAGGCGATCTGCTCCAGGGTGAAGCCCGCCGCGAGCACCGCGTATTGGCGCGACTGATCCTGGAACTCGACGAGGATGTGCTCGTGCAGTGCGCGGTACTCCTGGTGGAAGTCCGCCACCTCCATGGGCGGTGGCGGTGGCTCCAGCGTGCGAGCTTCCACCACCTGCCAGCGAGGCTGGGCGTCTCCGTGCCTGTGCCTGCCGTGCAGCGTGAGGGCCACCGAGCGTTCGCCCATTCCGCGCATGAAGGGCAGCAAGGCTCCGAGGACCGTGGTCACTGCTTCCTCGCCAGGGTGGAGGAGGGGGCCATCGCCCGAGGAGTCCAGTTCTCCCGGCTCCCAGCCCACGAGCCGCTGGTCCTCCAGCATCAACCGCACCACCAGGCGAGAACTGCCATCGCGAGACACGCCCAGCAGCCTCGTGACGCGTCGCGCCATGTCCAGTGCCTGTCGGTACTCTTCATCGGAGGTGCCAGCGCGAGTGGAGGGGAGCGTCCTCGCGTAGGCGGGCGGAGAGTCGCGTGAGGACGTGTCGAGATCCACGCTCCAACGTTTCTCCTGCCTCTCAAGGGAGAGGGTGAGTTCTCGCGGTCGGGTCCCCAGCAGAGTGGGGAACTCTCGTTCGAGGCGCTGGAGGAACGCCCCTCGGCTCACGGGGACCGCCTGCCCATCGCCTTCCTCGATGAGTCGCAGGGAGAGGAGCGTGAGGGCGCCAGCATGAGACCAGAAGCGGAACTCCCATCTGGCACCGGGAGAGTCCGTGGCCCTCACCACCGTCCAGAGCGTTTGCACCGCGTGTTCTGTTTCCGCGCGTCGTGCTCGCTCCAGTGTCGCGGTGTCAGCCTTCCACGAGGGGACAGGAAGGCGCTGGGACTCATCGGATGAGGAATCTCGGGTGACATGCGCAGCCGAGTCGTAACCCGAGAGCCTGAACTCGCGAGCCGTCGAGCCAGCCGAGCGAGTGGCACAGGCTGGCAGGAGGCTCATGGCCAGGACGAGGAGCGCCGAGGGGAGCGCCAGGGAGGTGCGGCAGTGCTGGGACAGCTTCGCAGCATGAGCCATGAGGGGCAGGCTACCGCGAGGGCGCCGTGAGGCTCAGGCTGGAGCGCGTCGGATCGTGCTCGCAGCTCCGGCCATTCGCGGACCAGGAGAGCTTGCCCTGCCACGCCATACCCGAAGCATGCCCCTTGTGAGCGCGGCTACGTCCCGGGCGGCTTGTGAAAGCCCCTCCGGGTGACCGACACTCTGTCCCGTCCATGGCCGTCAGTGAAGAACGCCGGTTCCAGGCTCTCGTGCTCGCGCCCGTGCGGCGCGTGCAGCGGCGTCTCAACGCGGTGGCCTGGGCCGAAGCGGGCATCGGTCCGATGTGGGCCGCCGTCACGCTCTGTGTCGTGGCTCGCCTGCTCCTGCGCGATACCGCCCTGTGGGCCGCGCCCCTGTTCCTCCTGGCCGGTGGCTTGTGGTGGGGACTTCGCGCCCGCCACCGAGGCATCTCCCTGGAGCAGGCGGCGGTGCTCGCGGATCGCTCGGCCAACGCGGGCGGCCTGCTGCTCACCCGCCTGGAGCGCCCCGTCGGAGAGTGGGAGCTCTCCGTCAACCAGTTCGCTCGCGCCGTGAAGCCTCCCGAGGTGCGCTGGCGGCGTCCCGTGGGCGCCCTGCTCGGCGCGCTCGTGTTCCTGGCCGTTGGCTTCCTCCTGCCACTGCCCGCCCCCTCTCCCCGCCACATCAACGCCGCTGCCGCCGCCAAGGTCGCCGCCGTTCAGGCCAAGGCCGAAGCGCTCGCCAGGGAGGAGCCGCTGGGCAGTCCCATGGACGAGGAGCTGCGCCGGCTGGCCGAGGAGGTCGCCGAGGGTCGCTTCGACTCCGCCGACTGGGAGGCCGCCGATGGGCTGGACAAGCGGATTTCCGAGCGCGCCGCCGAGGCCGCCGCGGAGCTCGCCGGAGCCGCCGAGGCCGCTCGAGAATTGGAAGAGGAGCTGGGAGCCGCCGGAAGCGCGGAGAGCGTGGCCCGCGAGCGCGAGGAACTGGAGCGGGCCTTGATGGCGCTCTCGGATAGCCAGGGGACGGCAGGCGAGAACGGTGCCCAGGGCCAGCGCGAGGCCAACGGCGAGAACGGTGCGAAGGGCGCGAACGGGGAGAACGGCGAGAACGGCGCCACAGACAGCCAGGGCACGGAGACGGGGGGCCAGCAGGGCTCCCAGGGCCAACGGAAGGCGGCGTCCGGACAGGCGGGAGGAAACCTCGATCAGATCTCCGACCTCCGTCGCTCGTTGGAGCGACGACAGCAGCAGCTCGCGGATCGCTTCGGCCAGGGCAATCCCAGCCAGCAGGGGAGCGCAAGTCGGTCTGGCTCGGGACGGCGGGGCCAGGGGAGAGGACAGGGACAGGGCGAGCAGGAAGATGGTGAGGGTCAGGGGCAGGGTCAGGGGCAGCGTGGCGGGCACGCGAGCCGCTCCGTGAGGGAGGGCAAGGGAGCGGGAGTGGGGCGCGGGGGGGAGAGCCGGCCGCTCGTCTTCGGGGACGCGGCGGAGATGGATCCGGATCGCCTCGAGTTCCAGCCCCTGCCAGAGGGCCAGGGCGGCGAGGCGAGCGAGCTGTGGGGACTGAAGGCCGCGGAGCCACGGCGGGAGGGCATCATGGTGGTGCCCTCGCCGACGCAGGGCACGGGGGCGCAGGGCGACGCGACGCCGGGGTACTCCACCGGGCCGTTGCTGCCGCGCAACCGCGACCTGGTGAAGCGATATTTTGGCAGTCAGTGAAACGAGAGGAGCGGACGTGTCTGAGCTTCTGAGCCCCGCCGAGGTGCAGGGGGCGGCGGAGGTGGCGGCCCAGCTGAAGAAGGGCCTCAACCAGGTGCTGCTCGATCAGGAGACCGTCGTCGAGCAGGTGGTGGTGGCGGTGCTCGCCCGAGGCCACGTGCTGCTCGAGGGCCTGCCGGGTCTCGGCAAGACGGAGCTGTGCAAGGCGCTCGCGCGGCTGCTCGCGCTGCCGTTCCGCCGCATCCAGTTCACTCCGGACCTGCTGCCCGGCGACATCACCGGCACCTACGTGCTGGAGGGCGAGGGCCGCCGCGAGTTCACCTTCCGCGAGGGCCCGCTCTTCGCCAGCATCGTCCTGGCTGACGAGATCAACCGCTCCAGCCCGAAGACGCAGTCCGCCCTGCTGGAGGCCATGCAGGAGCGCAGCGTGACGGTGCTCGGGCAGACCCGCTCGTTGCCCGACCCCTTCTTCGTGCTGGCCACGCAGAACCCCATCGAGCTGGAGGGCACCTACCCGCTGCCCGAGGCGCAGCTCGACCGCTTCCTCTTCCGCGTCCAGGTGCCGCCCGTGGGAGCCAAGACGCTGAGCACGCTGCTCACCACCCGTGTGAGAGGCGCCCCCCCCGCGCTGCCGCCCGTGCTCGACGCGGAGAGCCTCGGGCGCCTCTTCGCCGCCACGGACCGGGTGCACCTGCCCGGGCCGGTCGCCGACTTCATCGGCCGCCTGGTGGAGGCCACCGACCCGCGCCAGCCGCACGCGCCGGACGCCGTGCGCCGCTTCGTCCGCTATGGCGCCTCGCCGCGCGCCGCGCTGGGACTGGCCGCCGCGGGCCGGGCCCTGGCGCTGCTGCGTGGCAAGCCCAACGTAGGGTTCGACGAGGTGGTCGCCGTGGCGCCCGCCATCCTCAACCACCGGCTGGTGCTCGCCTACGAGGCCTCGCTGGAGAAGGTGGCGTCCACGGAGGTCATCCGAGCGCTGATCCAGGCGGTGCCCGAGGTGCCGCGTGCGTAGGCTCCTGGCGCCCTGGCTGCTGCTGCCCTCGCTGCTCGTCGCGGGCCTCGGGCTCGCGCAGCCTCAGCCTCCCGCGGTGGTCGCGCCCGCGAAGCCCGCGGAGGAAGCCGGTGAGGCGAGCGCCGCGGAGGACCACATGAAGGACCTCGCGGAGGACACCTCGAACCAGAAGGAAGCGGAGGCCGCGGCCGAAGCGCCTCCCCCCGCGGAGGAGTGGGAGGTCGAGGCCGAGGAGCCCGAGCGATTCGGCTACGCCGATACGACTGGCACCCTGGAGAACCTGGAGGATACGGACGGGCTGCGCGTCTCCGTACGCACCGGCTCGCTGCGCGGCAAGCGCGGCTTCGCTCCTCTCGAGGTGACGCTGCAGAACCTGGACTCCGTGCCGCGCCCGCTGCGCCTGGGCTTTCAGGGGTATCGCTCGGGCTCTCCCTCCACCGTGCGTGAGGTGGAACTCGCACCGCGCCAGCGGCTGACCACGTACCTGCTCGTTCCCTCCGCCGTCCCCTCCGGCCTCTTCTCCGTGGAGGGGCCCAATCTCCGCAAGCGCACCAGTGGCATCTACCTGAACGAGGGGGATGCCCTCGCCACGCTGGTGCTGGGCACGTCCAAGGCCTTCGAGGCGGGGACCGGCCTGTCTCGCGTCGAGAACAGCAAGTCCCCGCTGGTGAATACCCGGTTCATGTCCGTGGAGGAGGCGCCGCGGGAGCTGGCGGCCTACTCCGGGTTCCCCGCCGTTATGGTGACCGGGGAGGTGGCCTCCGTGCCCGCGGATGTCTGGGCCGCGCTGGAGAACTACGCCGCGGCGGGAGGCTCGCTCATCCTGGCGCGGCCGCCGCGAGACGTGCTCCAGCGCCTGCCCCTGCTCGAGCCCGAGCCGGAGCGGCAGGCGTGGAACGCGTACGCCTTCGGCCAGGTGTACCTGTGCCAGTCCGGGGCGGAGGACTGCCGCGATGCCCTGCTGTCGGTGGTCGAGAACGGCAAGCCGCACCTGGAGCCCATCGGCCCGCCGCAGCGCTGGGAGGAGGCGCGGTCCGCCTTGCGCGGAGGCGAGTGGCCGCTGCTGCCCAACGCCCTGGTGCCGGTGGGGCGCTTCCTCGTCCTCATCTTCCTGTTCTCGCTGGTGGTGGGGCCGGGAGGGCTGATCCTGGCCCGGCGCAAGGGGCCCGTGGCGCTGCTCATCGGCGTGCCGGCGGTGGCGTTGCTCACCTGCCTGATCATCGTCGGGGACTCGTTGCTGGGAGACGGCTTCGTCACGCACGCCTCGCGCTACAGCTACACCTGGCTGGACCGTCCCAGGGATCGCCTGGTGACGTCCGCGGTGGGGGGGTACTACGCCAACCTGGCGCTTGACAGGGTGCAGCTGCCCTCCACCGGCGTGCTGGTGGCGCCGGACGAGCTGGAGGACTGGACCGTGGACGTGAGCTGGACGGGCGGGGGCATGGTGGCGGAAGGCTTCCTGCCCTCTCGCACCTACGTGGAGTGGGGCGAGCTGGCCGTGCTGACGACGCGCGCCCGGCTGGTGGTGCGCCAGGAAGGCGCGGGGTGGAAGGTGCAGAACGCGCTCGGGGCGCCGCTCCAGGGAGGGCTCGTGAGGCTCGGCAAGCGGCACTACGCGCTGCCCGAGCTCGCCGATGGCGCCGAGGGGATGGCTACGGAGGTCCCGTCGGGCAAGGAGTCCCTCGGGCGGGTGGTGAGCCCACCGGTCAGAGTGGAGATCCGCGCGCAAGGCATCCGGAGCAACTTCATGCTGCCGCTGGAGGAGGGGGACTTCATGGCGAGGCTGGGAGGCCCGGGCTTCGCGCCGCTGGCGACGCTGCCGGCGCAGCTCCACGAGGGCACTCACTTCATGCGCGGACAGGTGGACAAGCCATGAGCGGCCCGCGACGAGTCGAGGTGGGGCGATGAGCCTGCTGCAGGTGAAGGGGCTGCGGCGCGACTATGGCGCGCTGCGCGCGGTGGACGAGGTGTCCTTCGAGCTGGAGGCGGGCACCATCCTGGGCTTCATCGGGCCCAACGGCGCGGGCAAGAGCACCACCATGCGCATCATCGCCACGCTGGACACGCCCACCGCGGGCGAGGTGCTGCTGGACGGGCAGTCGCTGGTGGATGCGCCGGACAAGGCCCGGCCGCTGATCGGCTACATGCCGGACCGGTACGGCACCTACGACGACGTCACCGTCTGGGAGTTCCTGGACTTCTTCGCGCGCGCCTATGGCCTCAAGGGCGAGGCGCGCAAGAAGCGCGTGGCGTCGGTGATGGAGTTCACGGGGCTCCTGCCGCTGAAGGACAAGCTCACCAGCGCGCTGTCCAAGGGCATGCGCCAGCGCGTGGCGCTGGGGCGGACGCTGCTGCACGACCCGAAGCTGCTCATCCTCGACGAGCCGGCGGACGGGCTGGATCCGCGCGCCCGCATCGAGCTGCGAGAGCTGCTGCGAGCGCTGGCGGACCAGGGCAAGGCGGTCCTCATCTCCAGTCACATCCTCACGGAGTTGGCGGAGATCTGCGACACGTGCGCCATCATCGAGCAGGGCCGGCTGCTGGCGACGGGCAAGGTGGCGGACCTGCTGGCGCAGAGCCAGAGCGGAGGGGGGAGCGAGCTGACGGTGCGGCTGGCGGTGGGCGCGGACGGGGAGGCGGCGTACGCGCGGGCGGAGAAGGTGCTGCTGGAGCAGCCACGGGTGGGGCAGGTGGCGCTGGAGGCGGACGGGCTGCGGGTGCGGCTGGAGCTGGAGCCGGGCGCCACGCGGACGCAGGTGGATGAGGCGGCGGCGCGGCTGCTGGCGGCGCTGGTGGGGGCGGGGGTGCCGGTCTGCGCCTTCAGCCACCGGGAGCTGAACCTCGAGGATGCGTTCATGACGGTGACGAAGGGGAGGGTGGCATGAGCGCGGCGGTGGAGAGCGCGGCGAAGGCGCCCCTGGGCGAGCGGCTGGGGGACCGGCTCAACCCGCTGGTGGTGAAGGAGATCCGCCAGGGTGTGCGTACCCGCGTGTTCTGGGTGTGCTTCGGGCTGATGCTGCTGGCGTGCGTGCTGCTGTCGCTGATGGCGTACGCGGACGTGCGGGATGGGGGCTATCGGCCTCGGGGGGGCAGGTACTTCTTCAGCTACTTCGTGTGCCTGGGGCTCGTGCACTTCTTCGTCATCCCCTACAGCGCGTACCGCTCGCTGGCGCGAGAGCGCGAGGACGAGACGTGGGTGCTGCTGGCGCTCACCGGGCTGGGGCCTCGGCGCATCCTGCGCGGCAAGGTGATGTCCTACCTGGTGCAGGCGGCGCTGTACGCGTCCGCGGCCGGGCCCTTCCTGCTGTTCAGCTACTACCTCAACGGCATCTCGCTGCCGACGATCCTGGTGGTGCTGTCGCTGGGAGCGGCCTGGCTGATGTTCCTCACGGTGCTGGCGGTGTGCGCGGCGACGCTGGCGGACGGCCGGCTGGGGCGGGCCTTCGTGCACTTCCTGGTGCTGGGGGTGCTGGCCGGGGCGGTGTTCCAGGGGCTGGTGGCAGCCTTCGCGCTCAGCGAGGAGAGCTCCCGGTTGATGCGCGAGAAGGAGTTGCCCTACGTCATCGGCGTGGCGCTGTGGCTGATGCTCAGCTACGGGTGGCTGCTGTACGAGGCGGCCGCCGCGCGGCTGTCGCTGATCACCGAGAACTACTCGTGGGGGCCTCGAGGGGCGCTCGTGGTGCAGATGCTGATCACCGCGCTGGGGGTGCTGGGGGCGTGGGTGAAGGAGGGCTTTCCTCGGGAGCTCGCTGCCGTGGCGGGAATCCTCGGGTGTCTGCACCTGACGATGGCGGGGCTCTTCGTCATGTCCGACGTGGACGGGCAGGCGCGGGCGCTCCGGGCGAAGACGCGGGCGTGGAGCCTGCTGCGGCCAGGCGCGGTGCGAGGGTTCCGGCTCGCGGTGCTGCTGCTGGTGGGGTGGGCGCTCTTCTGCACGGTGCTCGGGTGGAGCTCCTCCGGTACGCGCAACAACTGGCGCTCGCTGCTCCATGCCACGGCGGCCGCGGGAGCGTACCCGGTGCTGTTCCTGTCGGCCGCGGTGCTGGTGGCGAAGCTGCCGCGCTCGGATCGGCTGGCGTCTCCGGCGGCGGTGCGCATCCTGTTCATGGCGCTGGCGGGCCTGGCCGCTGTGCTGCCGCCCCTGCTGGCCCTGTTGATGGAGGAGTCCGCCGACAACGGGCTCATCAACCTGCTCAACCCCGTCGTCGGGCTCGTCAACTTCGCGACGCATGACTACGCGACGGACCAGCCGAAGATGACGGTGGAGCTGGTGTACTTCCTCTGCGGGGTGGCCGCGCTGGCGGCCTTCGGCGCGGATCGGGCCCTGGTCGAGCGCGAGCGGCGGGTCCACGCGTCGTGAGCGGGGCGGCGGACGAAACCGAGGTGGCGAGGCTGGCGCCGGGGCTCGCCCTGGCGCTGCCGCGCGTGCCTCACCGGGGGCAGCTGGGCGAGGTGCGCGCCACCTCCGCGGGCGCCTCGCTCGAGCTGCACGACTTCCGCGTCTACCAGCCTGGGGATGACTTGCGGCAGGTGGACTGGAACGCGGTGGCGCGCACCGGGGAGATCATCCTCCGCGTGCGCCAGGAGGAGGTGTCTCCGCGCCTGGAGGTGCTGGTGGATGCCTCGCGCTCGGTGGCGCTGAGCCCGACGAAGGAGGCGCGAGCGCGGGAGGTGGCGCTGCTGGCGCTGGAGGTGGGCGCGCTGCAGGGGCTGGCGCCGACCCTGCTCACCACGAGCTCGCGGCCGGAGCGGGCGCAGGGACAGGTGTGCCGCTCGGCGCTGCGGACGACTCCATTCGACGCGAGGGATGATCTGTCCGCGGCGCTGGGGCGGATGCCGCCGCTGCGACCGTGTGGCCTGCGCGTGGTGGTGAGCGACTTCCTGTTCGAGACGGACCTGTCCGCGCTGGCGGCGCGGCTGGCGAGAGGGGCCTCGGCGCTCTTCCTGGTGCAGGTGCTGGACGCGGAGGACGTGGAGCCGTCGGGAGGCGAGGGGGCTCGGCTGGTGGACTCGGAGAGCGGGGCGGCGCTGGAGGAACTGCTGACGGAGGACGTGCTGGCCGCGTACGCGCGGCGCTTCGCGGAGCACCAGCGTGGGCTGCGGGCCGCGGCAGTGCGGGCGAGGGCGACGCTGGTGACGGCCGCGGCTCCGGAGCCGCTGAGCGCGCTCGTGAGAGGCCCCTTGAGGCCGCTCTTCCTGGCGGGAGGGAGCGCGTGAGCTTCGGCTTCCCATGGGGGCTGCTGGCGCTGGGGGCGCTGGTGCCGCTGGCGGCGGCGTACTTCCTGCGGCGGCGGCAGAAGCCGGTGACGGTGAGCGCGCTCTTCCTGTGGCGCACGCCGCGTCCGCGCGCGGAGGCGGGTCCCCGCTTCGAGCGCTTCACGCGCGAGGCGTCCCTGCTGCTGGAGACTCTGGCGGTGATCGCGGCGTCGCTCTTCCTGGCGGACGTGCGCTTTGGCGACGACGTGCGGGCGAGGCACGTGGTGCTGGTGGTGGACGGCAGCCTCTCGCTCTCGGCGCGGGGGCCGGACGGGGTGACGGTGCTGGAGCGCGTGAGGCGCGAGGCGGCGAAGCGGCTGGAGGAGGAGCGCGCCACGCGGGTGACGGTGCTGGCCAGTGGCTCGGCGCCACGAGTGCTGGCGGGGCCGGAGACGGAGCCCTCGAAGGGGCTGAGCGCGTTGGAGTCGTTCCAGGCGCAGGGGGCGGACCACGAGGTGACGGCCACGCTGCTGTGGGCGCAGGAGCTGGCGGGGCCGGGCCGGCGGGTGCACTTCTTCACGGATGTGCTGCCCGCGGAAGGCGTCGTGGTGCCGCCAGCAGTGAGGTGGACGGCGCTGGGAGCACCGCGAGACAACGTGGCGCTCGTCTCCGCGCAGCGGCGGGACGAGGGCACGAAGGCCACGGTGACGCTGCGGGTGGCGCGGTTCGGCGGGCCGGAGAGCGTGGAGGTTCGGGTGCGCGCGCAGCCGGGGCCGGGCGCGAAGGAGGGCACGGAGCAGCGCGAGCAGGTGCAACTGCCAGCGGAGGGAGCGGCGACGGTACGCTTCACCTTCGAGAACGCGGGGGACGTGGAGGTGACGCTGCCGCAGGACGCGCTGCCGGAGGACGGGCAGGCGAGGCTGGTGCCTTCGGCGGCGCGCCCGGTGCGAGTGGCGCTGGCGGAGGGCCTGGATGCCCCCGCGCGTCAGGCGCTGGAGCGGTTCCTGGTGGTGGCTCCGGAGGTGGAGGCTGGGCCGGGAGAGGGCGCGATGCTCATCGGCCCACGAGGGACGGACGCGAAGGTCACAGTGGGAGCGGGAGGCACGCTGCGCACGTTCCTGGGGCCCTTCTTCTCGGAGAAGGGGCACCCGTTGCTGGACGACGTGCAACTCGCGGGCGTGCGCTGGACGGCGGGGGACAATCCGCCGGGCCGCGCGCTCATCACCGCGGGAGACGCGGTGCTGGTGTCCGAGGAGGAGGGTCGCGTCCACCTGAACGTGGAGGTGGCGCGCTCCAACCTGCAGCGCACGCCGGCCTGGCCGGTGTTGTTGGGCAACGTGCTGCGAGAGGCTCGACGCGCGAGAGAGGGATTTCCCCGCAGACAGCTCACGCTGGGGGAACCGCTGCCGGTGGTGACGCAGCCAGGGGCTCGCTACACGCTGGTAGGCCCGCTGGGAGAGAAGCCGGTGTTTGGAGCCGGTGCGCTGACCCTGCCCGCGCCGCAGGTGCCGGGCCGCTACACGCTGGAGCGGGACGGTGAGCCGGTGGACGTGACGGAGGTGCTGGCCCTGGACGCGCGCGAGTCCGACCTGCGTGGGCGCAGCAGCGGCGAGCGGGATGCGGAGGCGGAGCAAAGGGATGAAGGTAGCGCGGGCTCATCCGGCCGTGCGCGCTGGCCGCTGCTGGTGCTGCTGGGAGCCCTGCTGGCGGACTTCTACGTGACGAGGCGACGGTAGTCTCCTCGCCGAGCCTCGGCCTCTATTTGCGCGCTCAGGCTGAACCTGCTTGCTAATCCTCTTCAGGGAAGTTGGGGGAGGGAGTGGGGCGCGAAGCCAGGAACTCGCCGGTGGTGTCGTGGACAGGACGGGGCGGCGACTGGAGTCCGAGGCGCCCACCTGAGCGCTGGCGAGCCCCCACTCCAAGCTCATGGCCGGGACCAGCCACGCAGGACTCCCCCACGTCCATCGGCAGAGCGGCCTGATACTCGCTGGGGACAGGCTCCCTTTCCACGGCATTGGAAGCTTCCGGACACGGGGCAGGTGGGCCCTCGGCGTCTGCTGCCGGCAGTGCCGAGCAGGAAGGAGGCACCCAGGCCAGCATCAGGGTGGGGGGATAACAAGGACTGCCAGGAGCACCTCCGGTGGAGGAGCGAAGGGCGGGAGGAGCCTCCATGGGTTCGCGGCCGCAGGAATTCTCCTGCACCGCTCCAACGGAGAGCGGGGCGGGTGGGGCCGAGGGTGCGTTCCGGCTCGAAGTGGCACACGCGAGGGTGCCCCCCTCCTCGTGGACCGGGGGCCTCCCTGTCGGCTCGACTTGTTGCGAACTGGTATGACAAGCAGACCAGTTGCTGGCGTTCTCGCCCGACACGGGCTCCTCCCCGGCAGGCGAAGGGGGGTGGTGTGCGGTGGGGGCATCGCGTACCGGAGCCAGGCAGGCGAGCAGCGGCTCGTCGGCGGCCTTCAGCAGCGCCGGCAGCTGTTGGCGAAGGGCCTGGGCGTCACGGTCGGCCAGGGCGTTGAACACGCACTGGGCCCACTGCTGGAGGGCCTCGGGTTGCAGCGCGGGGAGCAGCGCGTCCGCCAGTCCCCGGAAGGCCTTCTCCAACGACATCAGGAGCAACATGTGGCCGGGACGGTCCGCTGCTTGGGCCGCCAGCCTCAGCAGGTCGAACTCTCGCTCCACCCACCGGATGCGCTTCTCCTGCCAGCGGGCCTCATCTCTCAACGCGAAGCTGGCATTGAGCAGCAGCTCCACGTCTTGCTGGCTGGCGTGCTCGCAGCAGGCGGCCAGTAGCTCCACCGTCACCTCCCGCTTGAGGGCGAAGTACCCCTCGAGCAGCGGCCGGCGGTCCATGTCTTGGCGGCCCTCGGGCAGCAGCAGCTTCAGGCTCTCCAGCGACAGCGCTTCACCCAGGGGCACCGTACGGCTCTGTCGCCCGGGGTGTTGAACGATGAGTCCTCTGGCGGCCAGCCCCTGGAGGGCGCCTCGGATGGTGGTGCGCGACACCCCATAGCGCTGGGCCATCTGCCGCTCGGAAGGCAGCCTGCCTTTAGGCCACTGCCCCAGGGCAATCGTTTGCTCCAACTGCTCCGCCACTCTCGACACCAGCCCCTTGTGTTCCATCCCCGCCACCCTCCTCGTTGCACGCCTCCTCCATCCAAGCAGAGGCCTCTGACAACGTATGAGGCAGCCCGAACACACATGCTTGTGTCTTACCGGACTTGTCTCAAACAGGTTGGTCGGACAGGTTTTGGACTGGCGCGCCACGGAGCAGGCTCGGGCCCCACCGTTCCGGGCCGCGCCTCACTTCAGCAGATTGAGGAAGACGGTAATCACCACGGCGTTGGTGAAGTCGATGAAGAAGGCGCCCACCATCGGCACGACGAGGAAGGCGCGCGGGGCGGGGCCGAACTTGCGCACCAGCGCCTCCATGTTGGCCACGGCGTTCGCGGTGGTGCCGAGCATGAACCCGCACAGTCCTGCTCCCATCACGGCCGAGTCGTAGTCCTTGCCCATCAGCCGGAACATTGGCCACAGGCTCACCGCCACGGTGAAGGCCACCTGCACGGCCACGAGCACCAGCATCGGCAGGGCTACAGAGGTCAGCTTCCACAACTCCAGCGTCATCAGCGCCATGACGATGAACAGGGAGAGTGCCGCGCCGCCCATCTCCTCGAGCATGGGGCCTGACAGCCTCAGCCACCGCGTCTTGTCGTCGAGGTTTCGCAGGAAGGCCGCCACCAGCATCGCGCCGATGTAGCCGGGCAGCGTCAGCCCGAGCTCCATGAAGCCCTTGCTCACCCATCCGCCTACCCAGAGTGTGGCGAGCATGATGACGACGTGCTTGATGAAGCCCTGGCCGTCAGAGCCCTCTCCCGAGGAACCCTCCGGCTGCGCGCCGATCTGCGCCACCGGGCGGGGAGCCGCCGACGACTTCAGCGAGTTCCTCGTGATGAGGAACGTGCCCACCGGCCCTCCCACCACCCCTCCGGAGATGATGCCCAGCATCGCGGACGCGATGGCGATGGCGGACGCGCCCGCCACTCCGGCCTGCTCGAAGGAGGGGGCGAAGGCCAGCCCTGTCGCAGGGCCTCCCGCCAGCGTCACGGAGCCCGCGAGCACTCCAAAGAGGGGATGGACGCCGAGCGGATAGCTGAGCATCACCCCCACGCCGTTCTGGACGATGGCGAGCACCGTGGCGGCGGCCAGGAAGATGGCCACCTGCGGTCCTCCGAGGCGCATCAGCGACAGCGACGCGGCGAACCCGATGCTCGCGAAGAACGCGATCATCAGCGGGCTCTGGAGCGTCGTGTCGAAGGTGATCGGCGTGTACCCCGCGCTCCGGCAGGCGGCCAGCACGGACGCCACCAGCAGCCCACCAATCACGGGCGCCGGCAGGTTGTACTTCGACAGCGGGGGGATGAGCCGACGCACCCCATGGCCCACGTACAGGGTGATGCCAGCGAACGCCACGGTCTCGACGAGGTTGAGCTGCATGCCGGATGCACCATAGTCGACGCGGCGCCCGTGAGGTCGTTTCCCGCTACCCGCCACCATCCGGAACTCCTTCAGCCATGCCGAACAGAGCAGTTGACGCCATGGATGAGGTGTGCCCAGGCAACCTCTGAGGTAGGCTCGCGGCCGGTGGTCTCGGTGTGCACCTCTTGCCGGAGGGGATTCATGGAAGCGCCGTCTCACGGGCTGGACGCGGATCCGCGCTTCGAGCGTGAGGCCGTGCTGCTCTCGCGCATTCGCCACCCCAGCGTGCCCCGGTTGCTCGAGACCAGAGCATGGCGACACTCCTCCCGCCCTTCTCGGACTCCAGCCGGACCGAGGGACGGTGCTGGCGGCCGGGAGGCGGTGGTCCTCGACCGCCGAAGGAGCTCAATCCTCGGATCGACCCCGAGCTCGACGCGCTCATCCTTCGCATGCTGTCCTTGAATCCCGAGGAGCGTGGCACCGCGGCGGAGCTGGCCGAGGCGATGGAGCGGAGGGCCGCACGGGTCGGCTCGGAAGCGGATGTTCCGCTGTTCGACTGGGAGACGCTGGCTCGCGCGGAGTGGCCCCCCGAGGATGCGGCTGAGGTCAGGCTTCTCGGTCACCGCGTCCGGCGACGGGAGCGCAGAGGTGCAGGTCGCCCTTCAGGCGGATGCCGTTGCACGGGTGAGTGCAGAGCCGCCGAAGATCGAGGCTCCCAGAGAGCACCTCGCGAGCGACTCCAGACATGGCTGCCCTGGCTCACGGCCACGGCGCTGACTCCCGTCCGCACGCGGGCCGACCTCGGCCCCCACGAAATGATCCGGCGCCGCGTCGGACGGATGGCCGCCTGCCTCCCCAGTCCGTTGGACTCGAAAGGTAGGGCGTCAGGCCCGAGGTGATCCGACCCGAAGCGTTGGCGTGATCCACTCCACCGCCAGCGCTTCTCCCTGCGGAACCTCGCGGATCCACCCCACCTCTCGTCAACCCGAACCGGAACTGGAGTTCAGTACGATCCTCGGATCAGAGTCGTCTGCTTCCCGATCGGAAGGGCACCTGGGAGGTTTGCCGCGAAAGGGGATCGGATCGAGCTTTCTGACGTCGGCCCATCGCGTCCGGAGCCGATTTCTCGGCCTCCGGCGCGATTTTCGACACCCGGCGCCGGACTCGTTCCGAGCGCCTTTCTCTCCGACCCGGGCCGTCAGAGGAGGCAGCGCATGGCTCGCCCGATGTGGAAGGGCTCGGTCAACTTTGGTCTCGTGAACGTGCCGGTGCGCATGTACCGCGCCGTCTCTCCGAGGGACATCCGCTTCCACCAGCTCCACGAGAAGGACAAGGCCCGCATCCGCGAGAAGCGCATCTGCGAGGCCGAGGGCGTCGAGGTCCCCTACGAGGAGATCATCAAGGGCTACGAGATCTCCAAGGGCGTCTACGTCACCATCACGCCCGAGGAGCTCAAGGCGCTCGCGCCCAAGGGCACCTACGCCATCGACATCGAGGACTTCGTCCCCGCCGGTGACATCCACCCGCTCTTCTTCGACTCGCACTACCACCTGGTGCCTGAGACGAACGCCGCGCGCGCGTACGCGCTGCTGAGCGAGGCGCTCGAGAGCTCCGGGCGGATCGGCGTCGGCCGGGTCGTGCTGCGGACCAAGCAGTACTCGTGCGCCGTGCGCCCCAACGGGCCCGGGCTGATGCTCTCCACCATGAACAGCGTGGACGAGGTCATCCCCCTGGAGCAGATCGACGGGATGCCCAGCCACATGCCCAAGGTGAACGCCCGCGAGCTGGCCACCGCCGAACAGCTCATCGAGTCCCTGAGCGCCCCGTTCGAGCCCGAGAAGTACCGCGACGTCTACCGCGAGCAGCTCGAGGAGGTGCTGCGCCAGAAGGCCGGAGGCGCGGAGATCCGCGCCTCGCCCACCGCGACCCCCGAGTACTCCGCGCCCGCCAACCTCATGGACGCGCTGAAGAAGAGCCTCGCGGCCGCCAAGCGCACCCGGGAGCGGGAGGAGGAGGCCAGCACGCCTCGCCGTGCCACCGCCACCCGGGCCTCGGGCACGCGTCGGGTCCGCTCCCAGGCGGCGGCTCGTACCTCGCGGCGGCGCAAGCACTGAGCCGTGCCCGCCCGGAACGCCTGAGCCGGAAGCAGCCGGGAATGCGCGGGGGCCATCGTCACAGATGGCCCCCTCACGCTCTCTCTGGATGACCCCCAAGTCGTCACAAGGAGACGTGCCATGCGCAACACCCCCCGTACCGAGAAGAGCATCGAGCGTCGTGAGTCCCCCGCCATCGAGCAGCAGCTGATGGTCTCCAGCGGGCAGCTGATCGAGATCGGCCCCGATGCGCTGCGCGCCGTCGTCGGCGGCAGGAAACCCGTCGTCGAGATTACGGTGAAGCCCGACGGCACCATCGTCATCATCCAGAAGTAGTCCTCCAGGACAGGGCCCACGGTGGGTGTGCCGTGCCCCACCCACCGTGGGCTCCGCCTGTCGCCGCTCGGCTGCACGGGCGGCCGAGAGAAGCGTCGCGCTGCGTGCACTCACCTTGGGCCCTCGCGGATCCTCTGGAACCTGTCCAACACAGGCCTTCCACGAGCGCTTGTTGCACCCGAAGGCCGTGATGACCGTCCCCCCCGCTCTCGAGCGCTGACCCCGCTCGGGAGCGACCGCCGACCGATTGCAACCGTGGGGGATGCACATGACGAAGCGTACTGTCGTGGGTGCCATTGCTGGCGCCCTCGTGGCCCTGGGAGCCCTGCCCGCAGCCGCGCACACCCGGACACCCTGGGAGACGCAGCAGGGGCTGGAGGTGTCGTCCGAGAACCCGTTGGGCCTGCTGCCCTTCACCTGCACTCCGTCCAGAAACGGAGCCGCGTGTGGGCTCAGCGTGGCCGCGATTCCCTCCTCGGGAGCCGAGGGATGGACGGCCGCGCCGGACCCGGACACGAGCGGGTTGGACACCCTGGGGGAGCAGGGCTGTGAGAGCGACGCCTCGTGCGACGACGACAACCCCTGCACCGCGGACATCTGCACCCCCGAGGGGACGTGCAGCAACCCGCTGCTGGCCTGCTACAACGGCCAGCCCTGCCTGGAGCCGACACCTACCCTGACGAGCGGAGGCGCGCTCCCCACGCTGGGCTGCACGCCCAACGCGAACGGCCAGCCCACGCTGGAGGTGAACGGCGACCTGAACATGACGCTCGAGTGCGGCCAGGACGTGTGGGTGGATCCGGGCGCGCGCGCGTATGATGCGACGTGCAGCCCGCTGACGGTGCGCACGTACAACTCCGGCAATGACGCCTACGGCCCGGGCCCGAACACGTGCGCCGAGGGCACCTACTCGGTGCAGTACATCGCCTGGGACGCCAGGGGCCGGACGGTGAGCGCCATCCGCTCGGTGAAGGTGGATGACACGCAGCCGCCCACGTTCAGGCTCAAGGGCGCCACGCACATGACGCTCCAGTGCGGCAACGGGTACGTGGAGCCGGGCTGGGAGGCCTCCGACGCCTGTTACGGCAACATCACCCCCGAGGTGAAGGTGTTCGGCTACCCGAACGGCTGGGTCGCGGGCACGTACACCGTCACCTATACGCTGACGGACAGCGGCGGCAACAGCGCGCCGACGCTGACGCGCACGGTGGACGTCGTCAACTGCCCCTGGTGACGCTCCGAGGGCCGGGGCCCCGTGGCGAGACGGGGCTCCCGGCTCCAGGGAAGTCGCCGTGGGCTGTGGAAGGCGGGAGCCGTAGTAGAGTGACGGCCACTCGTCTTGATGAGCTTCTCCCTGCCGCAGGCGCTGGTGCTGCTCGTGCCCCTCGGGCTCTTCCTCTGGAAGCGCGGGGCACGGCCGGGCATCCCCATGCTCCTGCGGTGGGGGCTGCTGCTGCTCGCCGTGGGCGCGCTCGCCGGACCGGAGCTGGTGCTGCGCGACGCGGGCAGTGATGTCGTCGTGGTGGTGGATCGCTCTCGCTCCATGCCGCTGGACGCCGACCGCGTCGCGCTGGAGCTGGTGAAGCTGCTGGAGGGCCAGCGGCGGCCCGGCGACCGGCTGGGCGTCATCTCCTTCGGTCGCGAGGCGCGGGTGGAGCAGCCGCTGAGCGCGGCGGGCACCTTCGGTGGCTTCTCCCGGCCGGTGGATGCCGATGCCTCGGATCTCTCGGCGGCGCTGGACGCGGTGGGGGTCCTCATTCCCCCGGAGCGCACGGGCCGGGTGCTCGTGGTGTCGGACGGGAGGGCCACGGGCGCGGACGCGCGCGGCGCCGCACGGAGGCTGGCCGCCCGAGGCATCGCCGTGGACTTCCGCCACGTGGCCCGGGAGGAGGCGCCGCTGGACCTGGCGGTCGTCTCGGTGGACGTGCCCTCGTCCGTGACGGCGCGGGAGCCCTTCCAGTTCTCCGCGGTGGTGGTGGCCTCGGGCGCCGTCACGGGTACGGTGAGCCTGGAGCGCAGCGGCCAGCTGCTGGTGAAGGGGCCGTACGAGTTCCGCCCCGGCCCCAACGTGCTGCCGTTCCGGGACCTGGTGGAGAAGGAGGGGCTGGCCAGCTACCGCCTCTCGGTGGAGGCCCCCGGGGATGGCCTGGTGGAGAACGACGAGGGCCGCGCGGTGCTGCGCGTGGAGGGGCCGCCCAGGGTGCTGCTCCTCACCCGCCAGCCGGGAGGAACCTTCGCGAAGACGCTGGAGGCCACCGGGATGCGGCTGGAGGTGCGCGAGCCCTTCCAGCTCTCCCTGGACACGCTGGACGGTGTGGCTGCGGTGGTGCTGGAGAACGTGGATGCGAACTCCCTGGGCGAGCCCGGGCTGAACGCGCTGGCCGCGTACGTGGAGCAGGCCGGCGGCGGGCTGGTGATGACGGGAGGGCGGGACAGCTTCGGCCAGGGGGGGTACCGGCGCTCGGCGCTGGAGCCGGTGCTGCCGGTGTCCCTGGAGCTGCGCGAGGAGCAGCGGCGCACCTCGATGGCCATGAGCGTGCTGATGGACTGCAGCTGCTCCATGGGCGCCACCGTGCCGGACGGGCGCACGAAGATGGAGGTGGCCGCCGAGGGCGTGGTGGGTGCGCTCACGCTCCTCAACGAGAGGGACGAGGTCTCGGTGCACATGGTGGACACCCAGAGCCACGAGATCTTCCCCATGAGCCCGGTGAGCGGCGGGCTCCCGCTGGACGAGGTGGCGCGCGGCTTCAGCGGCGGCGGCGGCATCTACGTGGGCGAGGCGCTGCGCACGGGCAGGAAGGAGATCCTCTCGAGCGACAAGGCCACGCGCCACGTGCTGCTCTTCTCGGACGCGGCGGACTCGGAGGAGCCGGACGACTACAAGGCGACCATCGCCGCGCTGCGCAGCGAGAACGTGACGGTGTCCGTCATCGGGCTGGGGACGCCGAGCGACTCGGACGCCAGGCTGCTGCAGGAGGTGTCCGCGCTGGGCGGCGGGCGCATCTACTTCGCCCAGGACGCGCTGAGCCTGCCGCGCATCTTCAGCCAGGAGACCATCACGGTGGCGCGCTCGGCCTTCGTGGACGTGCCCACCTCCATGGAGGCGGCGCCGGACCTGCCGCTGCTCGGGAAGCTGTCGCCGCAGGGGCTGCCCCAGGCGGGCGGCTACAACCTCACGTACCTCAAGCCCCGGGCGAACGTGGCGCTGCGCACGCTGGACGAGAACGCCGCGCCGCTGCTGGCGCTGTGGCCGCGAGGCGCGGGGCGCTCGGTGGCCTTCATGGGAGAGGTGGACGGGGAGTTCAGCGGCGAGCTGCGCCAGTGGAGCGGGCTGCGGGCGGCGCTGGAGAGCATGGTGCGCTGGGCCATGGAGGGCGGTGGCAAGCCGGAGGGCGAGGCCGTGGCCCGGGCGGAGCGGCAGGGCAACCTGCTGCGGGTGACGCTGGACCTGGCGCCCGGAGAGCCGATGCCCACCGCGCTGCCCACGCTGGTGGTGCTGCCGGGCGATGGGAGCTCCGCGCCGGTGGAGCTGCCGATGCGCTGGGAGGACGAGGATCGCCTGGCGGCCGAGTACACGCTGCCCGGGCGCGGCACGTGGCACCCGGTGGTGAAGCTGGGCAACCGTGCCCTGCGAGCGCCCCCAGTGGCGCTGCCCTACGCGCCCGAGTTCGAGCCGGGCAGCCCGAAGGAGGGCAGGGCGGTGCTGGACGCGGTGGCGGCGGTGGGCGGAGGCGTCGAGCGGCTGTCCATGGTGGGCCTGTTCGCGGAGGCGCCGGTGTCCGAGGGCCGCGTGGCGCTGGCTCCGTGGCTGGTGGGGTTCGCGGTGCTGGTGCTCCTGGCGGAGGTGGTCGTGCGCCGCTTCTTCTCCACGCCGCAGCTGCGCAAGCCCGCGCCCGCGAAGGTGTCTCGGCCGGCGCAGGTTCCCGCGATGGCGACGGCCGGGGCGACTGCGAGCGCTCCGGCGCGGGCCCGGGAGGCGCCTCGGGAGGCTGGCCAGGAGCAGTCTTCCGCCGAGGGGGACGCGAAGCCTCCACCGGAGAAGCCCGCGGGCAACGTGGACTCGGCGCTCGAGGCGGCGCGCGCCCGCTCGCGCAAGCGTCTGGGGCGCTGAGGAGGCCATGAAGCGCTCGGTGGGCGGCTTCATCGCCGCGGGGGTGGGGCTCGGATTCGTGCTCGTGGGGCTGGGCGTCCAGGCGGCTCGCCTCGCGCTGTACAAGAGCTTCAGCATCGACGAGTTCCAGTACGCCCACGCCGCGTGGCTGGTGGCTCGGGGCGAGGTGCCCTACCGCGACTTCTTCGAGGTGCACCTGCCGCTGGTGTACCAGGCCCTCGCGCCGGTGTTCTGGCTGCTCGGGGACTCGCCGCTCCACATCCTCGCGCTGCGCGTGGGCATGCTCCTTCCTCTCGTCGGCACGTGCGTGGCCGCCGCGAGCCTCAACCGACGGCACGGGCTGCTCGCGATGCTGCTGGCCCCCGCGCTGTTGCTGGCCACGCCGCCCTTCGTCACGCTGGCCACGGAGATCCGCCCGGACCCGCTGGCCTTCGCGCTCTTCCTGGGCGCGCTCGCGCTCGTGTCGGCGCGCCCCGCCTCATCCGCTCGGGCCTTCGGGGCGGGAGCGCTGCTGGTGGCGGCGGTGTGGGGCTCGCAGAAGGTCCTCTTCCATGGAGGCATCATTGGTCTGGCCCTCGCCGTGGACCTGGTGGCGCGGCGAGGCCGTGAGCCCGCGCTTCTTCCAGCGCCTCGGGCCTTCCTCGCGGGTGCCGGAGCCGTGCTGGCGCTCATCGCCGCGTACCTGACCGTGACGCGCTCCTGGGCGGCGTGGTGGCACTGGTGCTTCGTCTGGGCGTCCGAGCATCAGCGGCACTACCCCGGCTTCTCGTGGCGCTCGTACTTCGAGCCTGTCTGGAAGGAGCATCCCTGGCTCTTCACGCTGGCGGGGCTCGGGCTCGCCGCCACGGTGCGGAGGTTGGGAAGCGCGGGGCGGCGAATGCTCAGTGAGCCGGACCTGCTGCTCCTGCTGGCGCTGCCCGCCACGTTTGGTTCCTACGCGCTCCAGCGCGCCCCGTTCCCGTACAGCCTGCTGCCCTTCCTCGGCGTCGTAGCGATCCTCGCGGCTCGGGGAGCGGCAGCGGTGCTCGGTGCACTGGAGGCACGGGCGTGGAAGGTAGCCGGGGCCAGTGCCCTCCTGCTGCTGCTCGGAGGGCAGCTCTGGCGCCTGGAGGAGCGCCTCGCGGCAAGCCGTAATGAGCGCCAGCGAGACGTCCTGGCCCGCGTCGCCACGCTCACCGCGCCGGGGGATGTGGCCTATGACAACTCGGGAGGCTACGTGAGCCGCCCGCACGCGTACTTCTACTTCTACACGGACGCATACCTTCGCGGCGCCATCGCGGACACGCTCGCTCGCGAGGTCCCCGAGGCGCTCGTCGCCAGCGGCTGCGTGCTCCGCGTGGATGACCTGCGCACGGAGGGGCTGCCTGCCTCGCTGCGGCGCTTCCTCACGGAGCACTACCAGCCGCTCGATGGAGATGTCTTCCTGTGGGGGCAGCGGTACGAAGCGCCCGCCCCCGGCGCCCTGGAGGCGAAGTTCCTCGCCGTCCGGGACGATCGCTACTTCATCGAGCCGGCGAGCGCCCTGGAGCAGGGGGCACTGTTCATCGACGAGCGCCGCATCACCGAGCCCGTCTTCACGCTGAGCAAAGGAGAGCACGCGGTGCGTTATGAGGGGAGCGCCCGAGCCTTCTACCTGCTCTGGCTGCCGCGCGACGGCCAGCGGTGGGCTCCGAGGCCGGGGCAGCCTCCCACCTACTCCCGGCTCTTCTGAGCGGAGGGCCGAGGGGGGATGGAATAGGCTGCGGGCCTCCTCCGTCCATGGGTCCATGATGAACCGCATCCTCGGATTCGCCTCGCTGGGACTGGCAGTCGTGGCACTGGGTGTCGCCCTCTCGAACTCAGGTGAGGTGCCGGTGGCTCCACCTGCCCCCGAGCGCTCGGCTTCCACCTCCTCGCACGAGGTGGAGGCCTTGGAGAAGCGGCTGAAGGCGCTCGAGAACACGGTGGTGCTCCTGTCCAGCCGGGTGATGGCGCTCGAGCGGCAGCCCGGCGCCGCCGGTGGTGGGACGGGGGCGGCGGGCGCGCCTCCCGCGGCGCTCGCGCAGGAGGTGGAGCAGCTCAAGACGGAGGTGCGGAGCCTGATCGCGGGCGAGGCGCTGAACTCGCAGGGCGGCCGTGAGTACCTCAAGGAGATGGTGCGCTCGGTGCAGGACGAGATGCGCACCGCCCAGCGCGAGGAGCGCCAGCAGCAGTGGGTCCAGGCGCAGGCCCAGGCGCAGACCGAGCGCTCCGAGCGACTGCGCAGGTTCGTGTCCGAGGCGGGCCTGAACTACAGCCAGGAGCAGGAGTTCACGCGTCGGTTCCAGGAGGAGGATGCGCGCCGCCAGGCCCTGTTCGCCGAGGTGAGCGCGGGCAGCAAGTCGCCGAGAGAGCTGCGGCAGGAGCTCCGCGCGCTGCAGAACCAGACGGACGAGGCGATGCGGCAGATCCTCTCCGAGGACCAGAAGGCGAAGTACGACGCGCTGAGGCGCGAGGATCGCGGCCCCGGGCGCCCGGGTGGACGGCAGCAGGACGGTGCGGGCGGCAGGCCGTCCCAGCCCTGAGCCGTCGCGGGGCGGAAGGCTCACGAGGCAGCAGGGTGGCCGAGCTCCGGCTCGGCCTCGGGCTGCTGGCCCACGGGCAGCTGCAGCATGAAGGTCGCTCCCTCGCCGGGGTGACTCTCCACATGGACCGTCCCACCGTGGGACTCGGCGATCTGCCGGGTGAGGAACAGCCCCAGGCCCAGGCCCCCATACCGGCGAGACGACACCGCCCGCTCGAAGCGCTCGAAGATGCGCTCCAGGGCCTCCGGGTCGATGCCGATGCCGTGGTCCGTCACCGCGATGCGCACCCACGGCCCCTCGCCCGAGAGGTGGATCTCGATGGGGTGTCCGGCGCCGAACTTGAGCGCGTTCGCCAGCAGGTTGGCGAAGGCCTGCTCGATGCGACCGCGATCCCACCAGACCGTGAGTCCCGCCCGGGCCTCGACGCGCAGCTCGCTGCCAGCGCGCGTGGCCTCCTCGGAGAAGGACTCCACCACCTGCTCCACCAGCTCGCTGACGTCCACGCGCTCCCGCTGCAGCTCCAGCCGGCCGGAGGTGATGCGCCCCACGTCCAGCAGGCGCTCGACGAGCTGGCCCATGCGCACGAGCTGACGGGATGCCGCGCGGACCTTGGCCCGTGCCTCCTCGGAGGCGCGCTCGCGGTGGAGCAGCCCGTCCAGCGCCCTCATGCGCAGCGTGAGCGCCGTCAGAGGGGTGCGCAGCTCGTGAGCGGCCACGGCGATGAACTCATTGCGAGCGGCGATGGCCTGCTGCGCCTCCGTGTAGAGACGAGCGCTCTCCAGCGCCATGCCGCACCGGTGCGCCAGATCCTCGGCCAGTCGGAGGTTCGCCGAGCCCGCCCAGCAGGCCCGCTCATCGCTCATGAGCACGAGCGCCCCCTGCACGCTGCCCCGGAGCCGGAGCGGTGCCAGCACCACCGTGCCCTCCGCGGTGCTCCAGCGCCGGGAGGTGGTGGGCAGCGGCGGCACCTGTCCGCGCACGCGGCTCTCCCGAGCGGCGCTCCATCCCGCCTGCGCCACGCGCTCCAGCAGCCCGCTCTCTCCCACCACCCACAGCGCGAAGCCCGTGCACGCCCGCGGCACCAGGAGGCGGGCCACGCGCGGAAACGTCTCTCGCACGTTCATCGAGGCGGCCAGCACCGTGCCGGCCTCCACCAGCAATTGCTGGAGCTGCTCGGTCCGCCGCCGCTCGGAGGCCATCGCCGCCAGCATCAGGGCCGTCAGCCCGAGGAACGCCAGGAAGATCTGCAGGGTGAACAGCTTCTGGTGCGGCAAGGCGGTCATGGCGCCGAAGGGGCCTCTCCCGAGGTGGGTGTGCCAGTGCGCGAGCACCGCCACTACCGCCGAGGTGCTCGCCGCGCCGAGCGGTCCCAGCCGCAGCGCGCCCCAGAGGACGAAGGGGAAGCTGGCGTAGAGCAGCGCGGCCCGGATTCCCACCGGCTCGGTGTGGTTGAAGAGGAGGTGGGTGCCCAGGGCCGTCGCGGCCAGGATGGCCCCCAGCTCCGCGAGCCGGTGGAAGCGCTTGGGGTGGAAGGCCGCGGAGGTCCACGTCAGCAGCAGCGGGGCGATCAGCAGCGTCCCCAGCCCATCACTCACCCACCAGGCCACCCAATGCGAGCCGAAGGACTCGGGGCCGCGCCAGAGGACGTTGCCGAGGGCGCCCAGCGTGGCGCTGGGCAGGGGGCTCACCAGCCCGCCGAAGAGCAGCAGCCCGCCCACCTCCCAGCTCCGCGAGAGCTGGACGGAGGTCCCCACGAAGCGACGGATCAGCGCCGCGCCCAGCAGGGCGCGCAGGCTGTTGGCCAGGCCCCAGAGCATCGCGGTCCAGACGGGGGTGCCCGAGCCGTCGAAGTGAAGCAGGGTGACTTCGGACACGAAGATGGCCAGCAGCAGGACGGGCCACTCCCGAGGCTGGGTGCACACCAGGAAGGCGAGAGAGAGCCCGCTCGGCAGCCAGAGGACGGAGCTGGGGTGGGGCTCGAAGACGAACCCGGTCGCGAGCCGTCCCAGGGCGAAGAGCGCCACGGCGAGCACGAGGGCACGAAACCCCAGCGTGTCCCAGAGCCTGCCTCCGCGATTCGCTTTCACGGAATGACCTCCTGCCCCCAGCGGAAGGTATGCCTTCGAGGGGCAAGCCGTGCCGCTGGCGCGAGGCGAAGGCAGGAGGGCGGGTGCTCCGCTGCCCGGTGACATGCCGAGCGTAAGCCGTGTGTCGGGGCGCCTGGGCGCGCGCTACTGCTCGCTGGAGATGGCGGGCGGGGTGTAGGTCGCCTTCGGATCCACCTCGGCTGAGTAGGGGCTGGTCCAGGTGTCCGAGAAGAAGCGCTCGAGCTGACGGGCGAAGGCGGGGCCCTCGATGAAGAGGCCCACGTTCCGGGTCTGGGTGAAGTAGTCGCGCTCCCAGTTGCTCGTGCCCACCCAGGACGTCTCGCCGTCCACCACCATGTACTTGGCGTGCACCACGCGCGCGAAGGGGATGAAGCCGCTGGAGGCGCGGGGGATGGTGGCCATCTTCACGGTGAGGCCCGGCGGCGCGTGGAGCGCCTGCAGGCCCTCGATGGTGCCCGAGCGCTTGCTCCAGTCCGCCACGAGCAGCTCCACCTTCACGCCTCGGGCGCTCGCCCGCCGCAGCGCTTTGTCCAGCTCGCGGAACTCGCCGCCGTCACGCGCCTTGGCGCGGTAGGTGAGCAGCTGCACGCGCACGGAGCGCTTCGCGCTGTCGATGAGCCCCACCATGCGCTGCAGGTCCCACGTGGCCGGATCCGGCAGGAAGCCCTGGGGACTGAAGGCCGGGCTCACGCGCACCGTCTCTCCATCGAAGCGCGCTGGAAAGGGCCCGAGTCCACCGGTCCCAGAGGTGACCGGAGCGGGCGTGGCACCCGCCGCCAGCGCCCAGTCGTACTCGAAGACGGCGCCGAGGGCGCGGACCACCTCGGGGACTCGCACGCGCAGGCCCAGCTCCTGGATGTGCTCGAGCGAGCGCCAGTCGAAGTTCTGACTGCCGAAGTACGCCTCGCGTCCGTCCACGACGAAGTACTTGGCGTGCTGCACCCCGCCCATGGACTTCGCCGTGTCCATGCGGCGCACCGTGATGCCGCGCCGGGCCGCGAGCCGCTCCAGCGTCTCCGGGTACTGCCTGGCGAACTTCTCCTCGGCCAGCAGCCGCACGCGCACGCCGCGGTCCGCCGCGGCCTCGATGGCCTGGATGACGGGCTCCAGCCGACCGCCCGGCGTGTTGCTCACGTAGAACTGCTCGATGTCCAGCGTGCGCGTGGCGGAGCCGATCATCTCCGGCCACACGCGCCAGGCATCCGGGATGTCCGGGTGATCCATGGGCGTCTCCACCGGGCTGCTCTCCACGAGCACCAGGTCGGGCTCGGCGGTGGCGGAGGTGGACTCGGCGGCCAGCGGACGGGGCGCGGGCGTGGCGCACGCGAGCGCGAGGGAGAGGACGAGCAGGGAGGACGGGCGCATGGAGGAGGAGGGGAGCATGGAAAAAGAGAGGGGCCCCCACATGATGCGGGAGCCCCTCGGATTCATCGCTTCAGGCTGGGCTCAGTTGCGGAAGCGCAGCAGCAACTCCGCCTGCAGCGGGCGGCTGCGGCTGAACACGCTGCCGTACTGCTGGTTGGCGGTGTTGTAGGTCTGGTTCAGCGCCGTGGCGTCGGTGTTGTTGAGCAGGTTCACCACCAGGAACGTCAGCTCCAGCTTCTGCTTCAGCCCCAGGGGCCGGCCCACGTCATAGCGGGCCTGCGCGTCGATGATGAACTGGTCCGGGTTGCGGAGGATGGCCACGTTGGACGGCTCGTTGAGGTCCGCCCGGCCCGTGTTCGCGTTGACGGTGTAGCCCGTGCCGCGCGGCGAGCGGTACAGCGACCCGTTGTTGGGGGTCGGGTTCTGCATCGTCATCCACAGCGGCGTGCCCGTCAGGTAGCGGAACCGGAAGCCGAAATCGAGGCCGAAGTCCGTCACGTAGCCGATGGAGCCCTTGATGGTGTGGCGGATGTCGTCCGGGTTCGGGCCCTTGAAGAACGACTTCATGCGCGGGTTGTCACCATAGCCGTCGAAGTAGTTGCCCACCGTGCCATTGGCGAAGGCCAGCGTGTAGTTGGCCAGCAGGTCCCACGCGCCCGCCTTGCCCTGCACCCACAGGTCCATGCCCCTGTAGTCACGCCACGCGTCGTCCGGCGTGGTGAGCTTCACGATGGCCTGCGGCTGCGACGGGTCGACGTAGCCGATGATGCGCGTGCCGGAAGGATCCCAGAGCTGGTTGATCTCCTCGTCCACCCACATGTTGGAGTACTTGCGGTAGGTGAAGTCCGCGCCCACCGCGGCCTTGTCGCCCACGGCCTGGCGCAGGCCGAAGCTCAGCTCGTCCACGTGCGGCGTCTTGGCATCCTTGTCGAAGACGCGGCCGGTGGCGCCTCCCGCGTTCCTGCAGCCAGTCGCCGCGACGAACGGCGCGCACTCCGCGAAGGCAGTCCCCGTCCACGAGGCCGTCACCTGCGCCAGCTCCGGGTTGGCACTCTGGGCGACGAACACGTCGCCGATGTCGTTGGAGCGGCCGTAGAACGCGGTGATCAGGGTGTTCCGGTCGCCGAACACGTCGTACGTGCCGGACAGGCGGGGCCCGAAGCCGGTCAGGTTGGTGATGAACTGGCCATCGTCCGAGTACAGCCGGCCCGCGTCGAAGCGCAGACCGCCCACCACCGTCAGGTAGCGGTTGATCGTGAAGCGGTCCTGGAGGAACGCGCCCAGCGTCATCACCGAGGCGTCCGTGGTCAGCGGCTTCTGCTCGCCGTTGAGATCGTAGAAGTCGGTGCGCGTCTGGCAGAACTGGAAGGTAGTCGGGTCTTCCGGGTCGCAGATGCCGTTGCGGTCCTGGTAGCGCTGGTTGCCGGTGACGCTCTGGGTGATGTCGCCCGTGAGGTAGCCAAACTGCAGGCCGCCCTTCATCTGGTGCTTGTCCATCTTGAAGGTCAGCGTCGGGTCGAACTGGAAGCGCCGCTTGCTCTCGTCCTGCAGGTTGCTCACCTTGCCGTTCAGGCCGCCCGGGCTGAAGCGCGTGACGCTGCCGTCGTTGTGCGAGATGGCATTCTCATCCCCGCTCTGGGGACCGAAGTGCGCGCTCTTGTAGGTGGTGCCCGCCGAGAGCTGGAAGAGCATGTTCTCGGTGATGGTCCGGTCGTAGTTGGCGATGAGGAAGAAGCCGCCGCGGTCGATGTTCGACTCCGCGTCCAGCGCCGTGCTGGAATTGGAGTTGTTGTTGTCGATCTGGTTGCGGTCGTAGTTGAACGCCACGGAGATGCGGTCCTTGTCCGTGGGCTGGTAGGTCAGCTTCAGGCGGGCCAGCCGCGTGTCGGTGTCCTTGGGACGGTTCTCCAGCGCCTCGCCCGGCAGGGTGATGGGCGTCTCCTGGTGAGACAGGTTCCACTGACCGCTGGCGTAGAACCAGAGCCGGTTCTTGATGATGGGACCGCCGACGGACACCAGCGGGCTGTAGAAGCTCGTCTCCGACTGGGGGGTGGTGTTCTGCGTGAAGGAGCCCACCGCGGGGCTCTGGTTGGAGGCCGAGAAGCCCTTGGCGTTGGCCCAGGCCGGCGACAGCACCATCGTCACGTCATAGGTGAACTCGTTGGAGCCGCTCTTGGTGACGACGTTCTCGATCATGCCCAGGCTGTTGTACTGGGCGTCCATGCCGCCGGTGATGACCTCGAAGTTCTCCACGGCGTAGAAGTTGAGCGGCGCGGTGATGCTGCCGTCCGTGACGTCCGTGGTGTCCATGCCGTCCACGAAGCTCTTGCCGTAGCGCGACAGACCGCCGCGGCTGCTGGGCGCGTTGCCCGGGCCCACGCCCGCGACGAGCTGGGGAATGGCCTGCACCTGGGTGAACACCGGCGTCGAGGCGACCTTCTCCGCGGTCAGCACCGCGCCCGTCTGCGCCGAGTCCGGGTTGATGAGCGGGTTGACCTGGGTGACGATCTCGTAGGTGGCCACCGCCTGCGTCTCGGTGAGCACCTCCAGCTTCACGTCCACCGGCGAGGTCCGGCCGAGCAGCACGATGATGCCCGTCTTCTTGATGGGGGCGAAGCCCTCCACCTTCACCTCGAGCGTGTAGTTCTCGCCCGGGGGGGCCAGCGCGAACTCGAAGCGGCCGTCCTCGCCGCTGGTGGTCGTCTGGGGCTGCTGCAGCGCCGGGCCGGAGAGGGTCAGCGGCACCTCGGCGATCGGGGCGCCCGTCGGGTCATACACGTAGCCAGCCACCTGGCCGTAGTTCTCGCCCGCCGCCAGCGCGGACACGGGCAGGAAGGTGATCGCCAGCAGCGCCAGGACCAGCGCCCGGCCGCCGAGAGTCAGGAGGGAGTTCTTCATGGGGCCAATCTCGCGGGAAGAAGGGGAGGAGCTCACGGCGCACCCGTGGTGAGGTAGAGCGTGCCGGCGTAGGTGGTGGCCTTGGTCATGTCCACGGCGTTCGTGGCGCAGGGCGGGTCGTAGCAGAGGCTCTTGTAGAAGGAGGGCGAGTTCGGCGCGGTGGCCCGGAACTCACGCAGCTTCACCACCGGGGACCAGCCCTGCTCGCCGGGCCGCGCGCGCAGCACCAGCACGTTGTTGGCCGTCGCCTGCGAGGTGCCCGTGCCGGAGGGGTGCACCAGCACGCCGTCCATCGGGGCCAGGACCTGGTAGGGCTCGGATTCCGGGTTGTCCTGGACGGTCTCCACTGGCACCTGGCCGGCGTCCACGTAGTTGAGCAGCAGCCCCTTGTACCAGCCCAGCGGCGGCGTGTACGTCGTGCCGTCGCCCCGGCGCATCTCGAAGGGGGCGATGATGGCGCGCATGGAGATGACGCTGCCCTCCTGCTGGGTGAGGGAGAACTTGCCCTCGTCCACGCTGGTGGCGCTCTTGATGGCGTTGCACTCGTACTTGTCCGAGCCGCTCCAGTAGACCACCTTCGCCAGAGGCACCGGCGGCGACGAGGTGCTGGTCACCGGCAGCCTCGAGTACACCGGGTACTGCCTGGTCTGCTCGTACGCGTCGGTGCGCGGGTCATACTCCGGGCCGGCGATGCAGCCCTCGGGGAACTCGTACACCGTGGTCGCGATGCTCTCCACCTTGGTGGGAGCCGGGGGCTTGCTCTTGTCCGTGTTCGGGTTGGCGACCAGGCCCATGTTGTAGAAGACCACCGGGTCTCCGTTCACGGTGGCCGTCTGCGGCACGTAGCACTTGATGTTGCTGCCACACGTGCCCGCCGGCTGGAACCGCGTATCCAGCACGCTGCCGTCGATATAGCCCTGGAACGTGTCACCAGTCGGCTCGGAGTCACCACACGACATCGCGCTCAGGGCCGCTACGAGCCCGAGCGTCTGCTTCCATGAAATCTGCACGCGAAACCTCTTCGGGAGGGAGGACGAAGATGGGCGCGCGCACCCTGCCATGTGTCCACTCCCGATCACCAGCCCCACCCAGTACGTAGGCGATACGTACGGCTTATGGAATCTATCTGACACTCAAATGAAACGGTATTGACACAGATTCGGAGATGTGACTGGCGGTATGAGCAGGGGCGGGGGTTTACCTGGGGCGTTGGGAGGAGACCCCAGGGCTGTGGTATGGCCCGAGGGCACTCGCGCCGTCCCCTGCCCATCCATGTTCGCGCAGCAACTCGCTCCTCCCCCCTCGCGCTTCGCTGGCTTCACGGTCCTCTCCGTGGTGCTCCATGTCGTCGTCATCGCGGCGCTCGTTCTCTGGGCCAAGCCGGGCAACGAGCAGCAGGAGAAGGAGGTGAAGGTCACCTTCATGGCGGCGCTGCCCCCGCCGCCGCCTCCCCCGCCGCCGCCTCCCCCGCCGCCCGCGGCCCGCGTCACTCCGAAGACGACTCCCAAGGTCACCCCGAAGCCGAAGGAGATCGTGGTGCCCAAGGAGGTGAAGCCCATCGAGCCTCCCAAGGATGAGCCGCCACCGGAGCCGGAGCCGGAGCCCGAGCCCGCGGCGGTGGAGGGCGGTCAGGAAGGCGGCGTGGAGGGCGGAGTGATCGGCGGGGTGGTGGGTGGCGTGGTGGGGAGCACGGGGACGGTGGCCGAGCCGGTGAAGCCGAAGAACGTGCCGCCGTTCGTCATCCAGCGAGACGTGGTGCGGCAGGTGCCGCCGAAGCTGTCCGAGGTGTTCAAGCAGGCGCACCGCAACAGCGGCACCCTCCTGGGCATGTACAAGATCTGCGTGGGCACTGACGGCAAGGTCTACGACGTCATCCCGGTGAAGGCGGTGCCGGGCGCGGACCAGGACATCATCAGCGGCATCAAGGACGGCTGGGAGTACAAGCCGCAGAAGGTGCCGGTGTGCTTCCTCTACAACATCCCCATCACCGTGCAGTGAGCGGCTTCGTCAGGCGCCGCCGAGCGCCCGCAAAAGCAACGGGGCCTGGAGACGATCTCCAGGCCCCGCGCCTGTACCTCACCCCACCATGGGGTGCCTCGAAAATCAGCCCAGCGTGTTCAGCGCGCGGCGGTAGTACGCCTCGCGGCTGGCCAGGCCGTTGTAGCCACCGTTGATGCGGCGGGTGACCTCACGGAAGTTGCCCGCGTCCGCGTAGGTGTTCAGGTTGCGGCTGTTCCAGAACCACGCCGCCGTGCGGAAGCCCACGTCGATGTCCGCGGCGCGCTTGGGGTTGTTCTCCAGGTCGATGCCCAGCGCCTTGCCCGCCGCCCGGTAGTTGGCGCGGCCGGTCAGCTGGATGGGCCCGCGGCCCTTGAACCGCACGCCGTCACCCGGCTGCGTGTTGCCCAGGTCCCGGCGGCCCTCGTACGCCGCGCCCGAGGCGATCTCCTCGAAGTAGCGCAGCTCGCCGCTCTCGTGCGCCAGCTGCGCCAGGAACGCGGCCTGCCGCTTCGGCGTGTTGATCTTCGCGTCCACCATCGCCTTGTTCAGGTGCGGCAGCACCTGCCGCGCCTTCGAGTCCGACAGGTTCGGCATGATCTTCTTCAGCTGCGCCAGCGACACGCCGCCCTTCACCGGGCCCGGCGTCGGACCCGTCACGGGCCCCGTGCCGCCCGTCTTGGCCGTCTTCGCGCCCAGCTTCTCGAACGCCGCGCGCGTCTTGGGCCCGTAGTAGCCCGTGGCCGGCACGCCGTGCTTCTGCTGGAACTCCTTCAGCGCGGACTCGGTGCGAGGCCCGAAGACGCCAGGGCCCGTGTTCATCTCCTTCTGCGTCAGGTTGCCCGCCTTCACCAGCGCCGCCTGCAGCTGCTTCACCGCCGCGCCCTGCGAGCCGCGCTTCAAGTCCCCAGCCGGCACCGTGGTGCCCTTGAGCGACGTGGACGGCGGCTTGGCCGGCGTGGACGGCGGCTTGGTCGGCGTGGACGGCGGCTTGGCCGTGCCCGGACGCGGGTTGCCGCCGGAGAACGTCACCAGCTGGCCCGTCGTCTTGTAGTTGGCCGGGCCGCCCACCAGCTGGCTGCCCACCTGGCGCAGGGTGACCTGCTTCCCCGTGGCCGGATCATTCGCGTAGTAGACGGGCTTGCCGCCCTCGCGGCCGCGGCCGGTCAGGGTGATCCAGTGGTCCGTGCCGTTGGAGCCGCCGTTGCTGCCGGCCTTGTAGTCCACGCCGATGACCACCGGGCGGCCCACGTCCAGCTGCTTGTTGATGGTGTTCAGGTTCCAGGCCGCCTTGGTCGCGCCCATGCCGCGCGCCGCCGCCGCCTTGCCCCAGATCAGCGCGTTGCCCGAGTAGCCGCCGTGGGTGTCCAGGTACTGGTCCATCTGCCCGGGGTTGATGGGCTTGCCGGAGATCTTGCTGACGGCCATGGCGGTGGCCGTCATCGCGCAGCCCGCCGCGGACAGGCTCGAGCTGGTGCCCAGGCGCCGGCTGCCCCACGCCGGATCTCCCTGGCGGAACATCGGCGTGCCGTCCTTGGAGGTGGGGTACTGGCGGCCCGTGCTGTCCTTCACCGGGCCCCCGGCCGCCGCGGACGGCGCCGGAGCCGGCGAGGACGCGGGCTTGGAGCCACCCGGCTTCTGCTCGAAGCTGTCGCCCCGGCCAGGGACGGTCAGCTTCTGTCCCGCCAGGATGCGGTTGGGGTTGGAGATGCCGTTGGCCTTGGCCAGGGCCGAGACCGTGGTCTTGAAGCGCGCCGCGATGGCGCTCAGGGTGTCGCCGCTGCGGACCGAGTAAGTGGACACGAGATTTCTCTCCGTTTGAGAGTGACGTGCCTGCTTTTTCGGCTGATTCGAGAATCAAGTTGCGCGGTCCTGAGAAGATTTCGTTCCGAATGGTTTTGCGATGAGAGCGCCGGAGGGCTCCGCGTGCTCGATCAACATTCTGATCGAAATGCACGCGGAGAGCGGGATTTTCAGAGCTTCAGTCCTCGAACTGGGCCTTGCCATCCACGACGGTGCCCTGGATCACGACGGGCAGGGTGTCCTCGATGACCCTCCCCGTGGTGGACGTCAAGCGCAGGTGCAGCGGGCCGGGGCCCATGCCCGCGGGCTCGACGAAGTAGTTGTAGGCCTCGCGCTTCACCTCGATCCAGGTGCCGTCCTTCTCCCACTCCAGCTTCTGGATGGGGTGCCGGTGGTTGCGGACCTGGATGGCCACCCAGTACGGGCTGCTGTCCTCCTTGAAGCGGTAGCGCAGCGGGCCCTGCACCGGGCAGGTGATGTAGCGCCAGCGGACGCTGGCCGTGATCAGATTGCTGCCGCCCATGGAGTCGAACACCTGCGGGCTGAGGCCGAGCTGATCCGGCGTGCACCCCGAGCAGCTGTCGACGATGCGCACGCGCACCTTCTTCTTCTCCGCGGGCAGCTCCAGCTCCGCGCAGGCGCCGCACAGCCCGGAGTCTCCGTAGGCGGTGGCATCCAGCGCGGCCACGTGTAGATCCTCCGGGCTCGGATCGAAGTTGCAGTTGCCCGTGCCGTCGGAGACCACGCGCGTGGCGGTGCTGGTCTTCTCCTCCGAGAGCGGAGCGACAGGCTCCTCCGGAGGGTTGGAGTCGGAGCAGGCGGTCAGGCCCAGCACTCCGACCGCGATGAGTACGTGAGGGGAGAGGACGTTCTCGAATCGCATATGTGAGGACCTCGTTGTGGGGGGGACGGATGGGTGCGTCTACTGCAGGGAGAACTGCGCGGCGCCGTCGAAGGTCTTCTCCGCCTTGATCTCGGGCAGGGTGTCCTCGAGCTTCTGTCCGTCGGTGGCGGTGATGCGGACCTTCACCGGGCCGGGGCCCATGCCGGAGCTGGCCACGAAGTAGTTGTAGGGCTCGCGCTTCACCTCCACCCACGAGCCGTTCTTCTGGTACTCGAACTTCTGGATGGGCAGCCGGTGGTTGCGCACCTGGATGCCGACCCACCACTCGGAGCTGCCCTCCTTGATGCGGTAGCGCACCGGGCCCTGCACGGCGCAGCTCACCAGGCGCCACTGCGTCGTCACGCGCCCATCATTGATGGGGGCAATCTTCGCGAAGGCCTGCTTGCTCAGGTCCAGGTGTCCGGAGGCGCACTCGGGGCAGCTGTCCACGATGCGCACGCGCACCGTGCCCTGCGGCCCCTCCACCTCCGCGCACGAGCCGCACACCGCGCTGTTGGAGAACTCCGGCGCGTTCATGGCCGCCACGTCCATGTCGTTGGGGCTCGCGTCGTAGCCGCAGTGCCCCGCGCCCGTCGCGTCGTACCAGGTGGCGATGCCACCGCGGAAGTCGCCCAGCGCGCGGATCTCTCCGTAGATCTCCTCGCTGGAAGAGGAGCACGCCGCCAGGGTCAGCACCCACGCCGCGGTGCCGAGGTTTCGAAGGGAGAAGAGGGAAGAGGCTCGCATCCACAGGCTCCTTGACCAGGCTTGCTCGCGCTGGTGGTGCTGGATGCTAACGAGGTCTCTCGCTGCTGTGTCACGTCCTGTCCCGGAGGGCTGCTTGACTGGTCTCCAGGTGCAATCGAGTCGCAATGCTCCGCCCGCGCGGCAACGCCGAGGAGCTGAAACTTCGCTCCCGTGAAAACAATGTATCAATCCTGGAAATAAATGACTTCTTTGAGAAACCCGTGTGAGGGACTAAGACGCGCGCCCCCCCACCAGAGAGGTCGCGATGAAGCTTCGAGTCTCGCTGCTCCTGCTGCCCGTGCTGTACTCCCTCGGCTGTGGTCCCACCGAACAAGCGCCCGTCGTGGATGAGCTGACGGGAGAGGTGCTGCAGGAGGCCACCACCACGTACGACATGAACCGGCTGCTGGAGGACGCGGACATCACGGGGGGGCAGTGGATCACCACCGCGCAGGTGCAGCAGTTCCTCCAGCAGAAGGGCAGCTACCTGGCCACGTACACGGATCCGGCGTGGGGCAAGACGGCGGCGGCGCTCATCGTCGAGCGCTCCAAGGCGTACCAGATCAGCCCGCTCTACATGCTGGCGCGCATCCAGACGGAGTCGAGCCTCATCACCAGCGGCACCTCCTCCAACCTGGCCAAGGCGTGTGGCTGCGGCTGTCCGGACAGCAGCGGCTGTGACGCGGCCTACACGGGCTTCGGCAACCAGGTGGAGTGCGCGGCGAAGAAGATGCGCGGCTACTTCACGTCCCTGGACTCGGGCGGCTCCACCATCTCCGGGTGGAAGGTGGGCGTGACGAAGAGCTCGCTGGATCCGTGCTCGGTGCGGCCGGCCACCAAGGCCACCGCCGCGCTCTACACGTACACGCCGTGGGTGGGCGCCTACGCGACGCAGTGCGGGAGGAAGACGGTGGGTGGCTCGTCGCTGGTGGCCTCGGCGTACAACCGCTTCAAGGGCGAGTACGCGTGGGGTACCGGCGGCACCTCGTGCTACTCGGGCACCGTGGACGCCAACGTCGCCGAGTTCACCTGCGTGCAGAGCTCCTCCGACGCGCTGTGGCGCAAGTGCGTGGCGGGCGTCTTCACCGGGGGCTCGACGACGAAGCCCACGGGCTGCACCACCTCTTACCCGTACTGCCCGTCGGCCACGCTGGGCCACCCCGTGCCCACGCGCACCTGCGTGCAGTCCTCGGGGGACTTGCAGTGGCACCAGTGCGGCGTGGAGGGCGCGTGGAAGTCCGCCCCCAACGCCCCCACGACGGGCAGCGGCCCGGTGGGCACCTGCTACGAGATCCACGCGCTCTGATGAGCGTGGACCTCAGTAGTCCTTGCTCCAGATGAGGTCCAGGCCGCCGGAGCGCGCGTCGCCGTAGTTGGCCTCGAGGCTCCAGGCCGGGGTGAACTGGTACTCGAAGCGG
This sequence comes from Hyalangium gracile, assembly GCF_020103725.1. NCBI lineage: Bacteria > Pseudomonadati > Myxococcota > Myxococcia > Myxococcales > Archangiaceae > Hyalangium > Hyalangium gracile. The sequence continues at coordinate 172,768 of NZ_JAHXBG010000009.1, read as the reverse complement.
ACCGCGTTGGCGTTCTCGCGGCTCTGGGCCGCGGTGCCCACGCGGCCCGTGTAGCCCACGTAGATCTTGTCCGTGAGGTACTTGCCCACCTCGAGCTTGGTGCCGGCCAGCCCGCTGTCGCCCGCCTCGATGGAGAACACGTCCAGGGGCAGCTCGGCCGACAGCGCCTTCTTGGCCTGCGAGGCCACCAGCGAGCCCACCACCGACGCGGCCTGCGCGCCCGTCATCGACGAGCCCGAGTTGCGCTCCAGCGTCCGCCGGCCCGTGGCCAGCAGCGTGTAGATCTCCGTCTCGGACATCGGCGGATCGCTCGTGGGCTCGATGGTGAAGTCCTTGCCCTGGCCGCGCACGTGGATGAAGACGGTGACGTTCTCCCGCTCGTTGACGTGTTCGGCGGTGATGTTGAGGTAGGGCGCCAGCGGCGGCCCGGTGAAGTTCACCCGGCTTTCGCGCTGCACGTCGAAGCGGCGCCCCAGCGCATCCACCCGGCCGCGCTGGACGATGACCTCTCCGGCGAGGAAGGGCTGGTCCGTGTAGGAGACCTCGAAGTTCTGCGACAGCCCCAGCTCGATGTTCACGTCCGAGCCGCGGACCCAGAGGTTCCTCGGCGCGTTGATGAGGATGCGGTAGGTGCGCTGGACCTCCTCCTCGGAGTCGGAGGTGTCCACCAGGTCCCTCGGCTGGGCACCCGCGCCGCCCGTGCCCGCGACGCTCGGCTTCCCGGTGACCGGCGTGTCGGTGTTGCTGGCCGAGGCGGTGTCCTCGGCCGTGCCGCTGGTGGGCGTGCCGTCCTTCGGAGGCTCGTTGCGCTTGCGGCGGCGCTTGTCCACCGGGACGCCGTTGCGCACCAGGACGATGTCGCTGGCGGGCTCGAGCGGCTGCAGATCCTTGCGCTGCACCTCCGGCAGCTCGATGTGGGCCTCGGGGATGGTGAGGTTGCGGATGTTGACGGTGTCGAGGCTCAGGCTGCCCTCGAGCGAGGCCCGCAGCGACGCGACGGCGACGAGCTGGTCCTCCGAGATGATGGGGAACTTCTCGAGCCGGGTCTCGCCGGTGAGCTCGTAGGCCCCGGTCTTCGAGCGCACGGCCTCCGCGGTGAGGCGCAGCTGGCCGGCGCCGCCACGCGCGAAGAGCTGCTGCAGGTGGATGCGCTCCTCCGTCACGCCGAGGGCGACCTGGATGTCGCGGTACTCGCCGAAGCCCATCAGCCCCAGCCGGCCGTCCTTCCAGTTGACGGTGCCCTTGAGGGTGGGCGCGCCCACGGTGCCGGCGATGGCCGCGTCCGCCTCGAGCACGCCGCCCAGGCTGCGCACCATCTCGGTGGCGCCGGAGAGGAAGCCCATGTCGAAGCGCCGGGCCACCACCTTGACGTCCAGCGGCACCTTCTTCACCTCCAGCCCCTGCTGCACGGCGGGCAGGGACAGGTCCAGCGGGATGCCGGCCCGGACGAGCAGGCTGCCTCCCGAGGGAGCGGAGACGGTCGCGTCCAGGTCGGAGCGAGCGTCCGCGTAGGTGTAGTGGACGTGGGCCTGGCCCAGCGCGAGCCTGCCCACGCCGAGCTGCTGGAGGCCCACGTCGAGGACGACCTCCGGCGTTGCGGGAGTGCCTCGCGCGGACACCTCCAGGGAGACGATGCCCTGCAGCCCCTGCTCTCGCAGCGTGGGGTCGGCCTCGGCCAGACCCATCAGCTCCTTGAGGGCCGTGGGGTGGAGGCGTCCCTTGAGCTCGAAGGGCACCCAGCCGATGACGTCCTGGTCCTGGATGGCGCCCAGCGGCGCGTCGAGCGTGGCGCTCAGCTGCGCCAGGGGCGCGGTCTTGTCGCCGTCGTACCGGAGCGTCGTCAGCTCCGCGCGGATGTCGTCTCCTCCGCCGTTGACGGAGAGGTTGGCATCCAGCGGCGGCAGCCCGTTGGCGCTGACGCGGCGGGCCTGCACGTTCAGCCGGGCCTCGGGCACGAGGACGGAGCCGGACAGGGCGAACGTCGCGGTGACGGTGCCCTCGGCATTCTGGAGCCCGGCCAGGGCCCCCACCTGGGCGAGGGCCAGCTCCTCCATGGCGCCCTCCACGTTCAGCCGGGCGCGCATCACCTCGTCCGCGGTGGGCGGCTTGATGAGGAACTGGCCCAGCGTGAAGGGCGTCTTCAGGGTGACGTAGGTCTGCTTCGCCAGGCCCTGCAGCTCGAAGCGCGCGCCCAGGGCTCCGGTCGCCTCATCGGACGCGGCGGTCAGCGTGAAGGCGAGCGGATCCTTCAGGACGCCCTGCGGCAGGCCTCCATAGACCAGCCCCTCGCCCTTCATCGTGAAGGTGAGGCGTGGCTCCCTCGCGGGCCCCTTCACCTCCAGCACGCCGCTGAGCTCTCCGCTCACGGGCTCCGGGCGCCCGAGCATCTTCCGCGTCTCCTCGATGCTCAGGCGGGCGAGGTTCACCCGGAGGCTCATCTCATCCTTGCGGTGCCGCAGCAGGCCCTGCACCGGCACGTCGAAGTCCGCGGTGATGCTGGCTGCCGGCACGTTCGCGGTGAGGGTGCCGCTGGCGCGGTCCTTCACGTAGGTGCCCTTCAGCGTGGCGTTGATGTCCGAGTACTCCTGGAAGCGGACGTCCGCGAGCGTGAGGGAGATGTCGGCGTCCGGGCGAGGCAGCCGCCCGCGCGCGCTCACCCGCGCGGAGACGGTGCCGCCCAGCTTGAGCGTCTCGGGGATGAAGGACCTGGGGAGCTTCGTGAGGTCCAGCGCGTCCGCCTCCACGCGCCCGTCCACGTGCTCGCCTTCCTTCACGAGCGTGACGGCCAGGCGCTGCTGGTCGGACACGAGCGTGAGGGCGGGCTTCACTTCAAGCCTGCCGCCGCCGAAGCCCACGTGAGAGGTGCCCCGCAGCGTCCAGGTGCCCTCGGGCCAGGCGAGCGTCATCGCCTTCACCGCGAGCCCCTCCTGGTCCTCGTCCACGGTGCCGGCCAGCGTGAGGCCCAGCACCGCGTCGCCCGCGGTCTTCACGGTGGCCTCCAGCTCCCGGCCCCGCGTGATGATGGCGGCCGAGAGGTTCTGGAAGGTGCGGCCGCCCGTCTGCAGCTCGCCCACCACCAGCGAGGCATCCGCGGACAGCGGCCTGGTGACGTCCGGCAGCGAGGCCTTCAGGTTGAGGTCCTTGATGAGGTTGTCCTCGTAGCCCAGGGTGGCGAAGGTGCCCGAGAGCTCCACTCCCGGGGTGCGCAGCGGCCCCTCCACCTGGAAATCCAGCGCGCCACTGCCGGACAGCGGCAGCGCTGGGCCCGGGCCCAGCCGGCCCACCGTCTGCCCGAGCACGGCGAGATCCGACGCGCTCAGGCTGCCCTTCATCTGGATGTGGTCCACCTTGCCCTGGCCGCGCGCGTCCAGCGAGGCGCCCGGCAGCAGCACCCGCAGGCGCGAGAGCGTGTAGTAGCCGTCCTTCGCGCTCGCCTTGAGCTCCACCGGCCCGAGCGGCTGTCCCTTGAACTTCGACGGGGAGACGTTGAGCTCCACCTGGCCGTCGAGCGTCTCCAGGCTCGTGCCTCCGCCGCTCGCGTTGAGGTTGGCGACGATGGAGGTGGTCGCCGCGTTCTCCATCAGCTCGGCGAGGTTGATGTCCCGGGCCCGCACGGTGACGCCGTCGCTGCGCATCGTGGCGACGTTGAAGGAGCCATCCACGTTCATCGTGGCGCTCCCGGCCTTCACCGTCAGGCTCGTGCGGGCGACGTCGCCCTGCTTCTGGCCGTTACCCTCCACGCTGACGGGCGCGATCAATGGATAGGTGGGCACGAAGGCCCGAGCCGTCGCTGGCTCGAGCGACAGGCGCTCGAGCTCCATCCACGCCTCGCTCAGCCCGCGCATGCCACCGCGGGCCTGGAGCACGAGCCCCGCCACGGTGAGGTCCACGTCCGTGGAGAGGTTCTGCTCCTCGCCCTGGCCCCGGAGCGTCAGCTTCACCGGGCCGGTGAGGGGGCGGGAGAGCCCACCGGTGGCGTCCAGCCGCACGTCGAAGGCCTGCTTCGCCGCGCCATAGCTGGCCGCGCCCTGGGCGTCGAAGTCCTCCAGCCGCACCTGGCGGGTGCCCTCCGCGGTGTCTCCCTCGAAGTCGACGTAGCCGTCCTCCAGCCGCAGGTCCCTCAGCGAGAGCCGCAGCGAGCTCCGGCCCGTGGACGGCTCCTCGGGCTTGGGGTTGCGGGGCTCCAGCGCCCGCATGAGGTTGAGGCCGCGCTCGTCCTGCACGAGGTACAGGCGCGGCTTCTCGAGCCGGGCGGAGGTGATGACCACGTGCTGGGCCACCAGGGGCGCCAGGGACAGGCGCGCGTCCACCAGGGCCACCTCGGCCACCAGGTCCCCCTCGGGGGTGTAGAGCTTGGCGTCCCGCAGGGTGAGCCCCGACAGGCTCAGCTCCACCGCGCCCGCCTCCAGTCGCCCGGAGAGCTGCTCGTTCGCCAGGGGCAGGGCCTTGCCGAGCACCCACCGCTCGCCCGCGGGCGAGGTGAGCCAGGCCAGCGCGCCGGCCACCAGCAGCAGCACCAGGCCTACCAGCCCCAGCACGCCCCAGACGATGCGGCGCACCCAGCGCCTCCATCGGGCATGCTTGTGCGCCTTCGGTGGTGTCAAAACGCCTCTCCAATCGACAGCTGGAACGTGCAGAGCCCGTCCGGGGCTCCCGCGTAGGTCGACTTCTTGCTTCCCAGGCCGAAGCAGGTACCGCCGGCAGGATAGGTGTACCCCGCGCCCTCGACGGGCAAGGGGGGGCCGATCGGCAACCGTCGGGCGATGTCTACTCGGATGGGCCCCACCACGGTGATGTAGCGCAGCCCCACTCCCAGTGCGTGGTACAGGCTGTTACTCAAGGCGTTCCGGCCTCCCAGGGACAGCGACTCGGCGCCCACGAAGCCCGTGTCCCAGAAGCTGGCCAGCGCAATACTGTCGGTGATCCGGTAGCGGACCTCCAGTGAGGTCTCGAAGAGGCTGTTGCCGCCGATGGGCACGGTGCCCGCCTCCGGGTCGGCCGGATTGATGGCCACCTGGGGAGACAGCCGCTGGCTGTTGAAGCCGCGCATGGACGAGCCGCCGCCGGAGAAGAAGCGGTTGACGATGGAGCTCTGCCGCTGCCCCGTCTTCTTGTTGCGGTAGGGGATGAGCGTGCCCAGGCGCACCTTGCCCGCCACCGTCAGCCGCTGCTCCAGGCCGAAGGACTGGTAGTAGCGCAGGTCCGGCAGCAGGCGGATGTACGTGAAGTCGCCGAACAGCGGCCCGCCGCCGCCCTGCACGGAGAGCGCGGCGTAGTAGCCGGCGCGCGGCTCGATCTTGTCGTCGCGCCGGTCCCACTCGACGGTGGTCTCCAGGTAGCTGAGCTGGATGGCGCACGGCTTGTTCGGGTCATCGGAGTTGTTGTTGCGGCAACCCAGCGTGATGAGGGGAATTCCCTGCTCGTTGGCGCCCACCCGCCCCTTCAGCTCGTACAACTCCAGGTTGTAGGCCGGGAAGACGGACAGGTCCGGGTGCGGCTGCCAGATGACGCCGGTGCGCAGGCGCCCGCCGACGAAGGAGTACGCCTGCTCCAGGCCCTTCTCCCCGTTGAGGGAGGCCTGCAGGCGCAAGTCCCGGAAGAGGAAGCGCGGCTGCTCGAACTCGGTGGTGGCCTCGAAGATGAGGCCGCTCTTGGAGTTCTCCTGGCCCGTGCTCACCCCGTAGATGGACGGCAGGAAGGCGTAGCCCAGGCGCCCCCTCACCGTGAGCCGGCGCAGCCCTCCGAAGATGTTGCGGTTGGTCCACTCACCCAGGACGCGGCCTTCCTGGCGCGCGGCGTCCACACCCAGGCCTCCGCCCAGGCGCACCGAGCGCAGCGGCGCCTCGCGCACATCCACCACCACCGGCACCGTGGCCGCCTCGCGATCCGGCCCGCCGCGGTTGACCTTCACCGCGCCGAAGACGCCCATGCCGAACACGCGGGCCTGGGCCTCGGCGAGCGCCGTCTCGCTGTACCAGTCGCCCTTGCGGACCGCGCCCTGCGCCTGCTCGATGATGCGCTTGGGCGCCACCTGCGGGTTGGCGTCCGTGGCGACGAAGATGTTGCCGAACTTGTAGCGCGGGCCCGGCTGCACCTGGAGCGCCACCGAGGCCAGGTGCGTGTCCACGTCCACCTGCACCTCGCCGCCCACCTCCGCCTCCGCGTAGCCCAGCTCGCGCAGCCGCCCCTGGAGCAGCTCCTTCACACCCTGCCAGTTCTCCTCCAGGAAGACGTCGCCCTTGTTCAGCGGCAGCTCCGCCTTCACCCGGCGCTGGTGGTCGTCGGGCAGCTGCTCCATCCCGGAGAGCTCGATGGTGCCGATCCGCGTGGGCTCGCCCTCGCGCACCTGGGCCACCAGCTCCACCGCCTCCTTTCCCTCGGGCTTCACCGTGTTGGAGACGACCTGGGCCTGGTAGTAGCCCTGCGCCTGGTAGTAGCGCTCGATGCGCCGCAGGTCCGCCTGCCACGCGTTCGGGTCGAAGTAGGAGGGCCCCTTGTCGAAGGGCCAGAGCGGCTCCCACCACGGCGTGTCCGTGGTGAGGATCTTCGCCTTGATGTCGCCCTCGCTCACCTTGTCGGTGCCCTCGATCTTCAGGTCCTTCACCTCGAGGGCATCTGGCTGAGGCTTGGTGGTGGCGCACGCACAGGCAAGCGCCAGCAGGAGGAGGAGGGGGGCTCGGAGTCGATGTCGGAGAAGGGCGACGTCCACAGACCCTGTACATATCCATTCGTCCACGCCTTGGCCTGTCCGCGGTGCATCAAAGCCGGGGCACTGTCGCGTTTCGCGATCCTGGCCATGGCCGGAAGGGCAGATCCCGGACACTTGGCGTCGTCACACGTGCAAGCCGCTCCGGCTTGGGCCAGAGTGTCCGGGTATGACCTGGCGAATCAGAGGGTTGCTCGGGGCGGCCCTGGCGGTGGTGCTCTCCTGCGGGCCTGGCAAGGATGACTCGGTGCGGCTCCGGGAGGGGCAGAACCTGGACGACATCGACGAGTGCCCGGGCCTGCTCTGCGGGCGGGAGCTGGAGTTCTGCGCGGAGCTGCTCTTCGAGTACGGGCGCTCGCCGCCGCTGTGCGTGACGGACGACATCTGCGAGCGGCTCGAGTGCGTGTCCCAGGGCAAGCGCTGCGTCCTGTTCGACGGCATCCCCATCCAGCTGCGCTGCATCGACGACGAGTAGCGCCCGGCGGAGCCCCTCGGCAGGGGAGCCCCGCGCGGGGAGCGCTCAGCGGCGCGCGGAGGCGGTGAGCCAGGCCAGCCGCTGCGCGGCGTCACGCGACTGCGGATCCTCCAGCAGGGCGTCCACGTCCTGGGTGATGCGGTAGGCCCAGTTGCTGTCGCTCATGGTGCCCGGCAGGTTGATGCGCTCGCGCGTGCCGAGGATGTCCTGCCAGGGCAGCACGCACAGGCTGCTGCTGGAGTTGAGCGCCGCGGCCAGCATGGCCCGGTGCACCTCGGGGGTGAACTCCTTGGTGACGGTGACGCCCTGGAACTCCGGCCAGGCCTTGGCCACGGCGGCGCGCTCGTCGTCGCGGCTGGCGTCCCACCAGTCCGCCATGGGCTCCGTGTCGTGGGTGCCCGTGGTGGCCAGCGAGATGGCCGGGTACTGGTGCGGGTTGCGGTAGACCAGGTCATCGCGCTCCCAGCGCATCACCCGGTAGCCGGGCAGCCCCAGGTCCGCGAGGATCCTCCGCACGAACGGGGGGATGACGCCCAGGTCCTCGGCGATGATGCCGGCGCCCTCGGACAGCAGGCGGAAGTGCTTCTCGCCCAGCCGCTTGTGGCTCTCCTCGTCCGGGGGGATGAAGCGCCCGGTGGGCGTCTTCTCGTCGCGGATCCACTGGCGGAAGTAGCCCACCGCGTGGTCCACCCGGCGCAAGTCGTAGTAGCTGGCCGCCTTGGCCGCCCGCGCCTTGAGCCAGCGGTAGTCGTCCTTCTCCATCGCGGCGAAGTCGAAGTAGGGCAGGCCCCAGTCCTGGCCGGTGGCGGAGAAGTCATCCGGCGGCACGCCCAGGCGCGCGTCCCGGCGGAGGATGTCCGGGTGCGCCCAGGTGTCCGAGCTGTCCTGGCCGATGATGAAGGGCTCGTCGCCGCACAGCAGGATGCCGCGCGCCTTGGCCTGCGCGCGCACCTGGTTCCACTGCTGCTCGGCCACCCACTGCAGCCAGGCGTGGTAGCGCACCCGGCGCTCCAGCCGAGCCCCTTCCGCCTTCAGCGCCTCGGGTTGGCGGGTGCGCACCGGCTCCGGCCACTCCCACCACGCGCGGCGCTGCTGGTCCTCGGAGATGGCGGTGAACAGGGCGTAGCTCTCCAGCCACTCGCCCTGGGCCTCGCGCCAGGCCTGGAACTCGCGGGCCCGCGCCGACTTCGAGGCCCACTCGTGCTTGTCGAAGTGCGAGAAGGCCCGGTCGAAGGCGGCGTCCTTGAGCGGGAACACCAGGTCATACCGGATGCGTGGGGCCGCGCGCGCCTCGGCCAGCTGGCGCTTCTGCTCGTCCGAGAAGGCGCCCTCGCCGCCCGTGGCCTGGAACTCCGGCAGCTGGTGCGGGTCGATGAAGAGCGGGTTGAGGCCGAACGCGGAGCGCGTGGCATAGGGGCTCGGGTCGCCCGGCGCGGTGGGCAGCAGCGGCAGCACCATCAGCAGCTTCTGCCGGGCTTCCGTCATCCACCGGAAGAGGCCTTCCATGGCGCCGAAGTTGCCGATGCCGAAGTCCGTGCGGGAACGCAGCGAAAAGACTGGGAGAAGAAGACCGGAGAGCCGGCCGGTAGGGAGCATGCGCGCAATCTGCCCCAGCCATTGGCGACTGCAAACCGTTTTGGCGCCCCCGGCTGCTCGGATGCCCGCTCGGGGGATGGCGGCGGTGTTGACGGGCGTTGTACCGGAGGACAATTTTCCTGCCCACCGTGAACCTTCCCGAGTCCTTCTATGCGCGCCCGGCGCTCACCGTTGCCCGAGAGCTGCTCGGCACCCACCTCGTGATGGAGGAAGGGGGCCGGCGCCGGGTGGGGCGCATCGTCGAGACGGAGGCCTATATCGGGGAGCATGACCTGGCGTGCCACGCCGCCAAGGGGCTCACCCCGCGCACGGAGGTGATGTTCGGGCCTCCCGGGCGCGCCTACGTCTATCTCATCTATGGCATGCACCACTGCTTCAACGTGGTGACGGATGCGCCCGGGGTGGGCGCCGCGGTGCTGGTGCGAGCCGTGGAACCCCTCGATGGTTTCCCCCCAGGGGCGCGGACGGACGGGCCCGGGCGTCTGTGCCGGGCGTTCGGCATCACCCTGGCGCACAACAGGTTTGACCTCAAATCATCCCCCTTGTTCCTCACGGAGGGGGAGCGGGTGCCGGAGGCGCGGGTAGCGCGGGGGCCTCGGATCGGGGTGGACTATGCAGGCGAGTGGGCGGCCGAGCCCTTCCGGCTGTGGGTGAAGGACAGTCGCCACGTGAGCAAGGTGCCTTCCAGGGCTGCCCGTCGTCCTTGACGGCGGCCGTCCTGACTGGAAGGTTGCGTCTGGTCATGTCCGAAGAGCTCGCCACCCAGCCTGAAGACCGGCAGCAAGAGGACCGGCGGCTTCTGTCGCGGGCCCAGACGGGAGACATGGCCGCTTTCGAGCAGCTGGTCGAGGCGCACCGTGACAAGGTGTTCGGCCTGGCGCTGCGGATGACGCGCTCGGAGGCGGACGCGGCGGAGATCACCCAGGACACCTTCCTGTCGGCCTACCAGCACCTCAAGGATTTTCGCGGGGATGCGGCGTTCGGCTCGTGGGTACACCGCATCGCGGCAAACCACGCGCTGATGCGGCTGCGCCACCGGCGGGTGGTCCAGGCGGTGGAGGACGACATCAAGGGCCCGGAGTTCACCGAGCTTGGCTCCCTGGCCGATTACCCGGAGCGTGACTGGAGCCGGGACGCCGAGGAGAAGGCGCTGGACGCGGAGCTGGGGCAGGCCATCCAGCAGGCGACGGATCGGCTGCCTGAGGGGTACCGCGAGGTCTTTCTCTTGAAAGATGTGGAGGGCCTCAGTTACGAACAGATCTCCGAGCTGACAGGGGACTCTGTTCCGGCCATCAAGAGCCGGTTGCACCGGGCGAGGCTTGCCCTGAGGGAAGCCATCGACCTGTTCTACAATCAGGGCGCTCTGGCGGAGTGAAACGCTCGGGAGCCCTGAGCATCATCGGAAGTGAGGAAGCGATTCGTCGGGGAAGTCCGCGGTCGAGGTTCGGATGTATACCTGCAAAGACTCAATCAACCTCCTGCTGGACTACCTCGACGGCGAACTGTCGCCGGAGGATGCGCAACATCTGAAGGAGCACCTTCAGGGTTGCGCGCCTTGCGTGGACTTCCTGCGCACGTACCGGGCCACGCCGGGCCTGTGCAAGAAGGCGCTGGCGCACCGGATGCCTCAGGAGATGTCCTCCAAGCTGACCGAGTTCCTCCGGTCGAAGATCAAGTCCGCGTCGTGAACCTGAAACAACTGTCGCTCCCGGAGCTGGAGCAGGCGCTGGCGCCGCTGGCTCCCACGCCCACGGCGATCCGCAAGGTGTTCGCCGCCGTCTTCGCGCATGGCGCGCAGACGGTGGAGCAGGTGTGCCAGGCGCCGCAGGTGCCCAAGCGGGTGGCCGAGCACCTGAGAGCCCACGCCGAGCTGCCGCGCCTGGAGGTGGTGGAGCGGCGGAAGGCGGAGGACGGGTTCGTGAAGTACCTGTTCGCCTCGCCCCTGGGGGGCCGGGTGGAGGCGGTGCGGATTCCGATCTTCGACGAGAAGTACATCGTCTGCGTGTCCAGCCAGGTGGGCTGCGCGCTGGCGTGTGACTTCTGCATGACGGGGAAGCTGGGGTTCCAGCGCAACCTGCGGACGTGGGAGATCCTGGATCAGGTGCTGCAGGTGCGCGCGGAGGCGGACCGGCCCGTGCGCGGCGTGGTGTTCATGGGGATGGGGGAGCCGCTGATCAACTACGCGGAGACGCTGCGGGCGGCGCAGATACTGTCGCACCCGGCGGGGTTCTCCATCTCGGGGACGTCTATCACCTTCTCCACGGCGGGGATGGTGCCGGCCATCCGGCGCTACACGCGAGAGGGCCACCCGTACCGGCTGGCGTTCTCGGTGACGAGCGCGATTCCGGAGAAGCGGGCGAAGGTGCTGCCCATCGAGAAGGCGCACCCGCTGCCGGAGCTGGTGGAGGCGATTCGCGAGTACACGCAGGTGCGGCGCGAGCGGGCGATGATCGCGTACGTGGCGATCTCGGGGTTCAACCTGGGGCTCGAGGACGCGCTGGCGCTGAAGGACACGTTCGAGGGGATCCCCATCAAGGTGGATCTGATCGACGTGACGGATCCGACGGGGAAGTACCTGCCGCCGACGGCGGAGGAGCTGAAGGCGTTTCGGGACCACCTGCAGGTGCTGAAGTCGCCGATTGCGCGGCGGTACTCGGGAGGCAAGGACATCGGCGCGGCGTGCGGCACGCTGGAGGCGAGCCAGTACGGCGGCCAGGTGCTGACGGCGCCGGCTCCCAACGTGGAGCAGCCTTCCTGACGGTATTGACCGTTCGCCCGTCAGGGCTGGGCCGGTGGGTACCAGTTCCCCACGCGCACTTCGACGCCCACATCCGTGCCGACGAGCCGGGTGAACTCGTTCAGGTCGCTGCCGCGTGAGTGGTAGGGGTAGACGATCTTCGGCTTGAACTCGCGCACCGCGTCCGCCGCCTGCGTCACCGTCATGGTGAAGGGCAGGTTCATCGGGACGAAGGCGACCTCGATGTCGCGCAGCTGCCGCATCTCGGGGATGTCTTCCGTGTCCCCCGCGATGTAGACGCGCTTGCCCCCGAAGGTCAGCACGTAGCCATTGCCACGGCCCTTCACGTGGTACTGAAGGCGCTCGGGCGTGATGTTGTACATCGGGATCGCCTCGACGCCGATGTTCGCCACGGTCGTCGTCGCTCCGTTGGCGAGGACCTGCGTCGCCCCCTGGAGCGCCGCGGGCAGCATGTCTTTGACGGCCTGGGGCGCGATGATCACCGTCTGCGTCTGGGCGACGGCGGTCAGGGTGTCCGCGTTCAGGTGATCGCCGTGAATGTCGGTGACGAAGATCACATCCGGTCGCGGGAGCCCCTCGAAGGGCGCGGCGCCGCCGACGGGGTCGACGTAGATGATCTTCCCGCCCCAGGCCATGGCGAAGGTGGCGTGATTGATCGGATGGATGATCAGGTCGCCCTGGGCGGTGGGGATGGCGTCTCCCGAGATGGGCGGTTCGGGAGGGGGCGTGGTGTCATCATCGTCGTCGCACGCCGAGAGAGTGAGGGAGAGACAGAGCGCGGAGAGTGCGGAGAGCGCGAGGAGTCGAGCCTTGAGCATGGGGTCCCCTTTGTCTCCGAAACCTATACCTGGAGGTTCCCAGCGCTCGTCCCGGTTTTCATCCTCGGCGGGTCGGCTACCGGACGTTCGGAGCGCACGGTGGCCGGGCACGCGGCCACGCTCCTGTCGGACATGAGGCGCTTCGAGCACGCCTCGGGAGCCTGGGAGGCCGCGGCTTCGCTCCAGTCCGCGCCCGGCGGCACCACCCACCGCCTGGCACTGCTGCCCGATGGCTCGGTCCCGATGGTCGACGGCGCGCGCGCCTGGGGCTGGTACCCCCAGGAAAATCGCTGGCGGCCCGCGGGCAAGCTCGCGACGCGGGGGACGGGTTTCTCTGGCCCATTCACTCGACCCAGACGGGACAGGGCCACGAGGGGGCAGCCGTCCGCTCAGCCCTTCTGTCTGCCTGGGTAGGCCGAGGAGCAGCCGTGGCGGCATCCTGGTGTCGACGGAGGTAACCCATGCTCTGATGGGCCCTTCCCACCCGGAGACTGGCCGTCATGCCGCAGGAACTCGCACATGCCTTCCTCTCCGCTCGTGAGGGAGACGCAGGTCCGGAGCAGCTCCCCGAGCTGGAGGCGCGGCTGGCCCGGGCCCTGGAGATGGCTCGCGCGGCCTGGCCCGGGGTAGAGCTCGACGGCCCGCGCTTCGCCGCGCACCTGGGCCGCCACCTCTCGCCCGACAGCTCCCCCGAGGCCCTGGAGCAGCTCCACCTCGGAGATCTCTACCTCGCCTGTGCCTGCACCGAGGGAGTGCCGTCGGCGCTCACCGCCTTCGAGTCCCGCTTCCTCCCGGAGGTAGGCGTGGCGGTGGCCCGCCTGAGGCTCCCCGCGGCCACGGTGGACGACGTGCGGCAGCAGCTCCGCCAGAAGATGCTCGTCTCCACTCCGGACATGCCGGCGAAGCTGGCGACCTATGCCGGGACGGGCACGCTCTCCGGCTGGGTGCGCGCCGCCGCGCTCTGGCTCGCCCTGGACATGCAGCGCCGCCAGTCGGGCGAGTCCCAGTCGGACGACTCCGCCCTCCCGCTCCTCGTCGAGCCCGGGGATGACCCTGAGCTCGCCTACCTGAAGACGACCTACCGCGCCGAGTTCAACGCCGCCTTCGCCCAGGCCCTCACCGCGCTCGCTCCGCGCCAGCGCAACGTGCTGCGCCTCAAGTACCTGGATGGCCTGCGCATCGAGCAGCTCGGTGCCCTATATGGCGTGCACCGCGCCACCGCGGCCCGCTGGGTCGTGTCCGCTCAGGAAGCCCTCCTCGAGGAGACGCGCCGGCTGCTCACCGAGCGCCTGCGCCTCACCCACACGCAGCTCGACAGCGTGCTGCGCCTCATCTCCAGCCAGCTCGACGTGAACCTCAGTCGGCTGCTGCGCTCCCGCCTCGACTGAGCCCCGCCATGCACTGCCTGGACGAAGCCACCTTCATGGAGCTGTTGCTCGGCGGCTTGCCACCGGCTCGCGCCGCCGAGGTGGACGCGCACCTCGACTCCTGCCCCGCGTGTCGGCGCATGATGGCGCAGGCGCTCGATGCGCAGGCCTCCTCGCAGCTCAAGGATGCCGCGACCGCCACCACCGTGCCTTCCCCCTCTCGAGCCACGGGCACCGAAGACACGCCCCTGGCGCGCGGCACCACGGTGGGACGCTACCTCGTGCTGGAGCGGCTCGGCGTGGGAGGGATGGGCATGGTGTACTCCGCCTATGATCCCGAGCTGAACCGCCAGGTGGCGCTCAAGCTGCTGCGCACCGGAGCGCTGGGACTGGACGCCGAGGACGGCCGCGCCCACCTGCTGCGCGAGGCCCAGGCCATGGCCCGCGTCTCCCACCCGAATGTGGTGCCTGTCTACGACGTGGGCACCTATGGCGAGCAGGTCTTCCTCACCATGGAGCTGGTGGAGGCGCGGACGCTGCGCCTGTGGCTGCGCGATGCGCCTCGTTCCTGGCGCGAGGTGCGTGACGCCTTCGTGCAGGCGGGCAGGGGGCTGGCCGCCGCGCACGCGGTGGGCATCGTCCACGGAGACATCAAGCCGGAGAACCTGCTGGTGGGCCAGGACGGGCGCGTGCGCGTGACGGACTTCGGTCTGGCCCGCACCACCATGCCCGGAAAGCCGGGAGAGGAGCTGCCCCAGGTGGCGGGAGGCACGCCGGCCTACATGGCGCCCGAGCAGCTCGCGGACCAGCGGCACGCGGACGGGCGCAGCGACCAGTTCAGCTTCTGCGCCGCCCTGTTCGAGGGGCTCTACGGAGAGCGTCCCTTCAACGGCTCCACCGTCACGGAGCTGGCCCAGGAGATGCGCGCGGGACGGGTGCGGCCTGTCCCTCGCGGCACCCCCGTGCCGGGGTGGCTGCACCGCGTGGTGCTGCAAGGACTGGACGCGGATCCCGCTCGGCGCCATGCCTCGATCGAGGCGCTGCTGTCCGCGCTGCTGGAGGATCCAGCGGTGCGGCGGCGGCTGTGGGTGAGAGGAGGGATCGGCCTGACGGTGCTGCTGGGCGCGGTGGGCGTCACGCACGCCCTCAATGTCCGCCAGGCCCGCGCCTGCGCGGATGCCGCCGGACGCGCGCTGGCCGGTGTCTGGGATGCGCCCCGGCAGCAGGCGGTGGAGGCGGCCTTCCTCGGCACGGGCCGGCCCTTCGCCACCGCCGCGTGGGCCCAGGTGCGGCGCTCGCTGGATGCGTACACCTCCGCATGGGTGACGACGCGGACCGCCACCTGCGAGGCGACACGGACTGGCGGAGAGCAGCCGGAGGAGCTGCTGGCGGGGCGGATGCGCTGCCTGGACGGGCGCCTGGCGGAGATGGCGGCGCTCACGCAGGTGCTGTCCCAGGCGGACGCGGACGTGATGGGGCGGGCCCTGCGCGCGGTGGAGTCCCTGCCTTCACCGGCCAGCTGCGTGGGCGCGGCGGCGCCACCGGAGAGCGGAGGTGCCCAGGTGGATGGGCTGCGCGCCGAGCTGGTCCGCGCTCGGGCCCTGGGCGCGGCGGGTCGTTATAAGGAGGGACTGGCCCTGGCCCAGCCCGTGGCGGACAAGGCGCGTCAGGCGGGCGATCCGGCGGCGATGGCCGAGTCGCTGCTCGTGCTGGCCGAGCTGCTCGAGCAGGCCGGGGACTACCGGAGCGCGGAGAAGACCCTCTTCGACGCGCTCGCGTCCGCCGAGGCCAGCCGCAACGATGATGTGGCCGCGCGCGGGTGGACGCTGGCGGTGCGCCTCTCGGGCGAGCGGCTCGAGCAGTTCGCCCTGGCCACCCGCTGGCGCGAGCGAGCGGAGGCGGCCATCACCCGGCTGGGAGGAGACCCCGTGCTGCGCGCGCGGCTCCACGGCAACGTGGGGCGGGTCCTCTTTGCCCAGGGCCGCTACGGCGAGGCGGCTGAGCAGCACGCGCAGGCCCTGGTGCTGCTGGAGCGCACCCTGGGCCTGGAGAGCCTGGAGCTCGCGGACGTCCTGCTCGAGCTGAGCCAGGCCCGTGCGGCGCAGCGCCACGGCGCGGAGGCGCTCGATCTGGCCGAGCGGGCCCTGGCGTTGCGCCAGCGAGCCCTGGGGCCGGATCACCCGGACACCGGCATGGCCCTGGCGGATCTCGCCGAGGTGCGCTCCTACCGGAACGAGTACATGGAGGCGGAGCAGCGCTCCACGCAGGCCCTGGAGGTGCTGGAGCGGGCGCTCGGGCCAGAGCACCCGGGGCTCGTCTCCGCGCTCAACACGCTGGCCATGGCGCGCCTGTCCCTGCAGCAGAAGCCGGAGACGGTGCTGCCCCTGCTGGAGCGGGCGCTGCGCATCATGGAGTCCAGCGGGAGCCCGGAGATCTCCGACACGGCGGTGCTCGTCAACAACATCGGCACCACGCTGGGCAGGGCGGGGCGCTGGGCGGAGGCGGAGCGACACCTCACCGACGCGCTGGCGCGCATGGAGCGCCAGCTGGGCCCGGAGCACCCCACGCTCGTCGTGGTCCTCTTCGGGCTGGCCTCCGTGCAGCGGCAGCTGGGCCGCCCCACCGAGGCCCTGCCGCACCTGGAGCGGGCCGCCGCCATCCAGAATGCCCAGCCGGAGGATGTCCGCGGCATGTGGGTACAGTCCATGATGGAGCTGGGCAGGCTGTACCTGGAGCTCCAGCGGCCCAAGGACGCCGTGGTGCCGCTCACCCAGCTGGTCGACGGCCGGCCGAACTTCCGGGTGTCGCCCCTGGCGGGAGCCGCCGCGCGCTTCTTCCTGGCCGATGCCCTGTGGAAGTCCGGAGGGGACAAGCAGAAGGCGGTGCAACTCGCCAAGGAGGTGCACAGCATGGTGAACCCCCGGAACCCTACCGCCATCCGCCTCTTGAAGGACGTGGACGCGTGGCTCGCCCAGCACGCGAAGTGAGCTGCGGCCACGGCTGAGCCTGGATCCGGTCCGGCGAGAAATGTTTGCGACAAATCCGGGGGAGCTCCGTTGTGCATTCAAGGGCAGCGGTTCCGCCCTGTTTCCACATCCCCCGGAGTCCTCCTGTGCGCACCCATCTCACCCTCTCTTCCCTCCTCACCCTGGCGCTCCTGAGCCTGGGCTCCACGGCCCAGGCGCAGACTTCCGAGCCCCCCCTGCGCATCCTCCTGACCAATGACGATGGAGTGAATGGCTCGGGCATGCGCACCCTGCGCGACGCGCTGTGCGCCGCCGGCCACCAGGTGTTCGTCTTCGCGCCCTCGGGCGACCGCAGCGGCAGCAGCGGCGCGCTCAACCTCAACGTGACGATCCGCGCCACCCGCACGGAGTTCACCTGCGGCACCGCAGTGAGCGAGATGTGGGCCATCGGCGGCACGCCCTCGGACTCGGTCCTCTTCGGGCTGTCCATGCTGGGCGAGCAGAACCGCCCGGACCTGGTCATCTCGGGGATGAACCTCGGGCAGAACGTGGGGCGCGCGGTGAACCACTCGGGCACGGTGGGCGCGGCGGTGACGGCCGCGGAGGAGGGGGTGCCCTCCTTCGCCGTGAGCGTGGCCATCAACCCTCAGGACGCGGCGACGGGCTTCTCGCAGACCGTGGCGGCGGCTCCCTACGCCGCGGCGTACGTGAACCAGCTCATCAGCAAGCTGCGGCAGACGGCCCAGCCCGGGGAGCCCCTGCTGCCGGACCGGGTGATGCTCAACGTCAACTACCCCGTCATCCTCGGCACGGACGGGCTGTTCGCCCCCACGCTCGTCCAGGGCGCGCGTGTGACGGCCGTGGGGCATGGGGAGGTGGTGCATCCGACGTACACGAAGGTGGCGAA
Source organism: Hyalangium gracile (assembly GCF_020103725.1). Taxonomy (NCBI): domain Bacteria; kingdom Pseudomonadati; phylum Myxococcota; class Myxococcia; order Myxococcales; family Archangiaceae; genus Hyalangium; species Hyalangium gracile. The sequence continues at coordinate 155,175 of NZ_JAHXBG010000009.1, read as the reverse complement.
CTCGGCTGACCTGTACGTCGCCTCCGGCCCCATCTGCGGCCTCCAGGTCGCGTGCGCTCCCGAGACTCAGTGGAACGCGGACACCACCGCGCTGGAGGCGGGGGCGATCTCTGTTTCCCCCGTGGTCGTGGACGGCTCCCTGCGGCTGTGGCTCCTGGCGCGCATCCACGCGCGCCTGCGCTAGGGCCGGCAGCCCTCGGGTTCAATCCCCCGGGGCCCGAGGGCTGTCGACCCGGCGCGTGGCATGAGGAAGTCGCCGTCGCTGCTCCCGCCGGAGCGGGAGTGGCTCAGGACGGCGCCAGCTGGGTGGCGGAGACGACGATGCCGTCCTCGTCGCTGTAGAGCCAGTGGCCAGGCGTGAAGGTGACGCCGCCAAAGTTGACGGGCACGTCGACCTCGCCGGCGCCCGTCTTGCGACTCTTGCGAGGGTTGGACCCCAGCGCCTTGACGCCGATGTCGAGCTTCGCCAGGGCCACGGTGTCACGCACGGCGCCGTGGAGGATGATCCCCGCCCAGCCGCTCTTCTGCCCGATGCCCGCGATGACATCCCCCATCAGGGCCGAGCCGAGCGAGCCGCCGCCGTCCACCACCAGCACACGGCCCGCGCCGGGCTCCGACAGCGTCCTCTTGAGCAGGACATTGTCCTGGAAGCAGCGGATGGTGGCGATGCGGCCATGGAACGCCCGCCGGCCGCCGAACTGCCGGAACTGCGTCTCACAGCTGGACAACTGCGCGTCGAACTGGTCGATGAGATCGGATGTGGCGAACGCCATGACGCTCCCTTTCACTCAGTGGGCCCGGCGGAAGCCATACACCCACGCTCCCGCGGCGGCGAGCGCGGGCAGCACCACGGTGACGGTGAGCGTGACGAAGATGGCGTCATTGGCCGGCTGGCCGATGAAGTCCACGCCCGACACGCGCAGCCACGCCTTCACGCACGTGACGCCCCAGTTGGCGAAGTTGGCGCCGATGACGAGCCAGGCCAGGCGCTGCTGCCCCACCGGGCCGTAGCGCAGCATGGGCAGCGTCCAGGCGACACCCAGCAGGAAGAAGGTGCCCATCAGCGCGTTGAGGTGGGCGGCCAGCGCCATGTGCGGATCCGCGGGCACCTTGCCCGTCATGGCCGACGAGACGTAGCCACCGGTGAGCAGCCCCACGAGCATCAGCCAGGCGGCGGCGTGCGCCATCAGGCGTGCGGCGGGCTGCGGTGCCGGAGCCGCGGTGGGCAGCGAGGCGACCGGAGCATCAGGGCTCGGAGGTGGGGCGAGGTAGGGGGCAGGAGTCATGGTAGGTGTCCGCCATCTTACGGCGACACGGTGCAAAGTGCCGAACCGGGTTGCCGAGCCCGGCAGCCTGTCCCCATCCGGGAACGGTACGGCGCCCGCGCGCGCCTTGTTAAGAAGGGGCAGGCAGGCGTCGAGTCCCCGCGGAGGTGGGAGCGAGCATGGTGGAGTCCATTGATCACTTCATCATGACGATGGGAATGGCAGGGCTGCTCGTCCTCGGACTGGCGGCGATGCTGGAGTACGTGGTGCCCCCCTTCCCGGGAGACACCATCACCCTGCTGGGCGGGGTGTACGCGGTGCGCGGCGATCACCCGTGGCCGCTCGTCTTCCTGATCGTGACGCTGGGCAGCCTGGCCGGGGCGGCCATCAACTACTGGTTCGGCATGTGGCTGGCCCGGCGCTTCGAGGCCCACCCGCAGGCGAGCTTCCTCGGCTTCACCCACGCGAAGCTGGAGGAGGTGCAGGCGCGGATGCGCCGCAACGGGCCGTGGCTGCTGCTCGTCAACCGCTTCCTGCCGGGCATTCGCGGCGTCATCTTCATCGCGGCGGGGGCGGCGCGCATCCCCCGGCGCAACGCGCTGTTGCTGGGCGCGGTGTCCGCCATGGCCCACAACGCCCTGGTGCTGACGGTGGGCCGTGCGGTGGGCGGCAACCTCGAGCGGCTGGAGTCGCTGGTGTCGCGGTACCAGATGGCCGTGGTGGTGCTCGTGCTCGTCGGCGTGCTGGCGGTGGTGGTCCGGGCGCTGGCGCGACGCACGCCGGCCACCTGAGCCGGGCCTTCCGTCCACTGGTGGCCACCCGCCTCGTGCGGACGCGCGGCGGTTGCCGCACCGAGCAGGCATTTGCCGCGGGCGGGTATCCACGGCCGTGCAGTGGGCGGAGGCTTCCGCTTCAGGCTCCCACCTGAAGCTGGTTAAGTCGGGGCCATGCTCCGCAATCGGCCCTGGCTCCTGTTCCTCGTGGCGCTCGTGCTTGCCGGCGCCTGCCGGTGTGACGATCCAGGCCTCGGCGGGGCGCGAGGGGACTTCCGTCCGCAGGAGACGGAGGTGGACTTCGGCCGGGTGCTGGAGGGCGAGCAGTCACGCCGCACGGTGACGCTGGTGGGCACCGGGCGCGCTGGCGTCACGGTGACGGCGACCACGGGCAGTCCCTTCTCCGTGACGGAGAGCTCCGCGTCCGTGCCGGGAGGCGGGACGGTGGGGTTGGAGGTGGTGTTCACCGCGGGGGACACGCCGGTGGAGGGGACGCTGGTGCTCACCTCGGGCCGTCGCACCGAGACCGTCGTGCTCAGGGGGGAAGGGGTGAGGCCGCTGGCCTGCATGCCCACGATGCAGTGCCGCGAGTCCCGCTTCGAGCTCGAGCCCGGCATCTGCGTGGAGACGCTGGCGCCGGACGGGACCATCTGCATCCCGACCAGCCGGTGCGAGGAGCGGGGGCGCTGCCAGCAGGGCGTGTGCGTCGGAGCGCCGCGCCTGTGTGACGACGACGATCCGTGCACGGTGGATGCGTGCTCGCCCACGGAGGGCTGTGTGACGACGCCCGTCATATGCCCTCGGCCCTCGAACCCGTGCAAGGTGGGGGTGTGCCGGCGGACGAGCGGCTGTGGCGAGCAGGACGCGGAGGACTTCAGCCTCTGCGGCAGTGCGGACTGCAAGACGGCGGACCTCTGCTTCGGAGGCACCTGCAGTACCTTCCCCACTCCCGAGGGTTTCCTGTGCGCGCCCGCCATTCCCTGTCAGGGCGAGGGCAAGTGCACCTCGGGAGAGTGTGTCCGGCCGGAGCCGGAGGAGCTGCCCGCGCTCTTCTCGCAGACGCTCGGTGGGGTGCCCGTGGCGGAGCCTGGAGGGCCCGTCCTGCTCGTCCACGGGCAATCGCTCTACACCTCCGTGTGCGCGGAGGATGCGGGCTGCCGGCTGGTGGCCTTCACGGAGAACGGCCTGCTGCGCTTCGAGGCCCCCTATGAGGATGGAGGGCCGCGCACGCTGCTGACCGTGTCCGACGCGGGCGTCCTGATGCGCGAGCCCGAGGCCTTGGAGAGCTACTCCCTGGCCGGTCCGGGCCAGCGCCTCTGGCAGTTCCCGCTGGCGGATGAAGCCGCGCGCGATGGAGGCGTGGCGCCTTCGACGGGAGCGGGCCAAGTGGCGCTGACGGCCGAGGGCGAGGTGGTGGCGCTCGTGTCGTGGCGGGGGCCCGAGGACGCCGGTGTGACGGGTGATGGAGGCATGGATGCGGGCACGCCGGGATGGCCTGCGACGCTCGTGGTGCTCGGCACGGACGGCGGTGTGCGCCGGGCTGGACCCGTGGAGGGCTTTGGCGGCGAGGGCGCGCGCGTGGCGCTCGAGGAGCAGGGCACGGTGCTGCTGTGCGCCGAGGGAGCCGGGCGTGTCTCGCGGGCCGAGCCGGCGCCGAACGATGCGGGCACGGGCTTCGTCACCCTCCCGCTGGTGGACGTGGAGGAGGAGGGTGGCTCCTCGCTGGCGGTGGCGGGAGGACGGCTCTTCGCGGGAGCCAGGCTCTTCGCCAGCACGGATGGCGGGAGCCTGGCGCGCGTCTCCTGGGATGGGGGCGTGCGGCAGCTCACTCCGATTGACGAGCCGGCGCTCCTGCTGAACGACGTGGGCTATGCCTTCGCGCGGACGTGCCCGGACGGCGGCGCGCCCTGTCCGCGCGAGCTCGAGCGGCTGGTACTGCGGGCGATGGATGCGCGGACGGGGGAGGCGGCCTGGGAGGTCTCCGTGCTACCCGTGGATGCTCCTGGCACGCTCCATCAGGCCTCGCTGGTGCAAGGAGGCGCGGTGGGCACGCTCACGGACGTGGCCCTGGATGGGGGCCCGATGGCCCACGTCCAGCTCTTCGCCCAGGGAGAGCGGGTGGCGATCTGCCCGCTGAAGGACCGGCCCCGCATCGCGGGCGCGACGCACGTAGGTCGCTACCTCTATGTCGTCCTCGAGCGCGAGGGCGTGTGGCGGCTCGAGGCGTTCGACCTGGGCTCATTCGGAGTCGCCGAGACGCGAGGCTGGCCCCAGCGACACGGTGTCTCGGGGAACCGGCGCGCCGTGCCCTGAGGCGCTACGTCCTCGGCAGGGCGCGGAGGAGCTCCTGCATGCTCGAGTCGAAGACGGCGGCCCTCAGGGCCGGGTATCCGTGTCGAGCCACAGGTCCTCGAAGCGCACCTGGGGCGGCGTCATGTGCAGCCGCACGTCCTGCACCGTGGGGCTCGCCACGGCGTAGATGCGGTCGTGGTACAGCGGGATGAGCGGGCAGTCCCTCTCGAAGATCTCCTCGGCGCGGCGGTAGAGCTCGTGGCGCCGCTCGGGATCGATGGAGATGCGAGCCTCGGCCGTCAGCTTGTCCAGCTCCGGGTTCTGGTAGCCGAGCGGGTAGATGGTCTGCGCGCTGGAGTTCAGCAGGAAGTAGAGGAAGTTGTCCGGGTCCGGGTAGTCGGCGAGCCACAGCGTCCGGAAGGCGGGGATGCGCCCGGCGCGCAGCCGCGTCGTGTAGTCCTGCGGCGGCAGCTCCACATGGTGGAGCTCCAGCAGGCCCGCCTCGATGAGCGGCGCGAACAGCACCTGATCCTCCTCGGAGGTGTCTCGCCCGGCGGGGTAGTAGATGGTGAGGGGAATCTTGCGCACGCCCGCCTCGCGCAGCAGCTGCTCGGCCCGGGCCACGTCCGGGCCCGACACGGTGGCGGGGCTCGAGTCCTGCAACAGCTCCGGCGGAGTGAGCGTGGAGGCCATGCGCGCGCCAGGGTGGAAGCGCTCCACCAGGCGGGGGATGTCCACGCCGGCGCGGATGGCCTGGCGCACGCGCACGTCGTCGTAGAGCGGCTCGCGCAGGTTGAGGCCCACGAAGGAGGTGGAGGGCGTGGAGCTGGCGATGACCTGGAACATCTCCATGCCGGGAGCCCGGGCGTGCTCGGCGTGGAGGTAGGAGATGAAGTCCACCTGGCCGGCCTGGAACTGCTCGACGGCGGCCTGCCTGGAGTCCAGCAGCCGGAACTCGAGCCGATCCAGCAGCGGCATCCCCTCGCGGAAGTAGGTGGGGTTGCGCTCGAGGGTGACGCGCTCCGTGTCGAAGCGGTCCAGCCGATAGGGGCCGGTGCCCAGCAGCCGCCCGCTGCTGTCCTCGCGGGCGATGGCCGTGGGAGGGAGCGTCAGCAGGTGGAGGAAGAAGGCCTTGGGCTCCCGGAGCCGGATCTCCAGCGTCCCATCGTCGATGGCGTGCAGGCCGGTGACTTCCCGCGCGGTGCCGTTGACGTAGTCGGGCACGCCGGCGATGTCCTCCAGCAGGGTGCGGTCCGGCGAGCGCACGTCCGGGCTCAGCAGCCGCTCGAAGTGGCGCTTCACGTCGAACGCCGTCAGCCGCACCCCGTCGTGGAAGGTGACGTTGCGGCGCAGGAAGAAGCGGAAGACGCGGGCCGAGGAGTCCATCTCCCACCGCTCGGCCAGGTCCGGCGCCAGCACGCCATCCTCCAGCCGGAGCAGGCTGGTGAAGACGCACGCGCAGATCTCCGCCAGCTGGTTCTCCACGCTGAAGAGCGGATCCAGGGTGTTGCGAGCGCGCAGCGCCGCCGCCTGGTGGATGCCGATGCGCAGCTCTCCGCCGGGCCGAGGCCGGGGCAGGCGGAAGCGGAACACCTCCGCCTCCAGGCTCACCGTCTCGTTGCCGAGCTGATCCACCGTGCGGCTCAGCTCGTCGCCGATGCGGATGACGCGGCGGGCGTCCTCGCGCACGCGGGAGACCTCCTCGCGGATGGCCGTCTCGCCCCGGGTGAGCACGCCGTGCGCCTTGCGGATGTCGTCGATGGCGGCCGTCAGCCGCACCACGGCCTCGGAGAGCTGGTGGCCGGTGCGGGCCTGGCCCTCCACCTTGTCCGTGGCCTCTCGGGCCAGCCGCGCCATCTCGCCCGTCTGGCGCACCAGCTCGCGCGCGTGCCCCACCTGCTCGATGGCAGCGCGCGTCACGTCGTCCACCTGCAGCGCCACCCGGCGGCTGGCCTCCGCCACGGAGGAGCCGTGCTGCTCCAGGCGCTTGGTCTCCTCGACGGTGGACTCCACGGCCGCGAAGGTGCGCTGGGTGATGCTGCGGATCTCCACCAGCGCGGCGGCGGCCCGGTCTCCCAACTGGACGCCGATGGTCGCCTGCGCTCGGCCCTCCTTCACCAGCGCCACGGCGGTGCCCACCGCCTCGCGCACGCCGGTGACCATGGAGGCGATCTCCCGCGTGGAGCGCGCGGTGCGCTCGGCCAGCCCGCGGATCTCGTTGGCCACCACGCCGAAGGGGCGCCCGTGCTCGCCGGCCTGCGCGGCGATGATGGAGGCATTGAGCGCCAGCAGCTTCGTCTGATCGGCGATCTCCTGGATGACGTCGACGATGCGGCCGATCTCCGTGGAGCGCACGCCGAGCGAGTCGACGATCTCCGCGGCTTTGCGCACCGTCTCCTCGACGCGGTACATGCCCTTGACGCTGTCGTTGACGAGCTCCTCGCCGCGCTGGGCGGTCTCCGTCACCGCCATGGACAGCTCGTTCGTCTCGCTGGCGCGGCGGCGCACGGCGTCGATGCCGGTGCTGACCACGGAGACGAAGCTCTCGGCCTCGTTGGCGAAGCGCGCCAGCTCGTCGCCGGCCATGGCGATGTGGGCCAGGCGCTCGCTCATGGCCTGCACCAGCTCGCTGGTGTTGTGGGAGAACTCGTCGAGGATGGAGAGGGCGTGGCCCACCTGCTGGAGCCGCTCCGTCATCTCGCCCAGGGCGTTGGTCGTCTCATCGGCGAACGAGTCCATCTGCCCCACGCGCTGGCCGGTGGCGTGGAGGCTCTCGCCCATGCTCGTGACGGCGCCCAGGGAGTGGTCCACCGCCAGGCCCTGGCGCCGCGCGGCCTCCATCAGCATGCGGGCCTGGTCCGAGACGCTGGTGCTGGTGCGGTGCAGGTTGACGGTGACGCGCTGGACCTGGGAGATGGCGCGGCGCAGGGAGACGAGGAGGCGGTGCACGTCATCGCGCCCCTCGAACTCGTCGCGGGTGGAGATGGCGAGATCGCCCTCGGCCAGGCGGGTGATGACGCGGCGGCGCATGCGCAGGCGTCGTCCGGCCCAGGCGTACCAGGTGAGCCACCCACCCAGCAGGTAGAGCGACGGCAGGAGCAGCAGGAGGAGGAGCCATCCTCCGAGGGAGCGCGGCTCTCCCGTGAACGCGCGCAGCAGCCCGCCTAGAATCAGCGCGGTTGCGAGCCCTCCACCGAGGCCGAAGCCGAAGAGGTACCGTTTGGCTCCCATGAGCAGCCGCGAAGCTACTCCGCCTTTCCGCGCCGTTCCTCAAAACCGTTCATGTCGGGGGCCGGGGTGGGCCCTGCTCGTCTGCCTTTCCCTGGTCCTACCTGCCACGTCGACAGGGTTTTCAGGGGGAGGGTCCGCCTTGCCCCAGGGGGGAGAGGACCCAACACGTTACCTCTTCGCGTGGCGCGGGGTGCCGGTGGGGACGGTGACGCTGGCGAGAGCGGAGGGACGCTTCACCTATACGTCGGTCCACCTGCACACGCGAGAGGGGAAGGTGGGGGCACTGACACGGGAAGTGAAGCTCACGGTGGATGCGCGGGGCCGGGTGGAGGGGACGCAGAGCGTGCCGCAGGCGCTGTGGCTGTGGCGGGGGCCGCCGCGCGCGGGCTGTGTGACGGGGCGGGAGGAGCTGACGGGCCGCGAGGGGCCGCACTGTGTCACGGCCGTTCGGGAGCGGGTGGTGGAGGGGGTGATGATGGGCACGCCCTTCCAGGCCCGGTACGACGCGAAGGGGCGGCTCGAGGTGCTGGAGGTGGGCGAGTCCCGGTTCACGGTGGCGGCTTCGGGCGAGCGGCTGCGCGCGCCGCCGGAGCTGTTCGCGGAGGGCGTGCCGGTGGAGGGCGAGCGGGGAGCGCTGACCTTCGTGCCGGCCTGGCCGGTGGCAGAGCGGCTGCCGGGGATGACGCCGTGGGATGCGGCCGCGGCCCGAGCGCTGGCGAAGCGGGTGCATGCGGCCTTTCCGGAGAAGGGCCCGGGGGCGGCGGACTGGCGCGAGGGAGGAGAGGGCGAGGCGGGAGGGTGCCTGGCCCACGCGCTGCGCTTCGCGGCGGAGGCGGCGAAGCTCGGGCACAAGGTAGGGATGGTGCACGGCCTGCTGGTGGTGGACGGAGGCCCGGCGCGTCCTCATGCCTGGGTGCGGGTGGCGTTGGAGGGAGGGGGAGTGCTGGAGCTGGACCCCACCTCGCTGGATGGGGTGCGTCCGGAGACTCACCTGCCGCTGGCGCTGGTGGATCCACGAGGCTCCCCGCTCGAGGCGGGTGAGCGCTGGCTGGAGCTGCTGCGAGGAACGCACCGCATCGTCCGGCGCCCCTGAGCTGTGGCAGACCGGGAAGCCAGCAGTGGGGGGCTAAGCTGCGGAGTCATGTGGAGACTGACCCCAGGCGGTACGTGCCTCGTGGAGTGAACTACCCGTAGAGGGACGGCGAGAGCATCGATGGCACGCATGGCGGATGTGACGCAGATCCAGGAAGAGCTGGTTCGGATGTTCAAGCTGGGGGATGAGGCACAGGTCCGCAGCCTGATGCGCCAGCTTGGCTCGGGACCTCGGCAGGTGCGGGCGGCGTTGGAGACGATGCTGACCCACACGGATGGTCTCGTACGGCAGGCAGCGGCCTTCGGGCTGGGGGAGCTGGGAGGAGCCGCCAGCGTCAAACGCCTGGAGGCACAACTTGCCATCGAGGAAGCGCGTGGGGATTACGACGGGGCTGCTGTCGTGGAGGACATCACTCGCGCGCTCGGTCGCATCAACGGAGCGAAAGCCAGGGCGAGCCTGGTGAAGAGGCTGGAGCGGCTCGTGGCCGGCAAGCCGGAACTCGCGGACGTCAACGATCTGGCGGAAGCCCTCTGGAGGAAACGGCACCCGGATCTGATTCCCGCCGTGCGTGCGAGCCTGGAGAAACTCACCTTGCAGGCGCCGCACGGTCTTCACGGACTGCTGACACTGCTGGAGAAGTCACCAGAGGAGCTCGATGCATGGGTACGTGACTCGTCCGTGAGCCTGGCGCACAAGCGGAAGGTGCTCGCGGTCGCCGAGGAAGATGTACCCGACGAACTGCTGACCGTGATGCCCGCGTTCATTGCCACGGCGCAGGCCGTGAGCGGGCAGATGAAGGACGCCCGCTCGGATGCCAGAACCTACTGCGAGCGCTTGTTCAGTGTGCTCCTACAGGATCGGGACCGCTTCGTGGGTGCAGCGCCTGAGGCGCTGCGCTCCGCGCTGCGAGCTTTGGCTCTCGAGGTGATCGTGACCACCTATCCAGACCCATCTCTGCGCGCGGCTACCATCCTCGAGCTGGTAGGGCGCCCCGAGGATGCTGCGTTCCTGACGGATCACTGTCCGGAGGAGTCGGTCAGCGCCAAGGTCTTTCGCGACGCGGCTCGAGCGCTCCGAGAGCGCCAGAAGAACTGACAGCCCCTCACTCGAACGGAATGAGCGACAGCCGCGCCCCGGCCGACACGCCCAGCATCTCCTTGGCGGGGCCGGGCAGGTAGACGATCTGATCGTCCACCCGGCCCTGTGTGCGCACGGCGCGGAAGCGATTGCGGCCGGACTCCCGCTCGCAGGCCACGAGGATGTCATCGCCCTCCTGCTCGAAGTCGTCCTCGGCCAGCTTCACCGTGCGGTAGCGGCGCACCAGGGTGACATCCGCTACGTTGGCCTCGAAGTGCGGCCCGCCGTCGAACGGATCGATGCGCTCCACGTACCGGAAGCCGATGCGCTCCAGCATCCGCTGCACGCCCCGCGTCTGCGGCCCCACCTCGCCCAGCACCTTCTGCACCCGCGTCGGGAAGAGCGAGGCGTAGATGTCCGAGGAGGGGAACAGCTCCTTGATGAACTCCTTGTTCTGCCGGCTCAGCCGGTCCGCCTCCTGGTAGCTCAGCCCGGTGAACTTCCGGCCGCAGGCCTCCCACAGCAGGCTGCGCCCGTCCGGCAGCAGCGGCGGCAGCAACTCCGCCAGCACTCGAGGCCGGAACATGCGCCGGTGCATGGCGATGAACAGGAAGCGTACGTACGACAACTGCTTGCCCGGCTTGTCCGGCGTGGCGCGGTAGGGCGGATCCACCACCAGGCCACCAATCTCCGTGGGGCCCGCGTAGTTGTAGGCGATGGAGAGCACCTTGTGCCGCAGGTGTCGCTCCAGCGAGGCCGAGTAGTGCTCGCGTTCGCTCACCTCGTAATAGATGTGCGGGGCCTCGTAGGTGCCGTGCTGCGCGATGACCATCGACGTGCCGATGATCATCTCGTTGCGGGAGTCCTCGAGGACGAAGAGGTACTCGCGCTCCAGCGGGTTCTTCACCTTGCCGGCGAAGCTCTTCACCGACTTGTCGATGATGTTCGACAGCGTCTCCTCGTTGTTGGGGAGGTTGACGGTGTTGAGCACGGCGGCCAGCCGCTTCAGGCCAGCCAGGTCGCTCTTCTGGACGTCGCGCAGGACGAGCATGGGACACCTGGGACGCCCGTCTGGAGGGCGCCGCAGGGGTGGGGACCATACACCACACCCGCCACGCGTCAGCCTCTTGTGAACGCGTCCCGGCATGGCGCCGTGCGTCAATCGGGCACCCTCGGCCCCCCGGCCGGAGGCCTCCCAAATCCAGCTCACGCGTGAAACATGTCTCATACCCTCCGTGCCTCTGCCCGCTCGCCTGCTCTGGCGTCGAGGGAGCGGGAAGGTTTCGTCGCAGGAATGAAACATGTTTTTCGGCTAGGGTTCCGATCGTTGAGTGACCAACCTTCGCGAGGAACCCCCGAATTGAGAATCCTCCCGCTCTGGATTGCAGCGCTCCTGGTCTCCAGCCCGGCCGTGGCCGGGGTCGTCTGGCGAGGGGACTTCGAGACGGGCGACCGTTCTCAGTACTCCGGAGCCCAGATGGTGAGCGCGGACCGGCTCCAGGTGGTGACGTCGCCGGTGGCGGAGGGGCGCTACGCGCTCAAGGCCACGGTGAAGCAGGGGGACGACCCCATCAACTCCAGCGGCAACCGCAACGAGCTGGTGTACCAGGGCAACGAGGCGGTGGGCTCGGAGTACTACTACCGGTGGAAGGTGATGTTCGCGCCGGACTTCCCCAGCGTGCGCACCTGGCAGGTCTTCACCCAGTGGCACCATGACGGGTGCTGTGGCTCGCCGCCGGTGGAGTTCTTCGTCTACGGAGAGGAGATCCGGCTGACGCTCACGGACAGCATCACTCCGTGGAGCATGCCCCTGACGCGCGGGGTGTGGCACGAGTTCATCTTCCGAGTGAAGTGGTCGGCGGACCCCAGCGTGGGCTTCGTGGAGCTGTGGCACAACCGCGAGCGGGTGCTGCCCAAGCGGAACCTGGCGACGATGTACCCGGCGTCGAAGGTCTACCTGAAGCTGGGGCTGTACCGCAGCGACACCATCTCCCAGACGGGCGTCGTCTACCACGACGGGTTCACCCAGGCGACGCGGCTGGAGGACGTGCTGCCACCGAGCCCTCCGCCCGACGCGGGCACGCCGGACGCGGGCACGCCGGACGCGGGCACACCCGCGTCGGACGCGGGCACGCCGTCCAGCCCGGACGCGGGCACGGGCACTCCCGGGGAGTCCGCGGGCGACGCCGGAACGACTCCCCCCCTGGGGATGCCGGGCGGCAACGCCGGGCTACCGGACACGGAGTCGGAGGAGGCCGTGCAGTACGGCTGCTCCGCGAGTGGAAGTCCGCTCGCGCTCATGTCCCTGCTGGCGCTGCTCGGAATGCTGCGCCTGCGTCGCTCGCGCTGAGCACCCTGGAGGAGGCGTTGCGCACCGCCCGAGGGGCGTCCTAGGGTCCGCGACCCCACCATGAGCCAGGAACGCGACGAGGAAGTGCCGCATCTGAAGTCCGAGGATTTCCGCCGCCTGGGCCACCAGATGGTGGACTGGATCGCGGACTACTGGGAGCGGATGGAGTCCTTCCCCGTGCGCTCCCAGGTGAAGCCGGGCGAGGTGCTGGCGAAGCTGCCAGTCCACCCACCGGAGCAGGGGCTCGGTGGGGCGCAGGGCTGGGACGCCGTCTTCAAGGATCTCGACTCGGTGGTGCTGCCGGGCGTCACCCACTGGCAGTCCCCCTCCTTCTTCGCCTACTTCCCGGCGAACGCCTCGGGCCCGTCGGTGCTCGGCGATCTGCTGTCCTCGGGGCTGGGCGTCCAGGGGATGCTGTGGTCCACGGGACCCTCGTGCACGGAGCTGGAGACGCGGGTGCTGGACTGGCTGGCGGAGCTCACGGGGCTGCCGGAGTCCTTCCGCTCCACCTCGGGCACGGGGGGCGGCGTCATCCAGGGCACCGCGAGCGAGGCCACGCTGGTGGCCATGGTGGCGGCCCGCGCGCGCGTGCGGCGCAAGCGCCCCGGCCATGCGCCCCTCGTCGCGTACTCCTCCACGCAGGCGCACTCCTCCGTCCTCAAGGCGGCCATGCTGTCCGGAGTGGCGAGGGACGCCAGCGACACCACGCACGTGCGCCTGCTGGAGACGGACGCCGGCTACGCCCTGAGGCCGGAGCTGCTGGAGCGGGCCATCACCGAGGACCTGGCCGCGGGCCGCCAGCCCTTCTTCGTCTGCGCCACGCTCGGCACCACCTCCTCGGGAGCGATGGATCCGCTGGGGCCGATCAGCCAGGTGATGGAGCGCACGGGCCTGACGGCCATGGGAGGCTGGCTGCATGTGGACGCGGCCTGGGCGGGCTCGGCGCTCCTGTGCCCGGAGCACCAGGGACTGGCCGCGGGCATCGAGGCGGTGGACTCCGTCGCCTTCGATGCGCACAAGTGGCTGCTGACCAACTTCGACTGCGACGCCTTCTACACGCGAGACCGGGCCGGCCTGGTGGACGCGCTCAGCGTGACGCCGGAGTACCTGCGCAACGCCGCCAGCGCCAGCGGCGCGGTGATCGACTACCGGGACTGGCAGGTGGAGCTCGGCCGCCGCTTCCGAGCGCTGAAGCTGTGGTTCGTGCTGCGCCACTACGGCGCGCAGGGCCTGCGAGCCTATCTGCGCGAGCACATCCGCCTGGCCGGGCTGTTCGAGTCCTGGGTGCGCGAGGATGGGCGCTTCGAGCTGGCGGTGCCGCGCTCGCTGAGCCTGGTGTGCTTCCGCCTCGCGCCGCGCCCGGGCGAGCCACCCGAGGCCACGGATGCGCGCAACCGCGGCCTGCTGGAGCGGCTGAACGCCACTGGCAGCGCCTTCCTCTCGCACACGGTGCTGCCTGGGGTGGACGGTGCGCCCGCGCGGTACGTGCTGCGCATGGCCATCGGCGCCCCTCGCACGGAGGAGCGCCACGTCCGCGCCTGCTGGGAAGCGCTCCAACGGCTCGTCGGGGAGTGACGGGCCGCGAGCGCCTCGTCGGAGAAGCTAGTCCAGCGCCTCGATGCTTCCGCGGCTCTGGCCCATCGCGAAGGTGCTGCTCACGAACGACAGGAGCGACATCTTCATCAGCTCCTTCATGTCGTTCATGGCCTTCTGCTCCGCGAACATGGCCTGCAGCTCGCCATTGAACTCGGAGCCGGCGGCGGGGGGAGTGGTGGTGCCGTAGTTCGGGCCCTGGGTGGCCGGGGTGCCCGTGCCGGGAACCTGGCTCTGGGGCGTCGTGGTGGTCGTGCCCGGCACGCCGATGCCCGGCACGCCCGCGCTCCTCGCCTGCATGTAGGGCCCACCGAAGGCGGAGCCCGGAACCGCGCCGGAGTTCACCATCGCCGTGGAGACGATGCTGGAGCCGGCAATGCCCACGCGGCCGGTGGTGGGGGCACCCGCGCTGCCCTGCAGGCGCGTGCTGAAGCTGGCTCGAGCGGTCTGGGCCGTGCTGTCCGTGGTGGTGACGGGCATCCGCACGCCGCCCAGGTTGTTGACTTGCATGGTTCCTCCGCAGGCGGGGCCGACCTGGATCACAGCTCGGCTCCCTCCCCCATTATCCGCCAGGAACGCCCCGGAGTTGCGACCTCTGTTTTTCCAATGGTTCCGGGGGGTTGGGAGCAGGCATGGGGCAGGGTAGGCTGCGGGGCCATGGCTTCATCTCCTCGCCCCGAGCGATGCCGGACGCACGCGACGAGCCTCGCGGGCTGGACCTGCGAGGCGTGCCAGTCCCGGCTGTGTCCTGAGTGTGTCGCGGAGCAGACGTACGGGCCCACGGCCGTGGCCGTGGAGGTGTGCTCGCTCTGTGGAGGACGTGCCGTTCGGCTGAAGCACCATCGTTCGCACCGCTCCTACGCGTCCCGGCTGATCGACTCGGTGCGCTTCTTGGTGAAGCCCTCCACGCTGTTCTCTCTCGTGGGGCTGGGAGTCTTCTGCTCCCTGATGGGCTGGTTTGGTGGCTTCATCGGCTGGGTCCTCATGGCAGGCGGCACCTGGGCCTACCTGTTCTACGTGTTCCTGTCGTCGGCGCGGGGCGTGGAGCTGGACGTGCCGGACTTCTCCTCGCTCTCGGACATCATCACGCCCCTGCTGCGCGGGCTGGCCGGCTCCTTCTATGTCTGGGCCCCCGCGGTGCTCTACGTCATCTTCAGCGGGAACTGGGAGCCGGGCGGAGGGTTCGAGGCCGCGCTCTCGGATCCGATCCTCTATCTCATCCTCGGCTGGTGCCTCTTCTACGGGCCCATGGCCTTCATGGTCGCGGCCACGCCCACCTCGCTGTGGGTGCTGCTCAACCCGGTGGCGTTGGTGCTCTGGGCCTTCAGGCTGGGCACGGACTACCTCCTCGCCCTCGTGGTGGTGGTGGTGTCGCTCGGCCTGGATGTGCTGCTCGGCCTCCTGGGCGGTGCGCTGTCGAGCGCGGGAGTCCCCGTCGTCTCGCGGACGCTCGATCTGGTGATGCCCTTCTTCATGGCGCACGTGCTGGGACAGCTCCTCTTCGTGCGGGGCGACAAGCTCGGCTACGGCGTCGAGGAGGACTATTACGAGCCTGTGCTCCCCGGGGCTCGCCCTCAGGGCCGTCTGCCCTCCAAGGCGAAGAGCGCCCCGCCCCCGCGGCGCGAGGAGGGCGGTGTGGCGTCCCGCATGGCGGCGGTGCTGTCGAACCTGGAGCCGAGCGCGCCCGTGGGGGACCCGAGCGAGTCCCTGAGGGCGGTGGTGGACGCCGTGACGGCGCGTGACACCGCGGGGGCGGTGCTGGCCTACCGGGGGCTGGAGTCCTCGTCCCACGCGCGCCTGGCCCCGGAGCAGCACCTCTTCGTGGGGCGGGCGGCGGCCAGCGGTGGGGACTTCGCGCTGGCGGCCAAGGCCTTCGAGACCGCGGCGGACGTGGCGCCGGAATCGCCCGTGGCGCCCCAGGCGCTGGTGCTGTTGGCGCGCCTGTGCGCCGAGCGGATGAGCGACCCCGCGCGGGCCCAGAGCGTGTATCGCTACATCGTCCACCGCTACCCGGACACTGACGCCTCGCGGTTCGCGGCGCAGCGCCTGACGCCCTAGGGTGTGGCATCATCGCGCGCCCATGAGCTCCCACGGGAAGGTCGCGCTCGTCCTGAGCTACCAGTACCCGGGCAAGTACGCCTTCACGGTCCTGGCGGGCGCCGTGGAGGCGGACGCCTCGCTGGCGGACGTCGCCCTGCACTTCCCGCGCGATCGCGAGTCGCTGCTGACCACGCTGCGGCAGTGCGCGGATGAGGGCGCCACGGTGGTGGCGGCCTGGTCCTTCTACTCGGCGAGCTTCGGCGCCGCGGCGGAGGAGCTGGCCTGGGTGCGCGAGCGGCTGGAGGGCCGGCGCGTGCTCTGCATCGCGGGCGGAGTGCACGCCACGGCGGAGACGGAGCAGACGCTGCGCGCGGGCTTCGACCTGGTCGCGGTGGGCGAGGGCGAGCACCTGCTGCGCGAGCTGCTCCACCGACTCAAGCGCGGCGAGGACCCGAAGGGGACTCGGGGGATGGCGCGGCTGGAGGAGGGGCGGGTGGTGCTGAACGGGCGGGGCGAGGGCGTGGTGGACCTGGACGCCTTCCCGCCGTTCGCGGCGGAGCACGCGAAGTACGGGGCCATCGAAATCACCCGGGGCTGCATCTACGCGTGCCGGTTCTGCCAGACGCCGTTCCTGAACAAGGCGCGGTTCCGACACCGGAGCGTGCGCAACGTGGCCGAGTGGGCCCGGGTGCTGCGGCGCTCGGGGCGGCGGGACGTGCGCTTCATCACGCCCACCTCCCTGTCCTACGGCTCGCCGGACGAGTCGGTGAACCTGGCGGCGGTGGAGGAGCTGCTGGCGGCGCTGCGCGAGTCGATGGGGCCGGATGGGCGCATCTTCTTCGGCACCTTCCCCTCGGAGGTGCGGCCGGAGCACGTGACGCCGGAGTCGCTGGCGCTGCTCGAGCGGTACGTGGACAACGACAACCTCATCATCGGCGGGCAGTCCGGCTCCGAGCGCATCCTCCGGAGCAGCCACCGGGGCCATGACACGGAGGCGGTGGTGCGGGCCGCGCGGCTGGCGCTGGAGGCGGGCTTCCTTCCGAACGTGGACTTCATCCTCGGGCTGCCGGGCGAGGAGCGGGAGGACATCGACGCGACGCTCCGGCTGATGGAGCAGCTGTCGGAGCTGGGCGCGCGCGTGCACGGGCACACCTTCATGCCGCTGCCGGGGACGCCATACCGGGATGCTCCCGCGGGCCGGGTGGATGAGGAGACGCAGCGCCGGTTGGACCGGCTGGCCTCGCAGGGGCGCCTCTACGGGCACTGGAAGCAGCAGGCGACGCTCGCCGAGCAGATCGTCCAGCGAAGACAGCCACGCGCGCGGGGACGGGCTTGATTAGGATGGGGTGTGATGTCCGACGACTCTGAGACACCTCCCTACTGGACGCTCATCTCGGTGCTGTTCAGCACGCAGCCGCTCACGCCCACGCTGGCGATGACGCTGCATCAGACGGCGTATGAGCTCTACCAGCGAGACGACTCGGTCGGACAGGTAGCGGGAGACCTCATCTCCGGCAAGGTGCGCAACCTCCGCAAGGACGTCCACCTGGGCGGTATCGTCGGGCCGGCCTTCGAGGCGGAGATCGACACGGAGCGAGGCTCCGGAGTGGTGCGGTTCCTGCTGACGCGGCAGGGGCTGGAGATGATGGAGGCCCGACCACCTCCCCCGCGGATGCCCAGGTCGAAGCCTCCGCTGCTGAACTGAGCAGGCAGGCCTGCGAGCCCTCGCTGCCCGAGACCATTCCGTCCGCACCTTTGGGAGCAGAGGTGAACGAGGCCTCGAAGGAGCGAGCCATGGATCCGAAGGAGTGGAAGCAGCGCAGCGTCGGCATGCCGCTGGATCCCGCGAAGCAGAAGGACCCGGACGACTCGGAGGATCGGCTGCCAGGAGATGGTGGGCGGGAGGCGCTGACCGACATCTCCGGGCAGAACGGCGGGCAGCGCACGGAGGTGGGGCGGCCCTACGACGGCGAGGGGGACGTGCAGCGCGGCCAGCGCGACGCCTTCAACGAGAAGAGCGACCGCAAGAAGGTGGATTGAGCCGGGGACGACCGGGGGCGCCGGAGCGTAGGATCCGAGCACTCCAGGAGGTGCCCGGATGCGCTGGACGCTGTCGTGCCTGATGGTCTGCGGTCTTTTGGGGGCATGCGCCTCCACGCCTACGAGTCCCGTCGCCGAGCCCCAGCCGACCTCGCCAGCAGGGGACTGCCCCACGGAGAAGCTTGCCTTCACCCAGGCCACGGGCTGCCGCTCCGATGGCTCGCTCGAGTTCTGCGTGCCGAAGGGGGACCCACAGCTCCTGGAGCGGCTCCGTGCGGCGGTGCCGGAGCTCCGCGCCGCGGGAGGAGGGCGAGGGCGGGCCGGCTGCGACCTCACGCGGGAGGCGCTCTACTTCCTCGACACGCGTCCGGAGCAGGAGTGCGTCAGCGGCACCGCGGCGCTGACGGATGCGGCCTGGCGGAAGGTCTGCCGCATCGCGCTGGAGCCGGCCATCGCGCGAATCGTCCCCACCTGGTACGAGTGACGCGCGCCGCCGGGTATACTTCGAGGGCGAGCTCACCCGGGACGGACATGCAACCACGGCCACCGCAGCAGACGCCGAGCAAGGACGGACGCGCGCTCAAGAACAGCGCCGTCGAGGGCCTGCTGCGCGGCTTCGGAGTAGGGCCCGGCTCAGCGGAGATGCTGGAGGTCATCGAGCTCCTGGGTGGCACCGGCGGTCTGCCCGTCGAGGTGCCGGTGGACCGCTACATCCAGCTCATCGAATGGCTGGCGCGCCGCCACTACACGAGCCTGCCGCAGCCCGAGGGCATCCGGTGCGTGGGCATGCGCATGCTCCACGGCTACCGGCAGACGCTGCTGGGGCAGATCCAGCTCAAGGCGCTGAACCTGATGGGCCCGGATCGGCTGATGCGCAAGGTGGGGGACTTCATCGGGCGCAACAGCAACTTCGGCGAGCGCACCACCGAGCAGGTAGCCCCTCGCCACTGGCGGATGATCTTCCGAGAAGTCCCCATCCCGCCCGAGTTCTACCAGGGCCTGTGCGAGGCCTCCTTCGAGGTCATGGGCATCAAGAAGGTGAGCATGACCTTCGTGCGCAAGAGCCCCGAGGACACGGACTTCGACATCCGCTGGGAGTGAGCACGGAGGCCTGGGGCCCCCGTGCCCACGAGCCGCATCAGAACTGGTGAGCCTCGGTGGACTCGTTCAGGGCCAGCGTGCTGGAGCAGCCGCCGGAGATGACCTCGGCCACCTGGTCGAAGTAGCCGGTGCCCACCTCACGCTGGTGCCGCGTGGCGGTGTAGCCGTCCTTCTCCGCGGCGAACTCGCGCTGCTGCAGCGCCGAGTACGCGGCCATGCCCTGCTCCTTGTACGTCCGCGCCAGCTCGTACATGGCGAAGTTGAGCGCGTGGAAGCCCGCCAGGGTGACGAACTGGAACTTGTAGCCCATGGCGCCCAGCTCGCGCTGGAACTTCGCGATGGTCGCGTCGTCCAGGTTCTTCTTCCAGTTGAAGGACGGCGAGCAGTTGTACGCCAGCAGCTTGCCTGGGAACTTCGCGTGGATGCCCTCGGCGAACTCCTTGGCCTGCTTCAGGTCCGGAGTGCTCGTCTCGCACCACACCAGGTCCGCGTACGGCGCGTACGCCAGGCCGCGCGCGATGGCGCACTCCAGGCCGCCCTTGAGCCGGTAGAAGCCCTCCGCCGAGCGCCCCGCCTTGCGGTCGATGAACGGGTGGTCGTACTCGTCCGCGTCGCTCATCAGCAGCTTGGCGCTGTCGGCGTCCGTGCGCGCCACCACCAGCGTGGGCACGCCCATCACGTCCGCCGCCAGCCGCGCCGCGGTGAGCGTGCGGATGAAGTTGTTGGTCGGCACCAGCACCTTGCCGCCCATGTGGCCGCACTTCTTCTCGCTGGCGAGCTGATCCTCGAAGTGCACGCCCGCGGCGCCCGCCTCGATCATCGACTTCATCAGCTCGAAGGCGTTGAGCGGCCCGCCAAAGCCCGCCTCGGCGTCGGCGATGATGGGCGCGAACCAGTACCGGTCATCCTTGCCCTCGGCGTGCTCGATCTGATCGGCGCGGCGCAGGGAGGCGTTGATGCGGCGCACCACGTTGGGCACGCTGTCCACCGGATAGAGGCTCTGGTCCGGATACATCTGCCCGGCGCTGTTGGCGTCGGCCGCCACCTGCCAGCCGGACAGGTAGATGGCCTTGAGGCCCGCGCGCACCATCTGCACGGCCTGGTTGCCGGTGAGGGCCCCCAGGGCCTGGATGTAGTCCTCGGTGTTCAGCAGCTCCCAGAGGCGCCGCGCGCCCATCTCCGCCAGCGTGTAGCTGATGCGGATGGAGCCACGGAGCTTCTCCACGTCCTTCTCCGTGTAGTTGCGGGTGATGCCCTCGAAGCGCCGCGCGTGGAGCTTGGCGTGGGGAGAACTGTCCGGGGTGGTGGCGTTGGCGTCGTACATGCGCAAGCTCCTCTGGTTAGGGGAAATCAGTACTGCGGGTCCAAGGCCTCGTAGGCCGGAAGGGTGAGGAAGTCCTCGAAGGTGGGTGTGACGGACAGGCGCTCGAAGAGGTGGCGAGCCTGGGTGAAGCGCTCGCCATAGCGGCTCGGAGCGCCTTCCCGCTCGAGCTCCTCCATCTCCTCGGCCATTACCTGGCGGAACAGCTCCGGGGTGACGTGGCGGCCGTCCTCCAGCGTGGCGCCGTGGTGGATCCACTGCCACACCTGGGCGCGGGAGATCTCCGCGGTGGCCGCGTCCTCCATGAGGTTGTAGAGCGGCACGCAGCCCAGCCCGTCCAGCCAGGCGGCCATGTACTGCACGCCCACGCGGATGTTGTGGCGCAGGCCCTCCTCGGTGCGGGTGCCCTGGGGCACGGCGAGCAGCTCCTTCTCGCCCACCTTCACGTCGGCGCGCAGGTTGTGGAGCTGGTTGGGGCCCGGCATGTGCTCGTCGAAGACGTTGCGCGCCAGCGGCACCAGCGCCGGGTGCGCCACCCAGGTGCCGTCATGGCCGTTCCTCACCTCGCGCAGCTTGTCGGCGCGCACCTGCGCCAGCGCCTTCTCGTTGGCGGCGGCGTCCCCCTTGATGGGGATGAAGGCCGCCATGCCGCCCATGGCGTGCACGCCGCGGCGGTGGCACGTCTGGATGAGCAGCCGCGAGTAGGCGTCCAGGAACGCCTTGTCCATCGTCACCTGCCCGCGGTCCGGCAGCAGGAAGGCCGGGTCGGACTGGAGCTTCTTGATGAAGCTGAAGATGTAGTCCCAGCGGCCGCAGTTCAGCCCCGCCGAGTGCTCGCGCAGCTCGTAGAGGATCTCGTGCATCTCGAAGGCCGCCGGCAGCGTCTCGATGAGCACGGTGGCCTTGATGGTGCCGCGAGCGACGCCCAGCTCGCTCTGGGCCAGCAGGAACACGTCGTTCCACAGCCGGGCCTCCAGGTGGCTCTCCATCTTGGGCAGATAGAAGTAGGGGCCGGTGCCGCGGGCGAGCTGCTCGTGGACGTTGTGGAAGAAGAAGAGCCCGAAGTCGAGGAAGGCGCCGGGCACCGGCTTGCCGTCCACCTCGAGGTGGCGCTCCGGCAGGTGCCAGCCCCGGGGCCGCACGAAGAGGACGGCGGGCTTCTCCACCAGCGCGTAGTGCTTGCCGTTGTCGGCGGTGAAGGTGATGGTCCTGCGGACGGCGTCCATCAGGTTGAGCTGCCCGCGCACCACGTTGTCCCAGGTGGGGCTGTTGGCGTCCTCGAAGTCCGCCATGAAGACGCTGGCGCCCGAGTTGAGCGCGTTGATGATCATCTTGCGCTCCACCGGGCCGGTGATCTCCACGCGCCGGTCGAGCAGATCTCGCGGCAGCGGGGCCACCTTCCAGTCGCCGTCGCGGATGGCCTGGGTGTCCGGGAGGAAGTGGGGCCGCAGGCCACGGTTGAAGGCGGCCTGGCGCTCCTGCCGGCGAGCCAGCAGGGCCTCGCGGCGCTCACCGAAGGCACGTGTCAGCTTCGCGACGAAGTCGAGCGCCGCGGGGGTGAGCACGGAGGCGTAATCCGAGGACCAGGCGCCATGGAGCACCACGCCGGGGGGAAGATCCGGCGGCTTCGGAGAGGACACTGGGTCTCGCATGACGCCTCCTTGACGTGTCGCGTTGTAAAATGGCCTATGGCAGAGAAATTGTCCATACCCGAGAGGGAAGGAAGGGGCTGTGAAAAAGAGGCCTGGTTGCTTGTAAGCCCGTCAACACCTGGGATTGATAAGTTGTAAATCAGCGGACTGCCAAACAATCTTCACCGGGAGTCCGGGCGCAATCGTCTCCGGCAGGCCTGCGTAGGTAGGACTGAGGCCCGGGATCGACAAGGCACCCCGGGCGTGTACGAAAGGACGGGCGTCATGGACTCCACGAAACGCTGCGCGGCCTGCGCCATGGAGCTGAGGGATGAGGCGACGCGGTGCCCTCACTGCCGGGCGGTGCAGCCGGGCGCGGTGATGCACCGCGGAGGCGAGGGACGGAAGCTCCTGGGCGTGTGCCTGGCGCTCAGCCGCCACTTCGGGTTGGACGTGGCGCTGGTGCGCGTGGCGTTCGTCATCCTGCTGGCGGTGTTCGGGGGAACTCCTTTGATGGTGTACCTGCTGCTGTGGGCCTTCACGCCTCCGTCGGCGATCGGCAAGGCGCCAATCCAGCGGGTGGTGGACTGGATGGTGGGGCCGGCGGAGGGCTCGGGCGAGCCCAAGGTGGAACGCCGGGTCTGACCTGAAAGGTCTCCTCCGCTCTTGAGAATGCAACAGGTAGGGTGCATGCTGTAGCCATGCCTGCTCGCCCTGCATTGTCGTTCCCAGAGAGGTCCCCGGCCCTGGGCGCCTTCCCCTCCAACGTGGTGGCGGAGATCCTGGGCGGCGAACTGGTGGACAGCCCCCGGCCGCGCATGGTGCAGACGCTGGCGGCCTCCGTGCTGCTGGCCAGGCTGTCGGGTGCTCTCGTGAAGCGGCGGGGCGGGGCCGGCAGCTGGCTGCTGCTCTTCTCGCCGGAGCTGCACCTCAGCGGAGAGCTCCTCGTGCCGGAGCTGGCGGGGTGGCGCCGCGAGCGGGTGCCGGAGCTGCCGGACGTGACGGTGATGACGCTCGCTCCCGACTGGGTCTGCGAGGTGCTCTCGCCAGAGACGGTGGCGCTCGATCGGGGCCTCAAGATGCTGGCCTATGCGCGGGTGGGGGTGAAGCACGTGTGGCTGATGGACCCGGACCTGAGGACGCTGGAGGTCTACCGCTACGAGGAGGGGGCCTGGGCGCTGCTGGACGTGCACGAGGGCTCCCAGCGGGTGCGAGCCGAGCCCTTCGGGGGAATCACGCTGGAGCTGGGCGCGCTCTGGAAGCGGTAGGAAGGCTCACGACAGTCCCAGGGCAGGGTTCACGGCTGGACGCTCATTCTCGCGCGAGGCCGGAGCGCGCGGCGGCAGGGCGCCTTCCGTGATACGGGCCGGGCCCAGGAGGCTGACCCGTGAGCACGAAGAACGTTCGTATCGAGAAGGACACCTTCGGCCCCATCGAGGTGCCGGCAGATCGCCTCTGGGGCGCGCAGACGCAGCGCAGCCGCCAGAACTTCGCCATCTCCACCGAGCGGATGCCGCCGGCGCTCGTGCGCGCGCTGGTGCTGGTGAAGAAGGCGGCGGCCCTGGTGAACATGGAGAACGGCACGCTCGACAAGCAGAAGGGCGAGGCCATCGTGAAGGCGGCGGACGAGGTGCTCGCCGGCCAGCACGACGAGGAGTTCCCGCTGCTGGTGTGGCAGACGGGCAGCGGCACGCAGACGAACATGAACTGCAACGAGGTGCTGGCCAACCGCGCCTCGGAGCTGCTCGGCGGCGAGCGGGGCGAGGGCCGCCGGGTGCACCCGAACGACGACGTGAACAAGGGGCAGAGCTCCAACGACGTGTTCCCCACGGCGATGAGCGTGGCGGCGGTGCGGGCGGTGGTGGGCGACGTGCTCCCCGAGCTCGCCGAGCTGCGCGACGTGCTGGCGAAGAAGTCACGGGACTTCCAGGACATCGTGAAGGTGGGCCGCACGCACCTGCAGGACGCCACGCCGCTGACGCTGGGCCAGGAGTTCAGCGGGTATGTGGCGCAGCTGGAGCACGCGCGCGGCCACCTCGAGCGCACGCTGCCGCACCTGCTCGAGCTGGCGCTGGGCGGCACCGCGGTGGGCACGGGGCTCAACGCGCCCAGGGGCTACGCCGAGCGGGTGGCGCAGGAGATTGCCCGGCTGACGGGGCAGCCCTTCGTGACGGCGCCCAACAAGTTCGAGGCGCTGGCGGCCAATGACGCGCTGGTGCAGGCCCACGGGGCGCTCAAGGGCCTGGCGGCGGTGATGTTCAAGATCGCCAACGACGTGCGGTGGCTGGCCTCGGGGCCGCGCTCGGGGATTGGCGAAATCACCATCCCGGAGAACGAGCCGGGCAGCTCCATCATGCCGGGCAAGGTGAACCCGACGCAGTCCGAGGCGATGACGATGCTGTGCGCCCAGGTGATGGGCAACGACGTGGCCATCGGCCTGGGCGGGGCCTCGGGCAACTTCGAGCTGAACGTCTTCAAGCCGCTCATCATCCACAACTTCCTGCAGAGCTGCCGGCTGCTGGCGGATGGGATGCGCAGCTTCCGGCTGCACTGCGCGGTGGGCATCGAGCCGAACCGGGCGCGGCTGAAGGAGAACCTGGAGCGCTCGCTGATGCTCGTCACCGCGCTCAATCCGCACATCGGCTACGACAACGCGGCGAAGATCGCGAAGAAGGCCCACAAGGAGGGCAAGACGCTGAAGGAGGTGGCGGTGGAGCTCGGCCTGCTGACGGCCGAGCAGTTCGACCAGTGGGTCCGCCCGGAGAAGATGATCGGCAACCTGTAGGCGGCGGCCCTGCTAGAGCGAGGGCCGCAGTCCGCCGGTGCCGGGCACCACGATGTACCACTTCCCGTCTCGCCACCTCAGGGGGAGGATGTCCGAGCAGTCGCGGTCGTACGGCATCTCGCCGAGCGCGCGGAAGGTGGCGGTGCACTTGAACTTCACCGCCGCCTGCTGGTTCGGGACCTGCACGAGCGCCTCCTCGATGGTGAGGTCGATGTCCCGGACGTCCTGGAAGATGCTGTAGTAGAAGGCCGCGACGCGCTGAGGGCCGCCGGACTTCGACAGGCTGTCCGCGTCGACCATCTCGGCCAGATCCAACCAGTCCTGGGACTCGATGGTGGAGTAGAAGGACTTCACCGTCCCCTCGGGACTGCTCTTGGGTCCGCCACAGCCTGCGAACAACGAGAAGCCCAGGGCTGCGATCAGGACTGCGCGTGACATGCGGTCTCTCCTCCGACGGGGCGCACTCTACCCCAAACGCTCCCTCCATACTCCCGAACGGCCGGCGCTGATATAGAGAGGTGGATGCTGCTGTCCTCCGCGCTGGTGCTGCTCACCCTGGCTCAGGCCCCGGCGACCGCCGGGACGGAGAGCCACCCGTTCGACGATGTGGCCAGGGTGTTGCTGCACCCGCGCTGCATGAACTGCCACCCGGCAGGGGACCGTCCTCTCCAGAAGGACAAGCCGGTGGTCCACAAGCAGAACGTCAGCCGGAACATCGAGAAGCTGGGGCACGCCTGCACCACGTGCCACCCCGCCAAGGCGGTGCCCGGAGCCAACATGCCGCCCGGCGCTCCCCACTGGCACATGCCCTCCGCGCGCCTGCCCATGGTCTTCGAGAAGCGCACGCCCCAGCAGCTCTGCGAGCAGCTCAAGGACCCCGGGGCCAACGGCAACCGCACGCTCGCCCAGCTGCGCACCCACATGGCCGAGGACGCCATCGTGAAGTGGGGCTTCTCGCCGGGCGAGGGGCGGACCGTGCCGCCGCTCTCTCATGCGGAGTTCATCCAGCGCGTGGATGCCTGGCTGGCCGCGGGCGCCCCCTGCCCGCGGAGTACGCCCCCCAGCAGTGCGCAGACGCCGCCGCCCGCGTCCAGGTAGCGAGGACCTGAAGCCATGGTGAAGCTCGTGATCAACGGTGTCGAGCGGGAGCTCGACGTCCCAGAGGACATGCCGCTCCTGTGGGCCCTGCGTGAAGTGCTGGGGATGACCGGGACGAAGTTCGGCTGCGGCGCGGCGCTGTGTGGCGCGTGCACGGTGCATGTGGATGGCATCGCCACCCGGGCCTGCGTGATGCCCGTGGGCACCCTCGTCGGCCAGCGCATCACCACCATCGAGGGGCTGGCCCAGGGCGGAGTGAGGCACCCCTGTCAGCGGGCCTGGACGGAGCTCTCCGTGCCGCAGTGCGGCTACTGCCAGTCCGGGCAGATCATGTCGGCCTCGGCGCTGCTGGCGGCTCAGCCGGAGCCCACGGACGAGGACATCGACGCGGTGATGGCCGGCAACCTCTGCCGCTGCGGCACCTATCCGCGCATCCGCGCCGCCATCCACCGCGCCTCCGAGCTGGCGAAGCAGGAGCGCGTGGACCTCAAGGCGGCCATCGGCGTGGCCCAGGCGAAAGAGGAGCCCTGATGACGACGCTCTCGCGGCGCGCGTTGCTCAAGGCGGGGCTGGCCATTGGAGGCGGACTGCTCGTCGAGGTGTCCCTGCCCTCGGCGCAGGCGGCCACCGCGCCCCAGGTCTTCGCGCCCAACGCCTTCCTGCGCATCACCTCGGAGGATGTCGTCACCTTCATCCTGCGCCCGGTGGAGATGGGGCAGGGCGTGGCGACCTCTCACGCGCAGCTCATCGCCGAGGAGCTGGGCATCGATCCGGCGAAGATGGTGGTGGAGTTCTCCCCGGCGGATCGGCGCTACGACCACCCGGTCCTCGGCTTCCAGGTGACGGGCGGGAGCATGTCCACGCCGACGAGCTGGGAGCCCTACCGCATGGCGGGCGCCACCGCGCGAGAGATGATGCTGGAGGCGGCGTCGCGCAGCTGGGGCGTGCCGAAGTCGGAGTGCGTGGCGGAGGAGGGCGCCATCCACCACCCGCCGACGAAGCGCTCCGGGCGCTTCGGGCAGTTCGCCGAGGCCGCCGCGCGCCTGTCGGTCCCCGACGTCACCTTGAGGACTCGGGACTTCCGCGTCATCGGCAAGCCGGTGCCGCGCATCGACTCCGCCTCGAAGGTGGACGGCTCGGCCGTCTTCGGCATCGACGTGCAGGTGCCGGAGGCGCGAGTGGCGGTGGTGGTGCGCTGCCCGGTGCCCGGCGGCCAGGTGAAGTCCTTCGACGCGGCCGCAGCGAAGGCCATGTCCGGGGTGGAGCAGGTGGTGCCCATCTCCTCGGGCGTGGCGGTGGTGGGCAAGACGTACTGGCACGCGCGGCAGGCGGCGGCCCGGGTGAAGGTGGACTGGGACGAGGGACCGCTGGCCACCTTCTCCACGGCGGCGATGCTGGAGACGCACCGCAAGCTGGCCCGAGAGGGAGGCGGCAAGCGCGTGCACTCGACGGGCGATGCGGAGGCCGAGTTCGGAAGGGCCGCCCGCGTGCTCGAGGCCGAGTACACCGCCCCCTTCGTGGCCCACGCGCCGCTGGAGCCCCAGAACGCCACCGCGCACGTCACCGACGCGAAGTGCGAGGTGTGGGCTCCGACGCAGAGCCCGGGCATGCTGCACGCGCAGGTGAAGAAGCTGCTCGGCTGTGCCGGTGAGGACGTCATCGTCCATCAGACGTGGATTGGTGGCGGCTTCGGCCGGCGGCTCTCGCAGGAGTATGCCCTCGAGGCCGTGGAGGTTTCCCGGGCGGTGGGCAAGCCGGTGAAGGTCATCTGGAGCCGCGAGGATGACATGCGGCACTCGCCCTACCGGCCAGCGGCGACCCACAGGGTGCAGGGGGCGCTGGATGCGCACGGGCGTCTGGTGGCGTGGAAGCACACGGTGGTGACGCAGTCCATCCTCGGCGACGTGGGCAAGGAGTGGGTGCACACCATGTTCGCTGGGGCTCCAGGCTTCATGAGGGCGCTGACGGCGGGAGTGGCGGTGCCCTTGCTCGCGTCGAAGGACGACACCGCCTTCGAGGGCATCGACACCCTGCCGTATCGCATTCCCAACGTGGCGGTGGACTTCATCCGCCACGAGACGGGAGTGCCCGTGCTGTTCTGGCGCAGCGTGGGCCACTCGCACACGGCGTTCGCCACCGAGAGCTTCGTGGACGAGGCCGCGCACGCGGCGGGACAGGACCCGGTGGCCTTCCGCCGCGAGCTGCTCAAGTACGAGCACCGGCACCGGTGGGTGCTGGAGCTCGCGGCCGAGAAGGCCGGCTGGGGGACGCCGCTCCCCGAGGGCCGCTTCCGGGGCGTGGCCGTGCACAAGAGCTTCGGCAGCTACGCGGCGGCGGTGGCGGAGGTGTCGGTGGAGGACGGGACGATCCGGGTGCACCGCATCGTCATGGCGGCCGACTGCGGACGCGTCATCAACCCGAACCTGGTGGAGGCCCAGCTCGAGGGGGCCGCGGTGTTCGGCCTGTCCTCGGCGCTGAAGCATCACATCACGCTGGAGAAGGGGCGTGTGCAGCAGGGCAACTTCCACGACTTCGAGCTCATCCGCATGCACGAGAGCCCGAGGATCGAGTGCCACATCCGCCACAACGAGGCGCCGCCCACGGGCATCGGTGAGCCAGGCGTGCCGGTGATCGCGCCCGCGGTGGCCAACGCCGTCTTCGCCGCCACGGGGAAGCGGCTGCGGGACCTGCCGCTCACCCTTGTCCCGGCCACGTAGGCAGTGAGGAGAGACGATGTCCGCCGCGCTCCAAGCCCCCCGTCCAGCCCCGACCGCTCCGCCAGAGGGGGCTCCCCCCGTCGCCGCCGTGGATGCGGCCGAGAGCGAGTACGCGGCGGTGCGCTCGGGCTTCCTCTCCCCGCAGCGCTCCCGGCAGAGCATCCTGCTCCTGGTGGTGACGATCGGGCTGTTCGCCCTGGCGGCGAAGCAGGGGGACCAGGGCTGGAAGGGCGTGGCGCTGCTGATCGGCGTGCTGCTCTTCCATGAGATGGGGCACTGGGCGGGGATGAAGCTGTTCGGCTTCCAGGACGTGCAGATGTTCTTCGTCCCCTTCTTTGGCGCGGCGGTCTCCGGCCGGAACGCGAGCGCGAAGGCCTGGAAGGAGGCGCTGGTGCTGATGATGGGCCCGGTGCCGGGCCTCGTGGTGGGGACCTTCCTGCTGGTGAGGAGCGCCTTCGAGCCGTCTCACCTGCTGGCGCACCTGGGGCTCATCATGCTGCTCCTCAACGCCTTCAACATGCTGCCGATGTCTCCGCTGGACGGAGGCAAGCTCTTCCAGCTGTTGATCTTCAGCCGCAACCGCTTCCTGGAGCTCGCGTTCACCTTCTTCGCGGCGCTGGGCATGCTGGGGCTGGCGCTCCTGCTGGGGACGTGGGCGCTGGGCATCATGGCCGGGCTGCTGCTCATCTCCCTGCCCCGGCAGTGGAAGGTGCTGCGCATCGTGAAGGAGCTGCGCGCCTCCAGCCCCGAGGTGGACCGCGAGCCTTTGGAGATGGACGAGTCCTCGCTGCGCTCCCTGTACACGGCGGTGGGCGAGCTGATCTCCAACGCGGTCAAGGGCGACAACCGGCTCAAGCAATACGTCCGGACCATGCAGGAGGTGCACCTGCGCGTCCGCATGCACCCGCCGTCCATCCTGGCGAGCCTGGGGCTGTTCTCCCTGTGGTTCATGGGCATCGTCCTGGTGCTCGTGGGCATCCTGACGGTGGGCAGCGGCCGGACTCCGAAAGCGCCCGAGTGGTCTTCGTACAAGGACGCGAAAGCCGGCTTCTCCATCCTCATGCCGGACGCGGCTCCCGCGCGCTGGACGGCGCTGCATGGGCCTGCTCGGAGCTCACGGCAGGAGGGGGAGACGCACGGGGTGCGCCTCTGGGAGGAGCACGACTACAGCGTGACGACCTGGAAGCTGGAGTCGCCACCGACGACGGATGCGGAGCGGGAGCAGGTGCTCGAGGAGATCCGGAGCGCGCTGGCCGCCCAGGTCCGGGCGCAGCGCAATCCCGCCAGGAGCGACGAGCCGCGAGAGCTGGCGGGCATCGCGGGGCGTCACCTGGTCTTCTCGGGGGACTCGGCGGTGACGCGCGGAGAGGTTCGCGAGGAGTACTGGTTCGGGCTGCGCGAGGACCGTGGCTACATCCTGCGCGCGCAGTACGACCAGCGGCTGGCGGCGCCAGGAGAGGCCGAGCGCTTCTTCACCTCGTTCCGTCCGCTGCCCTGAGCGAGCCCTACTCCAGCGCGGTCCACAGGTCGTCGAAGGCCCGGCAGAAGGGCTGGACGAGCCTCGGGTCGTCCGAGACGAGCACGTTCTCGTGGTTCACGTCGGCGGCCGAGCGCGTCCAGTTGTAGCTGCCGGTGAGCAGGCGCAGCCGGTCGAACACGGCGAACTTGTGGTGCATGTGGGCCTCGGCGCGGTCCAGGCGGACCGGGATGCCGGACTCGCGCAGGCGCTCCATGTCCGAGCCGGGGTCGATCGACTTGTCGTCGTCGCTCACCACGCGCACCCGGATGCCGCGCTGGTGGGCCTCGAGGAGGGCGCGGGTGAGGCGATCATCCGTCACCGTGAAGACACATACATTGATGGATCCGCGCGCCTCGCCAATCAGCTTGACGATGGCGCGCAGGGGCCCGTCGCCGGGGGAGAAGTGGGCCTCCATGCGCGAGGCATCGGGGACTCGGCGGGTGGGCAGCAGGGCCTGGACGGTCTCCTCGAGCCAGGAGATGACCTGGCGGGCGCGAGGGTCGGTCACCGAGTCCCTCGCCAGGGCGAAGGCGCGGGAGCGGAACAGGGCGAGCACGGCCTCGCTTGCCCGCCTGTCTTCGAGGACGGTCTGGAGGGCGCGGCGCTCGGAGCGGGTGAGCTGCCGGTCCGCCAGGGTGGCGGTCAGGATGGCGTCGATTTCGGAGGCGTCCATGGGGCTCCCACCCGAGGGGCGGGGGGCCGATCGTATCGCAGCGTACGGTCCGTGAAGAACAGGCGAGCGTGCGGGGGCGGGGGAGATTAGGGTAGGGGAGCCATGAACGTCCCCTTTGTCATCGAGACCACGCACCGCGGCGAGCGGGCGTACGACCTCTACAGCCGGCTGCTGAAGGACCGCATCATCCTGCTGGGCACGCCCATCAATGACGAGGTGGCCAACGTCATCGTCGCCCAGATGCTCTTCCTGGAGTCCGAGGACCCGGACAAGGGCATCAACATCTACATCAACTCACCGGGCGGCGTGGTGACGGCGGGTCTGGCCATCTATGACACGATGCAGTACGTGAAGTGTCCGGTGTCGACGATCTGCATCGGGCAGGCGGCGTCGGCGGCGGCGCTGCTGCTGCTGGCGGGGACGAAGGGCAAGCGGTACGCGCTGCCGAACGCGCGCATCATGATCCACCAGCCGCTGGGCGGGGCGCAGGGCCAGGCCACGGACATCGACATCCAGGCCAAGGAGATCCTCCGCCTGAAGGCCTACCTCAACGGGC
Source organism: Hyalangium gracile (assembly GCF_020103725.1). Lineage (NCBI taxonomy): Bacteria > Pseudomonadati > Myxococcota > Myxococcia > Myxococcales > Archangiaceae > Hyalangium > Hyalangium gracile. Next base: position 124,020 of record NZ_JAHXBG010000009.1, on the reverse strand, counting down.
TGATGGTGAAGCACACGGGCCACAGCATCGAGCGCATCGAGAAGGACACGGAGCGCGACTACTTCATGAGCGCCGAGGATGCTCGGCAGTACGGCATCATCGACGAGGTGGTGGTGAAGCAGGGCGTCCCGCTGCCGAACAAGACCTGATTCGGTGGGGTGGCGGTTGCCGGCGCGAACGTCCTGCGCGCCGGTGGAGGAGGGCGCAGGCTTTGCGCCCCCTTCAGTCCCAGGGCTTTGGAGTGGCACTGGCACGGCGGATGCTCTACCTCGGGGTATGAGCCGCCTGAGCCTGACCTCCTTGATGGTTTCCTGCCTGCTTGCCGCTGCGTGCGCCACGACGGCGGCCGAGCGTCCTCCACAGCCTCCTGCCTCGCCGACCGTGCAGTCGGAGCTGGGCTACCGCGAGGTGCTACAGGCCGGCGAGGAGTACGCCCGGATGCAGGGCTACGCGCTGGCGGATAACCGAGAGGCGGTGCAGATCCGTCCGAACTACTGGCGGCTGCGGTTCGGGCTGGCGGAGAAGCACTCGGGCCGGCTGTTGGACCTGGAGTTCGACGGCGCCTCGCGCTCGGTGGTGCGTGAGGTCGTCGTCCCCGAGGCGCCAGAGGGTGCCGCGAGCTCGCCCAGCCCATAGCTCCGAGTGTGTGCCGGCTAGAGCATTGCTGCTCACGGCTTCTTGCGCCCCTTGGGGCGCGAGGTTCGTTGCTTCTCGAGCTGCCGGACTTCAGTGATGGCGTTCGCGAAGTGTGCCTCGACTGGAGATGGCTTGTTCGCACGCTGGGCCGAGAAGCGCGCGTACTCATGCTCGGCCTTTGCCACAGCTGTCTCTCGCGAGATCGAGCCAGCATTCTGGAGGACCTCCCGCTCTGATAGACGCAGGAAGTCGTCGAGCTTCGAGATCCAATCGGACATGTACATGGGCTTGCGGCTCAGCGCCTGGAGCTCCGCGAACTCCAGGTAGGCGTTGACGATGCGGTTGAGTGCTTCGAGCTCCTCCGTGATCAGGTAGTTCTTTGCCACGGCCACATCGGCCCGGCGAGGGACATCTCCTGCCCACGAGGTCAGGCCCATGTTTGGCTTCGCAGCATCCGCTCGGGCAATGATGATCTCGGCTGCGGTGTGACCGTGGGCGGCCCAGTGCATCTTATTCTGCACGGTAGCGAAGAAGAGCTGGGACGACTCGGTGTGCGGGTCATAGTCGATGCTGGTCGAGTAGATCTCCAGCACCTTCTTCCAGAAGACCTTCTCCGACGACCGGATGTCGCGGATGCGCGCAAGCAGCTCGTTGAAGTAATCCGGGACACCGGGGCCTGGCGGGTTCTTCAGGCGGCTGTCGTCGAGTGTGAAGCCTTTGCGAAGGTACTCATCCAAGCGAGCGGTCGCCCATTGGCGGAACTGCGTTCCGCGGTGCGAGCGGACCCGGTAACCAACCGCCAGAATCATCGGGAGGTTGTAGTGCTTGAGGCTGCGTTGGACGCGCCGCATTCCCTCCTCGCGAACTTGTAAGAACGGCTTACAAGTTGCGTCCTCCTCCAGCTCGCGCTCCGCATAGATGGCGGCGATGTGCTGAGTGATGTTCTGAGGCGTGGTCTGGAAGAGCGCCGCGAGGGCTGCTTGCGTCAGCCACAGAGTCTCCCCCTCGAAGCGGACCTCGACGCGGGTTCGACCGTCCTCGGTCTGGTAAAGAAGGAACTCGGCCTCGCGTGGGAGAGGAGCGTTATCGTCTTTCATGGCGAAGCGGGATCAGGTCTCTCCATCCTAGTGTCAGCGCATGGGGGACTCAACGCTTGTTCAGGGGGCAGTGGCGTGCCTTGAGGCGAAGCAACGCCTCCTCATCATCCGTGACGCGGCTCGGTCGACCAAGCCTGTACGGGCACGGATCAGGTGGGTGCGAGGCAGGATGGCAAGGGTCTTCCGAAATGTCAGTCCTAAAGGCTACGCTCCGCGTCGTTCGCCATGAGGGGACCAAGGGAATGGCTGATCAGACGACGTACCTGGAGCTTTCGGAAGACGGCGGCAGCTCACACAAGTTCTATGAGGTGAAGGTCGAGGGCAAGAAGCTCTCCATTCGCTACGGACGCATCGGGGACTCCGGCCAGCTCAAGGTCAGCGACTTCCCCAGCGCCGACAAGGCCCTCGCCGAGGCGCAGAAGAAGATCGCCGAGAAGACCAAGAAGGGCTACGCGCCCGCCGTCATGGGCCAGCGCAAGAAGCGCGCTGTCACCCGCCGCGAGATCACCAGCGGCACCTCCTCCGCCAACCAGGCTCCCATCCGCTGGAAGTTCGCCACCGGCGACCGCGCCTTCGGCATCTTCGTCGACGATGCGCGCTGCTGGGTCGGCAACGAGAGCGGCAACATCTACTCGCTCAGCCATGACGGCAAGGTGCTCGACCAGTTCCGCCTGCCCGATGGCGTCAAGTGCATCGTCGCCGACGACCGCTGGCTCTACGCCGGCTGCGATGACGGCAACGTGTACGATCTCGGCGGCAAGGTGCCTCGCAAGGCGTACGCCATCGCCGACGACGTGGACATCTTCTGGCTCGACATCAAGGACGCCGTGCTCGGCGTGTCCGACGCCAACGGCAAGCTCACCGCCATCAACCACGAGGACGAGTCCGTCTGGTCCCGCCAGAGCAAGGGCACCCACGCGTGGATGGTGCGCTGTGACGAGGTCGGCATGTACCACGGCCACGCCAAGGGCGTGACCATGTACGACTGGGAGGACGGCCGGGAGATCTGGTCCAGGCCCACCCAGGGCCACGTGATGTTCGGCTGGCAGGAGGAGTCCACCATCTACGCCTGCACCAACACCGGCTACGTGCACCGCTTCTCCAAGAAGGGCGAGGCCGGGCCGGTGATGAAGTGCGACTCGGCCGTGTTCTCCTGCGCCGCCGTGGAGGACGGCAAGTACGTCTTCGCCGGCGACAACATGTCCAGCATCTACTGCTTCAACGACAAGGGCGAGCGGCTGTGGAAGCTGTCCACCGGCTGCGGCTCGGCGTTCTCGATGCAGTTCTTCAAGGACCGGCTCTACCTGGTTACCACCGAGGGCGCCCTGGCCTGCATCGACGCGAGCGAGGCCGCCATCCAGGCCGCGCAGAAGGGCACCATTCCCAAGCCCGTCACCGTCAAGGCTCCCAAGCCGCTGGCCGCCGCCCAGGTGGGAACCGTGGAGACGACTCGCAGCGCGGGCTCGGGTGTCATCGTCGAGTGCTATGAGGATGGCGGGCAGGTGCGCGTGCGCGTGACGTCTCCGGGCTACAACAAGAACTGGCACGTGCAGTTCCCCAAGGACATCCGGGAGGCGGGCTCCCGCTTCGTGGTCGAGGGCGTGCGCGAGTCGGCTCGCGGCGGCTTCTACCGCGCCTATGGCGACATCAAGAAGCTGGTGAACTGACGTGAAGCTCATCGAGCAGGTGACCCTGCTCTTCCAGGAAGGGAAGAGCGACAAGGTGTACGAGGTGGACCTGCTCGAGGTGGGGGCGGGCCAGTACGTCGTCAACTTCCGCTATGGCCGGCGCGGCACCGCCCTCAAGGACGGCACCAAGACGCCCACGCCCGTGTCCATGGCCGAGGCGCGCAAGGCCTTCGACAAGCAGGTCCAGTCCAAGCTGGACACCGGCTACGTCCGCGCGGGTCATCCCTCCACTGGACTGCCTCCTCCTCCGCCTCCTCGGCCCACGGTCCCTGCTCCTGGTGCCACCGCAGGAGGCGCGGCGGCGGCCCCGGCCGGACCGCCTCCGGGGGCTTCGGCTCGCGAGGCCACCCTGCTGCAGCAACTCACGCAGGAGGTCAGCACCCGCCGCTGGTTCCGCAGCACCGAGGTACGTGCGCAGCCCCGGCCGCTGGAGCGTGTCATCTGGCGGGTGGGCGAGCTGCGTGTGCGCGCCGCCGAGCCCATCCTCCTGCCCATGCTGGAGCGGGCGACGCCGCTGCGCGCCTACTGCATCGCGGCGGCGCTCGGGCGCCTGGGCTCGTCCCAGTCCGTGTCCGCGCTCGGGCGGCTGTATGGAGACCCGGGCACCCCGGACATGGTGCGCCGCATCGCCACCGAGGCGCTGCTCCAGCTCTCCGATGAGGCGACTCGCGCCGAGTTCCGCCAGGACCAGCTGGGCAAGCTGCCTCCGGCGCTTCGCGATGCCGCTCAGGGCAACAGTGCCGAGGCCTTCGGGCAGGCGCTGGACAAGCACCTGGCCGCCGGTGGCAAGGAGCCGTACGCCGTCCTGGAGACGGTGTACCTGGTGGACTCGCCGGTGATGCGCCCCGCGCTGCTGCGCGTGCTGCGCACGGCGCCCTTCCAGCGCAGCGCGGTGAAGGCGCTGCGCCACGTCTTCAAGATGGCCGAGTACCGCCGGGACGGCGAGGTGTTCGGCCTCATCGCCTGGCGCTACGAGAAGGAGCGTGCCACGAACCGCAGCTCCCGCGACGGCTTCGCGAAGGCCACGCGCCTGTTCCTGCGCCGCCGCATCTGGCGCACGCTGCGCCGGCTGGGACAGCTCGGGGAGCAGGACTTCGTGAAGATGGCCGTGGGCGTGCTGCTGGCCTTCAATGACGCGGATGCCGTCGCGGAGTTCACGACGACCTCGGGTTATGGCCGCAACCGCGAGGAGCACCACTGGGAGGCCTTCGCTCCCTACTGGGCCTTCAACCACCTGCTGCACGGGCGCAGCCGGCGCCTGGTGCCCGTGGACCACAAGCTCGCCTTCTACGCGAAGTGGAAGCCTCGCTCGAACGAGGAGGTGCGCGAGCGTGAGGAGAGCTTCCCCGAGCTGTGGGACCGCACTCCGCAGGGGCTGATGCACCTGGTGGATGAGAGCCGCTGCGCGCCCGTGCACACGGTCGCGGCTCGCGCGCTGCGCTCCATGCCCGCGTTCCTCGCCCAGCTCGATGCGGACGCCGTGGCGATGATGCTCGACAAGCCCTACGCGCCCACGGCCCAGCTCGGACTGGACCTCGCCGTGCAGCGGGTGAACGCGCGGGGAGAGCCTCGGGAGCTGGTGCTCGCCGCGGCGCGCTCTCCGTACGCTCCCGCCCGCCAGCAGGCCTTCCGGTGGCTGGATGCGCTGCGCGACGTGCTGCTGAAGGACCTGTCCTTCCTCGCCGCGCTCGCCATCTCGCCCCAGACGGAGACCCGACAGTACGTCGCCGCCCTGCTGCGTGGCTCCGTGCTCCCGGACGATGTGGCCGAGGCGTTCATCCGCCATCTGCTCCAGGCGGCGCGGAAGCTGGGTCCGAACGATGGGCCGCTCGCCGCGGACGTGAAGCAGCTCGTGCTCGCCGCGCTGGGGCCCCTGGGACGGCCTCCGGGAACGGAGACCCTCATCGAGCTGCTGCGCCATCCGCTCGTCGAGGTGCAGGAGCTGGGCGGCGAGCTGCTGCTGCGTCGGGACCTGCGCACCGAGCCGGTGCCTCCCGAGGTGCTCGGCCACCTGCTGGAGTCCGCGAGCGCCTCGCTGCGCACCCTGGGCCTGCGCCTGCTGGGGAAGATGCCGGACGCGGCGTTCCTCGCGAACGAGGCCGTGCTCGGACGGCTGGCTTCCAGCCCTCACCCGGATGTCCGCCAGGGCATCCGTCCGCTGATCGGCCGCCTCGTCACGCTGGATGTGGCGGCGGGGGCTCGGGTGGTGGAGACGCTCGTGGGGGCGCTGCTGCGCCGACGGCTGCCCGAGGGTGTGCCGGAGCACGTGAAGACGCTGCTCACCAGCGAGCTGGCCGCCGCGTTCCAGGCCATTCCCGCCGAGACGGTGTGGCGCCTGCTGGACTCGGAGGATGCCACCGCCCAGGCCCTGGGCGGCGAGCTGCTCGAGAAGCGGGGCGACGCGCTGGCCGTGGATGTGGCGCGCGCGGTGAAGCTGGCGGGCCACGACGTGCTCCAGGTGCGCGAGTGGGCCTGGCGCTGGCTCGAGGGGCACTTGCCCCAGGTGCGCGCCGAGCTGCCCACCGCGGTGCAGCTGCTCGACACGCGCTGGGATGACGCGCGGGCCTTCGCCTTCCGCTACTTCCGCGAGCGCTTCGCTCCCGAGGACTACACGCTGGAGGTGCTCGTCTCCGTGGCCGACAGCGTGAGGCCGGACGTGCAGACGTTCGGGCGCGAGATGCTGGCGCGCTCCTTCCGGGACTCGGATGGGCCGCAGCTGCTGCTGCGCCTGTCCGAGCACCCCGCGCCGCCGGTGCAGCTCTTCGCCACGCACTACCTGGAGCGCTTCGCCAGCGGCAACGCGAGCCTGGTGGAGAAGCTGGTGCCCTACTTCGTCCGGGTGCTGAGCCAGGTGAACAAGGGGCGCGCCGCCCGAGGCCGCGTGCTGGAGTTCCTCCGCAAGGAGGGCCAGCGCAACGAGGTGGCTGGCCGCCAGGCCATGGACGTGCTCCACCGATTGTCAGCGACGATTGCTATAGAGAATCGCGCCGCGGCGCTGGAGGCCATGCTCGCCATCGGAAAGGCGCAGCCCGCCATCCCACTGCCCGTGCGCTTGAAGCCGGTGGAGGTCCGTCGTGGAGTTTGAGTACGCCTATCGGGGCAACAGCTCTGTCGAGAACCGGGGCGACCGCACCGAGCTGTCCTTCTCTCCGGACACCAAGCGCCCGCCCACGTACTTCTCGGGGGAGCTGAGGCAGAACGTGGCCTTCCGCGAGGCCATCTCCGCGCTGCACAGCGTGGTGGTGTCGGACCTGCGCTTCAAGCCCAAGGACAAGACGGCCTACAAGGCCTGGGCGGCCAGGCAGGAGGACCGGGACATCGACTCCATCCTCGCCCAGCGCCAGGCGGTGGCCAGCCGCCTGAAGGGGCTGCGCGAGGAGCTGGCGGAGCTGGAGCGGCAGAGCGCCACGCGGATGCGCCCCTTCATGCAGGCGCGCCAGCGCTACTTCAACTACCTCTACGAGAAGAACAGGGACTTCTGGTTCGTGCTGGACCCGGTCATCACCGTCCACCCGGACGAGGCCTTCTTCGAGTGCTTCAGCCAGGACGAGTCCAGCTACGGCCGGCTCGGCGCCAGCTACGAGGTGTTCCAGAACGTCGGAGAGTTCTCCTGCGGCACCACCAACATCGACTACTCGTCGCCGCTCTATGACGAGTTCCAGAAGATCCGCTCGTACAAGCGCACGCGCTTCGAGGTGGACCCCACGGGCTTCACCACGCAGACGGGCTCGGACGCGGCGTACAAGGAAGTGAAGATCGATCTGCCGGACTCGTGGGTGCGCGGGTTCCTGCAGGTGAACTCGGCGATGAGCCTGCAGGCCACGCGCGTGAGCCTGCACCCCATGGACGTGCACAACTTCCTCTTCGTGCTCAAGCGGCGCAAGGAGAAGAAGGGTCCGCGCTCCATGCGGTACAAGCTGACGCCCGGGCAGCCGGTGAAGGTCGTCTTCGAGCCGTGGAACCTCGAGGTGACGTGCCCGCGCTCCATCTTCGAGGGCGAGGGCACGCACGACATCCGCGTCTGGGGCCGCCGCCGCCTGCTCATCCTCGAGCGGCTCATCCCCGTGGCGAAGCGCTTCACCGTGCACCTGCTCGGCAGCGGGATGCCGTCCTTCTACGTGGCGGACCTGGGCGATCTGTCCTTCACGCTGGGGCTCTCCGGGTGGACGGCGAACGACTGGTCCACGGCGGGCAACTTCGACCTGATGGCGCCGCGCACGGCGGTGGACGAGTTCACCCGGCGCCGCGTCTTCGATGCGTTGAAGGAGACGTGGCGCGAGTCACCGGACGCGCTGGCATCGCGGCTGGGGCTGGACCGGGCCACGGTGCTCGGAGCGCTGGGCGCGTACACGCAGGCGGGCCGGGCCATCTGGGACCTGAACAAGAACGTGTACCGGGCGCGCGAGCTGAGCCGCGAGCCGCTGCCCATGGAGAAGCTGCGGTTCTCCAACGAGCGCGAGGAGAAGGCCACGCGCTTCCTCGAGGCGCGAGCGGTGACGGTGGAGGGACGGCCCTCGAATGTGGATGGCTCGCTGGAGCTGCGCGGGACGGTGAAGGACGCGAGCAAGGTGCATCGCGCGGCTTTGCGGCTCGATGGGGATCAGCGTATGGTCTCCGCCGAGTGCACCTGCAACTTCTTCCAGCAGAACAAGTTGTTCAAGGGGCCCTGCGAGCACCTGCTCGCGCTCCGGCTCCAGCACTCGAAGTCGTATCGGACATGAAGAATGGGAGGGTTCGCGCACGCGGCGGTCAGAGGGCGGTACCTTGCAACCCGGACGGCGTTTCGCCGTCCTTGCCTGATGGCCTGTGATGCATCACTGGCCCGCTCTTGACTGTGCCGTACCTCCCTACCCCAGGCGTATGGCGGTTTGGATTCCGTAAATCCATAGCGCCCGGGGTAGGGGGTACGGCTTGAGTCGAGACGAGCCAGTCCTGAGAGCAGTACGAAGGTGCTCTCGGACCGCCGCGTGGACGGACCCTCCCAGCTCTTCGTGAGAGCCCATGGCCCAACAACCCCCGCGAAATCGGCAGGAGCTGTACGAGCGCATCCAGTCCATCTCCAAGGAGGAGTTCGTCCTGGAGGACATGGTGCGGCTGGGCTTCTGGCCCGCGCGCAGCGGCGTCCCCGGGGACCCGCGGGACGAGGTGCACCGCAAGGCGGAGCTGGAGAAGCAGATCCGCGCGCTCACCTCCGAGCAGGCCCGCCTGGGCAACCTGGAGAAGCTGAAGAAGGAGCTGCGCAAGAAGCGGCTCGCGGAGAGCAAGGCCCGGCAGAAGGAGACGAAGGAGCGCCGCGAGCGCGAGCGGGTGGCTCGGGCCGAGGCGTGGAAGGCGCGCAAGGCCAGGGAGATCCTCTTCCTGGGGCGCGGAGTGTCGGGCGGGCTGAACCACCGCACGCCGGAGGCGCCGAAGCTGGAGCGCCAGGGGCTGCCCAGGCTGGAGACGCCCGAGGCGCTGGCGCAGGCGCTGGGGCTGTCGGTGGGGCAGCTCCGGGCGCTGTGCTACGCGCGGACGGTGTCCACGAAGACGAACTACGTGCGCTTCGCGCTGCCGAAGAAGACGGGCGGCCTGCGGCTCATCTCCGCGCCTCTGCCTCGGCTGAAGGCGGCGCAGCACTGGGTGCTGAAGAACCTGCTGGAGAAGGTGCCGATGCACGAGGCGGCGCACGGCTTCCGGCCAGGGCGCTCCATCGTCAGCAACGCGCGGCCCCACGTGGGCGCCGCCGTGGTGGTGAACCTGGACCTGAAGGACTTCTTCCCCACGGTGGTGTACCCGCGCGTGAAGGGCTTCTTCGTGAAGCTGGGGTACAGCGAGGCCACGGCGACGGCGCTCTCGCTGCTGTGCACCGAGCCCGACATGGAAGAGGTGGAGCTGGACGGACAGCGCTACTTCGTGGCCCAGGGAGGCCGCAGGCTCCCGCAGGGCGCGCCCACCTCTCCGGCGCTGACGAACCTGCTGTGCCGGCGGCTCGACCGGCGGCTGAAGGGCGCGGCCGGCAAGCTGGGCTTCACCTACACGCGCTACGCGGATGACCTCACGTTCTCGGTGCCCAGGGGCGGGACGGGGGACGTGGGGAAGATGCTGCGGCTGGCCCGGTTCGTCATCCGCCACGAGGGCTTCTTCCCGCACCCGGAGAAGACGCGGGTGCTGCGGCGGGGCGGGCAGCAGGAGGTGACGGGCGTCGTCGTCAACGACAAGCCTGGCGTGGATCGCGAGACGCTGCGGCGCTTCCGGGCGCTGCTGCACCAGCTCGAGAAGAGCGGGCCCGAGGGCAAGAAGTGGAACGGCTCGACGGACGTCATCGCCTCCGTGGTGGGCTTCGCGAACTACGTGGCCATGGTGGACCCGACCAAGGGCAAGGCCTTCCAGGACAAGGCCCGGGCTCTGGAGCGCAAGTACGGGCGCAAGACGGTGCTGCCGCCCAGGCCCAAGGCTCCTGCCGCCGCGCAGCCGGGGACGGCCACCGTCGCGCCGACTCCACCCTCCAGTGGTACCGCGGCACCTGGGGGGCCCCCCAAGCCCGAGGAGCCCCAGGAGCCGAACGAGCCACCGAAGAAGAAGTGGTGGAAGCTGTTCTGATCCAGCCTGGCTGGAAGACGCCTGGAAGCGAGCGCTCCCTGATAGGCTGCCCGTGCATGGGGCGGCAGCAGGGGACCCGGTGGCTGGAGGCAGCTCGGTATGCGCTTGAAGGCCCTGATTTCCCATGCGCAGGTGCCTGCGGAGACGCGGGTGTCGCGCCTGCGCGTGGAAGAAGGGCTGTCGCGCCTCTTCGTGGCCGAGGTCGACTTCGTCTGCGCGGACCCGGAGCTCGAGCTGGCGAAGATGCCGGGCACGGACGCGGCCGTCGTCATCGCCGCGGATGATGGCTCCTCCCGCGCCTTCCATGGCTTCGTCGAGCAGGCCGAGTACCTGGAGCGTCGCGGGGACTTGTTCGCCTACCGGTTGCTGCTGATGCCTCGCCTGCAGGGGCTCGCGCACCGCGTCCGCAGCCGCATCTTCCAGCAGAAGAGCGTGGTGAAGGTCATCCAGGAAGTCTTCCAGGGAGCCGGCATCCCGGACGAGGAGGTGGCCTGGAGCGCGACCGAGGGGCCCGAGCGTGAGTACTGCACGCAGTGGAAGGAGAGCGAGCTGGCCTTCGTGCTGCGGCTGCTGGAGGACGAGGGCATCTTCTTCTGGTTCGAGCACTCGGAGACGGGCCACGTGCTCCACCTGGCGGACTCGGCGGCGGTGCATGAGGCCATCGAGGGCGTGCCCGGCTTCCCCTTCGCCAGCTGGGACGAGCAGGAGGCCGTCCGGGACATCGTCACCCACGTCACCTACTCGTCCCGGCTGGTGCCGGACGCGATGACGCTGCGGGACTGGAACTGGCGCACGCCCCAGCAGCCCCAGGAGGCGTCCCTGGGAGCGCAGGGGAAGGGAGGGCTGGAACTCTACGAGTTCCCCGCGGGGTTCAACAGCGCCGCCGCGGGCAAGCGCCGCGCGGAGGATCGGCTGGCCGCCGTCCGTGTCCGCCAGCGCGTGCTGCGTGGGACGACGCCCAGCCTGCGGTTCTCACCGGGGCGCCGCTTCCTGCTCTTCGACGCCCAGCCGGACCCCATCAACCGAGAGTACCTGCTGCTCGAGGTGCGCCACCTGTTCGAGGACCCCACCGCGGGGACGGTGGCGGACGAGGCGGGCCGCTACCGCGCCGAGTTCGAGGCCATTCCCAGCGACGTGGAGTTCCGGGCCCCGCGCGTCACGCCCCGCCCTCGCGTGGTGGGCAAGGAGTCCGCGGTCGTCACCGGCCCTCCGGGAGAGGAGATCCACGTCGACGAGTTCGGGCGCGTGAAGGTGAAGTTCTACTGGGACCGCGAGGGGAAGATGGATGACACCGCCTCGTGCTGGCTGCGCGTCCAGCAGCAGAACACCGCCAGCAGCCAGATCCTCCCGCGCGTGGGCTGGGAGGTGGAGGTGGGCTTCCACTACGGAGACCCGGACCGGCCGGTGGTGCTCCAGAAGCTCTACAACGCGGAGACGATGCCGCCGTACGCCCTGCCGGACAACCTCATGCAGAGCTCGCTCCAGTCGTCGACCACGCCGGGCGGCGGAGGGACGAACGAGCTCCGCATGAACGACGGCAACGGAGGCATGGAGTTCTTCCTGCACGCCCAGAAGGACCTGTCCGTCACCGCGGGCCACAACCTCACCGAGCAGATCGCCGTGGACGAGTCGGTGCAGGTGAAGGCCGACTTCACGGCGAGCATCGGCGCCACGGAGACGCTCTCGGTGGGGGCCAACCAGAGCGCCAGCATCACCGGCGAGCGGGTGGAGGACATCGCCGGCTCGCTGACGGTGGACGTGGGCGCGGTGGACCAGTGGGGCGTGTCGGCCATGCACGCCATCAACGTGAAGGGCGCGCGCAGCGAGGACATCGGCGGGCTGAAGAACGTGCTGGCCCAGAAGGTGGCGGAGACCTTCAACGCGGACCTCACCACCCAGGTGGGCGGCGTGCTGAGCATCAACTCGGTGGGCCCCATCACCGAGGCGGTGGCGGGCAACAAGACGGAGACCATCGCCGGCGCCAGGCTGGAGGTCGTCGCCAAGGCCAAGGCGGAGAACATCGGGGTGGGCAAGCTGCTCACGGCCGGCGCGGTGAAGATCAAGACGGGGCAGGACGTGACGTTCGCGGCCGAGGCGGCCATGGCCATCACCACGGGGGGGCCCATGGCCATCCAATGCGGTGGGGACTTCAACATCTCCGGCAGCTCGGTGACCATCAACGTGGGCAAGGCGACCCTGGACGCGGGCGCGAAGATCGACGCCACCCCCGGCTCCATGAAGCTCAAGGGTGGCAAGGTGGGCGGAGATGGGGCCCAGCTGAAGATCAAGGGCACCATCAAGTACAAGTGAGGGGGTCACGTGGCGGAAGGTCGGGTCCTCGAGTTCCTGCTGTCCATCGACGGGGTGGAGCTGTCCGCCTGGCGTGTCGTCCGCTTCACGCTGGAGGAGGCGCTGTCCGAGGGCAGCCGCGGCTCCGTGGAGCTGGAGGCGGAGGAGCTGGTGGAGGCCGCCGAGCTGCCGGGAAAGCCCGTGCGGCTCGCCATCCTCTCGGGAGAGGGCGTGCCCGAGCGGGCCTTCCACGGCGTCATCCACGCCGCCAGCCTCGAGGCCTTCCAGCCCGGGCGCTTCCGCCTGAGGCTGGAGGTGGGCACGAAGCTGCACCTGCTCGAGCTGGGGCAGGACGTGCGCCTCTTCCAGCAGCTGAGCATCCCGGACATCGTGAAGGACGTGCTGAAGCGGGCGGAGCTCTCCGAGGACATGCAGTCCTGGCACCTGGAGGCCTCCTACCCGAAGTACGACGCCATCACGCAGTACAACGAGAGCGATTACGACTTCATCCGGCGTCTGCTCGCGCGCGAGGGCATCGTCTTCGCGGTGCGCAATGACGAGGCGGCCGAGACGCTCGTCTTCTTCGACAACCCGGGTGGGCTCGCGCCCATCGAGGGTGAGACGGTGCTGGTGGAGCGCAGCGGCACCACCACCGCCGAGGACACCGTCCTGAAGCTGCGGGAGCGCCACGCCGCCGCCGCGGACCAGGTGATGGTGCGTGACTATGACGCGAAGCGGCCCGCGGTGGACCTGAGCCACACGGAGAAGGCCGATGGCTCGCGCGGCCGTGAGGTGTACCTGCACCCCGGCGGCTTCGAGGAGCTGGCGGAGGGCAAGCGGCTCGCGAAGCGGCACGTGGAGCGGCTCCAGGTGCCAACCCTGCTCAAGGAGGGGACGACGGACTGCCCCTTCCTGGAGCCCGGGCGCACCGTGGTCCTCGACGGCCACACTCGCATCGAGCTCAACGGAGAGCTGCTGTTGCTCTCGGTGGTGCACCGGGGTGGGGTGCGTCAGGGCGAGGGCGGTGCCCTCGAGGAGACGTACGAGAACACCTTCCGAGCCATTCCCCACGACAAGCCCTTCCGGCCGGAGCTGCGGCCCGAGTCGCCCGCGCCGGGCGTGGAGGTGGCCTTCGTCACGGGGCCCTCGGGCCAGGAGCTGCATGGCAGCGAGCGCGGCGAGGTGCGGGTGCGCTTCCCGTGGGACCGCTCCGGCATCACGGACGACCGGAGCTCGCCGTGGCTGCGGGTAGGGCAGCTGGCGCTGGGCGGGTCGATGATCGTCCCCCGCGTGGGCTTCGAGGTGCTGGTGGACCGAGAGCTGGGCGACCGCGACCGGCCGCTCGTCACCGGCCACCTCTATAACGGCGAGGCGCCGCCGCCGTACCCGCTCCCGGACCACGCGACGATGAGCTCCATCCAGACGGCTACCACGGGCGGTGGCCCTGGAGCCAACGAGCTGCGCTTCGAGGACACGGCTGGGGCGGAGGAGATCTTCCTCAACGCCTCGCACGACCTCACCCTGTCGGTGGAGCACGACGCCTCGTGGCGGGTGCTCGTGGACGAGAAGGCGGAGGTGGGCAGCAACCGCTCGATGAAGGTGGGGGCCAACCTCACCGAGCAGATCAGCTCGAACCGCTCGCTGGAGGTGGGTGCCAACCAGAGCATCAACGTGGGCGCGGACCTGAACGAGGGCGTGGGAGGCAGCGCCACCGTGAGCATCGGCGGAGCGCGCAACCTCACCGTGGGAGGAGACCTGACGGAGAACACGCAGGGCTCGCTGTCGCGCACGGTAGGAGGGCTCCAGAGCTTCACCGGCATCTCCGGCTACCAGCGCAAGGTGGTGGGCGGAGCGAACACGACGGTGGGCGCCGCGTGGCTGGAGGTCTGCGCCATGAGCCGCTCCACGACGTGCGGCACGGCCCGGGTGGAGACGGTGGGCGCGCTGAAGATGGTGAAGTCCAAGACGATGGCCGTGTCCTGCGGCGCCGCCTACGCGATGAACGCCGCGGCCGAGCAGGTGAAGGTGGGCGGCAACCGGGTGGACAAGGCCGGCGCGGCGCTGGCCATCACCGCGGGCGGCGGGCTGAGCGTCAAGGCGGCGAACATCAACATCACCGGCAAGTCCAAGGTGGTGCTGCGCATCGGCGGCTCGGTGATCGAGGTCACCCCCACCGGGGTGAAGATCAAGTCCTCGAAGATCAACCTCGATGGCGTGAAGAAGCTGAGCTCCAAGCTCATCCACGAGAGCAACTGAGGGGCACGCATGGCCGACGATCAGAGGCTTCGAGCCACCCTCCTCCTCAGCGGGCATGACGGCGCGCTCACCGTGCACGCGGTGCGCGGCAGGGAAGAGGTCTCCCGGCCCTACCGATATGAGGTGGACTTCTCCGGGCAGGACGTGGACGTGGACTCCATGCCGGGCGCTCGGGTGTACCTGCTCCTGGAGTCCCCCGGAGGCGGAGCGCGCAGCGTGGGCGGCGTGGTGGAGGAGCTGTCGCTGGCGGCGTCCCGGGGCGAGCCCGGGGAGGAGACGCGCACCCGCTACCGCGTCGTCGTCGCTCCCGAGCCGTACCTGGTCCTGTCCAACCGCTCCGGGTTCCGCATCTTCCAGGAGAAGACGACGCAGCAGATCGTCCAGCAGCTCTGCAAGGACGCGGGGCTGGAGGAGAAGCAGTTCGACTGGAAGGGGCTGACCGGCTCGTACCCGAAGCGGGAGTACTGCGTGCAGTACGGGGAGACGGACTGGGACTTCCTCAGCCGGCTGCTGGAGGACGAGGGCATCTTCTTCGCCTTCAGCCACACGCCGGACGAGACGCGGATGCGTTTCGAGGACCAGAGCAGCGGGGTGGACTCGCTGGCGCCGGAGGAGCTGGAGTTCACGTTCTTCCCTCAGCACGACGGGGCGGTGCCCCGGGTGTGGGACTTCCAGGCGGAGACGCGGCTGCGGCCGGCGAAGGCCACCGTCAACGACTACGACATGCTGCGCCCGAGCTCCTCGCTGCTGGTGAGCGCCGAGGCTCAGGAGGCGATGACGCGCGAGTGGTACGAGTACCCTGGAGGCTACCGGGCCAACGCCGAAGGCAAGCGCCGCGCCCAGGTGCGGCTGGACGAGCTGCGCACGCCCCGGGTGACGGTGCGGGGCCGCACGGACGCGCTCTTCGCGGAGCCGGGGCGCCGCTTCCAGCTCGTGGAGCATCCCGTCTCCAGCGGCGAGTACTTCCTCACCGCCGTCCGCTTCCACCTCAGGCTGGAGGAGGAGATGGAGCAGCACCGGCCCCTGGTGGAGTCCGGCGCCTGGCTCTACCAGGTGGACTTCGAGGCCATCCCCTCCGAGCAGGCGTTCCGCCCGGCCCGGCGCACACCCAAGCCGCGCGTGTGGGGCGTGCAGACAGCGCGGGTGACGGGGCCGGCGGGTGAGGAGATCCACTGTGACAAGCACGGGCGGGTGAAGCTCCAGTTCCCGTGGGACCTGGAGGGCCAGCTCGACGAGCGCACCTCGTGCTGGGTGCGCGTGGTCCAGGCCCACACCACCGGCTCGATGATGATCCCCCGCATCGGCTGGGAGGTGCTGGTCGAGTTCGAGGACGGAGACCCGGACCGGCCGGTGTGCCTGGGCAAGGTGTGGAACCCCTTCTTCACCCCTCCGGCGGAGCTGCCCGCGGGCAAGGCGCAGACGGGGCACAGCTCCCTCTCCTCGCCGGGCGGCGGGGGCGTGAACGAGGTCATCTTCGACGACACCGCGGGCGCCGAGAGCGTCACCGTCCACAGCCAGCACGACATCCTCGTGAAGGCGGCGAACAACAAGCTGCTCAACGTGGGCCACAACGTCTCGCACACCGTGAACGGCAAGCGCGAGGCCAGCGTGGGCTCCAGCGAGAAGGTCGCCGTCGAGTCCAACCAGAGCCTCAGCGTGGGCGGGGACAGCTCGCTCTCCGTGGGGGCGATGCGAGAGGTGAAGGTGTCGGGCAGCGCCACGGAGGAGATCGCCGGAGACTTCAGCCTCACCGTGGGCGGCATGGAGATGACCATGGTGGGCAGCCCGGCGGCGGCGGTGCTGGAGACCATCAAGGAGGCGGCGGTGAACGCGGCGGTGGGCGCTGCCGCGGCGGCGGCCAGCCGGGCCGAGGCGGTGCTGCTGGGCCCCATCATGCCGGCGCTCCAGGGCGCGCGGCAGGCGCTCGGGGAGGCGGCCCAGTTCGCGGGGCCCGCGGCGGCGATGTTCGCTGGCGGCAACCCGAAGATTGCCCAGCTCGGGCAGGCCGCGGGGAAGCTGTCCAACGCGGCGGGCGCGGCGGACGCGGGCAGCATCGCGGCCGGCATGGCGCAGCTCGCCCTGGGAGGCGGCGGCGAGGCGCAGAAGGCGGGAGGCGCGGCGGGCGGTGGCGCGGCGGGCGGCGGTGGGGGAGGGGACGCGGCTCCGGAGGGGGCGGCGGGCGCCACGGGCGGAGGCAGCGGGACGTGGGACACCGTGGTGAACGGCTCGGTGACGGAGACGGTGGGCGGGCTGGCGGCCTTCAACTCGCTCAAGGGCGTGTCCTTCGCGGTGGGCGGCGCGGCCACGGAGACGGTGGGCGCCGCGCGCGTGGAGCTCATCGGTGGCGGCAAGGCGGAGACCACCGGCGCGGCCAAGGCGGAGACGGTGGGCATCTACATGGTGGATGCCAAGGAGTCGCTCGCGGTGGATGCCAAGGCGGCCATCGCCCTCAACATCGCGGGCGCGCAGAAGCAGAACATCTCCGGCAGCCACAGCCTGAGCGCGGGCGGCCCGGTGCTGGTGACGGCGCCTCAGCTCAAGCTCAAGGGCAGCGGCACCATCACCCTCACCTGTGGCCCGTCGAAGGTCGTGGTGAAGTCCGCGGGAATCTTCGTGGAGGGGGCCGCCTCGGTCACCATCGAGGGCAGCCAGGTCGAGCTGAACGAGAGCGCGCTGGGCACCTAGTCAGGTAGGAAGCGAACGTGGGGAAGTCGGGACAGACTCCGGGAATCTGGCTGAAAGGTGGGGCGGGGGCCTTCTGGACCGCCGCGTGCCGCGCGGCGCTGGTCGCCTGCGGCATCAACCCGGAGAACTTCGGCACCTACGATCAGCGCGCCGATGCCCAGGCCAAGGAGCGCAAGGACTACCGGGACAAGCGCGACGGGGACGCCAAGAAGAGGGGCAGCAAGAAGCGGCCTCACGAGCCCGACTGTGCCTCGAGGAATGGCAAGACGTGCTCGTGCGTGGAGAGCGCCAACGCGCTGAAGGAGATGGGGCCGGAGAGCTGGTCGCTGGCCAACTCCCAGTCGGGCCACATCTCGCAGAACGCGTTCTACCAGGGGGCACGCGCCGACACCTGCACCAACATCCCAGGCGAGCCTGGCAAGCACGCGGGAGGCTACGGGTACCAGGACAACAAGGCCTTCTGCATGGACCACGTGGGCCGGTCCAATGATCCCGGCAGCGATCACTTCGAGATCACCCGGCGCGAGGAGCAGAACAAGAAGTACCTCCAGAACAAGGGCGTCACCAAGGCCACGATGGCCGACATCGAGAACAGCGCTCGTGGCACGGCGGAGATCGCCGCCAAGGGTGGCGAGTCGCGCATCAACGGCAAGCCCACCGAGGAGGACAAGGACCGGGGCGCGATCACCCCCGAGCGCAAGGCCAAGGCCAGACTCATCGCCAAGGCCCGGGAGGGTCAGGCGAAGGAGCTGGCGAAGAAGGAGAACAAGGGCAAGAGGGCGGGACGCAGTGGCAGGTCGGGCCGGAAGAAGCCCTCTTCTCCTTCCGGCAAGAAGGGGCTGAAGCAGGCGCAGCAGAAGGTCGTCGAGTGCATCATCGACGCGTGGAAGCAGAGCCTCGATGAGATGCGCAACGACGTGGTGGACAAGTACTCCGTGGCCGCCAACTCCAAGGCCTGCCAGGAGCAGATCGCCCTGCACAACAAGAAGCTGCCCCCGGGGGCCAGGCCGGCGAAGACCTTCAGCGATCTGCCCAAGGCACGACGGGACAAGATCAACAGGGACCCGGACGTGAAGAAGGCGCTCGACAAGCGCACCAAGGAGCTTCAGAAGAAGAAGGCCGACACCGGGCCCATGGGGAAGGGTAAGAAGTCCCCGACCGAGGAAGAGTGTCTCGAGTATCAAGCCAACTGGCTGGCGACCCACCGGGCCAAGGATGGTGGGCTGTTGCCCATGGAAGGCCGAGTGCCGGGCAAGCCGAAGACGACCCCGACGGGCTTCACGAACACCAATGCCTCGAACACGACCATCTAGGTAGGAGCACCAGGTATGGCCATCGCCACCAACTACTACAGCGTCCAAGGCACGGGGACGGACGAGTGCTGCTATCTCGCCCAGCGCTACGACGACGAGCGCGGCTACAAGCCCGAGGAGGCGGAGTGCTGGGTGATGACCCACAAGCCGGGCAAGGGCGGGATGATCACCGTCCAGTCCCACTTCGGCTCCACTGGCTGGTTCACCCGGCTGTGGCGCTCACCGGCCGGCGTCGTCTACGTCAGCGGCCTGTCCGCGGGCGACGTGTACGTCAACCCGGACATCCTCGCCAAGGACAGCTCCAAGAAGTGGAAGACCCACGAGCTGGGGCAGTCGCTGGATGGCATCTGGGGACTGGATGACAAGTTCGTCCTGGCGTGGGCCGGCTCGTACGAGGGGAAGAACTACCTGTTCTGCTTCGACGGCAAGAAGTGGAAGGAGCTGCCGGCGCCCGAGTTCGGCATTCGCGCCATTCACGGGCTCGACCGGAACTTTCTCTACGCCGTGGGAGAGAACGGGGGCGTGGCCCGCTGGGACGGCGGTCAGTGGAAGCAGTTCCCCACGCCGACCGAGGAGATCCTCCTGAGCGTCTTCGTCGCCGGCCCGGACGAGCTCTATGCCACCGGCAGCGCGGGCACCCTGCTGGAGGGCTCCTCGCAGGGCTGGGGGAAGATCGCCTCCGCCCCCGCGCCACGCGGGCCCCTGCTGGCGGTGGCCCGGTGGAACGACGAGCTGTGGGTGGCCGGTGGGCGCAAGGGGCTGTTCAAGCGGGACGGGAAGAAGAACAAGCTGAAGCTCATCAAGCCCAACGCCAAGGCCAACAGCTTCGACGTCGGTGAGAAGCTCGTCATCGGCTGCGAGGACTTCATCGCCCAGACGTCGGATGGGGAGAACTTCCAGGCGGCCGGCGCGGGCTTCCTCCTGAATGCGCGTGACGGAATCGAGCTGTGCGACATGTAGAGGAAGCCCAGGGGCGGCGACCCAGGCCGTCCTTGACGCTCCGGAGAGACCCCCATGAGACTGCCCTCCACCGCTCACCCCAGGAAGTGCCCATGAAGCCCGCCCGGCAGCGTGCCCGCCGCCCCGTCGCCCCGAGGAAGCAGGCCCCGGCTCCAGCGCCCGCCGGAGCCGTCCTGCTCGCCACCGTCCTGGCGGAAGAGCCCCAGGGCTGGCGGGTGCGCATCGGCGCCCGCGAGAGCGTGCTGCCGCTGGATGCCTCCGTGGATCCCGCCCTGGTGCGCGAGGCGCTGGAGGAGGGCGCCCGGGTGCTCGTCGAGAGCTCGGAGTCGCCCGTGGTGGTGGGCGTGGTGCAGACCTCCCGCGCGCTGCGCGTGGACCGCCACGGCTCGGTGAACGCCGAGGTGGAGCGCTTCTCGCTGAAGGCCCGCCTGGGCGCCACGCTCCAGACGTCCTCGGCCTTCCTGCGCGTGAAGGGCTCCGAGGTGGAGCTCTACGGCAAGCAGGTCGTCACCCGGGCCCGCGAGGTGGCGAAGATCCTCGCGCGGATGATCAGCCTGAACTGAGGGAGACACCATGAGCCTGACGACCACGGGAATGGAGGCGGCGACCGAGAAGCAGCCGCTCAACTTCGTGCAGATGGCGCCCAACGTGTGCCTCATCCCCGCGCCGCCGCCGCCCACCGGCCCGCAGGGCATCCCCACGCCGTTCCCCATCACCACCACCACGAGCAAGATCGCCGAGAAGCCCGTGGCCAAGGTGAAGCACAAGGGCGGCAAGGTGCCCAACCTGGACTCCATCTTCAGCGGCATCAAGGGCAACGAGGCGGGCGTGGGGCAGCTGCCTCCGGGCACTCCCAAGAAGGACATCGTCACCAGCGTGAACCGGAAGAACGCGTCCGCGATGGTCGGGTGTCCCAACTGCCAGGTGGGCGGCAAGAGCTTCATCATGGTGGGCAGCCCCGGCTTCGGGAACCACTCCTGACCGCGCCTCCCGAGCCCTCCTCCATGTCCGAGCCCGTCTCCGAGCCCTACATCGACACGATGATCGACGTCGAAGAGGACGAGCCGATCATCCGCGTCGCGCTCGGGCTCACGGCCTACCTGGCCGAGCCGGAGTTCTGGGCCCAGGAGGGGGCTCAGCGCGCGCTGGATCTGCTGCTCGGGTCCTCCGTGGCGGACCAGCTCGGGTACTACACGACGTCCGTGATGACGGAGTGGGAGGACCTGGAGGAGGGGACGCTCCGCGAGCTGCGCAAGGGGCTCTCCTCGCGCGTGCTGGTGCAGGATCGCCCGCGCCACCTGATGTCCTTCCGCCTGGCGGATGAGCCCAACTGCCCGGAGGTGGGCTTCTCCTATACGGAGATCGACCCCAGGCGCGCCGAGCGCTCCGCGGTGCTGGAGCTGACCCTGCCCCAGGAGCACCCGCCCGAGGAGCTGCTGTCGCTCGCCATCGAGCTGGGGAAGCTGGGCCCGGTGCACTCCCTGGTGGGGGGCTACGTGGGGCGCTGGAACGTGCTCCACCAGGGGGACGCCTTCAACCTGTTCTATCGCTGGGCGGAGCGCTACCTGGGCCTGGACATCCAGGAGCCCGAGGAGATGGCGACGTACACCCCCGAGTGGCTGCCCGGGAGCAACTGGCTGACGCTGGTGAGCCACCGCCTGGCCCAGACGCGGGAGTTCGATGTGTCCACGCTCCGCCGGGACTCCTGGACACAGCCCGTGGAGGTGAGCGTCGTAGGCAAGGGCGTGCTCCTCCAGGCCGGTGCGCGACCCACGATGGGAGACCTCAACCGGCTCGCCTACCCGGAGGCCTATGCCGAGGTGGCGCGCCGGCTGGATCCGCTCTTCGTGGAGGAGCCGCCCGAGTACTGGGGGCTGTTCACCGAGAAGGGCAAGACGCGAGCCTGGCTCCGGCGCCTGGTGGAGGCCGGGGACTGGGCCGCCTGAGCCCGAGAGACCGCATGGCGGATCCACGAGACAGCAAGAAGCCCCCCTCCTCGAAGCGGAGCCCGGGCGCGGCGGGAGCGGGGATGGGCGGTGGCGGGCCGACCTCCAGCCGGGATCTCCTGGGGCGCCGCGCGCTGCTCGACGAGGCGCTCATCGGGCTGCGCGCCATCAAGGATCCGAACGTCCCGGTGCGGGCCATCGAGCGGAACCTGAGGGCGTCGCTCAGGGCGCTGTATGGCGCGCTTGCGTCCCCGAGCGATGCGAAGCAGTACAACGAGGGGACAGCCACCGCGCTGAACCGGGCCCTCGCCGCGCTGGGGTCGCTCGAGGCCATGGTGACCCGGGACACCGGGGCCAGGCGGGTCACCCGGAACCTTCGCGAGGCCACGCAGGACTGGCGGGAGGCGGTGGGGCGAACCCTGCTCCATCCGTTGCAGCTGCCTCGGCCGGCGGAGGGAGAGTGGCCACGGGCCCTGACCGGTGTTCCCTCGCTCCTCACCCTGGAGCGGGGGCCCGTGCCGCCCGCCATCGTGCTCCCGATAGAAGAGGAGGCGCCGGAGATTGATGTGTCGATGGACCCCACCCCGACCGAGCGGTGGATGCCCGTGCTCTCCCTGGAGGAGCTGCTGGCCCAGGCCGAGGCCGCCGGTGAGGAGCTGGGAGCCTCCGGGAAGAAGGCTCCGGCTTCTCGCCCCGCTCGGAAGAAGGCGAGGCCCGCGGTGACTCCCAAGGAGGTCGAGGAGGCGCAGTTCGGCCTCCAGCTCCCGAGGAGCGAGGTGGAGTTCGCGCGGGCGCGGGCCTTCTTCGAGGAGCTCGCGATGATGAGCGTGATGCGGCAGCCGGACGCGGGCGACCTCTGGAGCGAGCTGAGCACCGTGGAGGAGCGGCTGCTGGCGCGGGTGGATGGCATCGTCGCGTGCGGCGTGGACGTGCTGCCCGAGCTGGTGAAGCTCCTGGACGATCGGCCCGTGCCGGACCCGGAGCTGACGTGGGCCGCCCTGTTCGTGCACGGGTGCCTGGCCGGGGATGACGCGCTCCATCAGGTGGCGCGCACCGTGAGGACCGTGGGGCTGGAGGAGCCGGAGATCTTCGATGCCACCGCGGACGCGCTGGCCTTCGTGCCCCACCCTGGGCTCGAGTCGCTGCTGCGCGGGTGGCTCTCGGGACCGGAGCCCACGCTCCAGCTGCTGGCGGTCCGGGTGCTGGGCCGCCGTGGCATGCTCCGAGGGGAGGAGGCGCTCAACTTCGCCCTGGATGAGGACCCGAAGATGGCCTTGGAGGGGGCTCGCGCGCTGCCCTGGGCCTCCGGAGCGCTGGACCTGGGCGAGATGGCGGAGCTGCTTCGGAGCGAGGAGGAGGAGCTCGTCTCCTTCGTCATCGAGACGTTCTGGCTGCGGCATCCCGAGACGGGCGTCGAGCAGGTCCGAGCGCTCGTGGCCGAGGGCCAGGAGGGGTTCGCGAGCGCCGCCCTGTGGCTCGCCATCGGCGGTGGGCCCGAGGCAGCGGCCGACTTCGAGGCGGCGCTGGCTCGGGGAGGCAAGGCGTCCCCCGCGCTCCTGGAGGCGCTCGGGTGGTACGGCGACCTTCGCTTCGTCGAGCCCCTGCTGGCGCAGCTCCGGGCGGGGCAGGTGGCCGCGGTGGGGGCCTTGCAGCGGCTCACCGGCGCCTCCCTCACGGACGATGTGCCGGACCCCGAGTACGAGAAGGGAGAGGAGCCGTTCGTGCGCGGGTTCTCCCCGCCGCCGCAGGAGCTGGAGCTGACGGCGGACCCGGAGAGCTGGACGGCGTGGTGGCGCAAGCACCAGGAGCGGGCCACGCTGAAGAAGCGCTACCGCTGGGGCCACCTGTGGTCCCCGCAGGACAACCTGTGGGAGATGGAGCACGCCCCCGCCTCCATGCGCGAGCGCCGGCTCGCGTTCCACGAGCTGGTGGCGAGGACCGGCGCGACCCATCCCTTCGATCCTCGAGACTTCGTCGCCCGCCAGCAGGCCATGCTCGCCCGGTGGCGCGAGGCGCCTGAATTGCGACGCGCGGCCAGTGGCACCTGGGCCCTTTCCTTCTCCCGCTGAGATGAACCTCCCCGAGCTCAATACCCGCACGGACGCGACCGTCGAGCTGCTCCCGAAGTTCGGGCTGGACGGCGCGCCCTGCTACGTCGTCGTCATCAAGCAGCGCTTCTCCGTGCAGCCCATGGGCGCGGTGAGGCGGGAGACCGGCGCGAAGGTCCGGCTGGTGGACGAGCCGTGGGACCCCGACGTGCCCGAGAGCAGCATCCGCTATCCGTCGGACGCCTGCCTGCGCAAGCCGAGCACGGACGTGGTGGTGGTGGGCAGCGCCGTGGCGGTGGATGCCCAGCCCGTGACGGAGCTGGACGTGCGGGTGCAGGTGGGCCCGGTGAGCAAGCAGCTCAAGGTGTTCGGCCTGCGCGTGTGGTTCAAGGGGGCGCTCGGCATGACGCTCACGCCGCCCAAGCCCTTCCAGTCCCTGCCCCTGCGCTGGGAGTACGCGTATGGAGGCATGGACACGAGCAATCCCAAGGAGCTGGCCCATGAGCCGCGCAACCCCGTGGGCCGCGGGGTGGTGGCCGACTCGGACTCCCTGCTCCACAAGCCGGGACCGCAGATCGAGGACCCGGACGATCTCATCCGTGGTGCGCGCTCCAGGCCTGCTCCCGCGGGCGTGGGGCCGATCGGGCCCGGGGTCGAGCCTCGGCTGCGCTACGCGGGGACCTATGACGACCGGTGGCAGAAGGAGCGCATGCCGCTGCCGCCGCTCGACTTCGACGAGCGCCACAACCAGGTGGCCGCGCCCGGGCTGATCTGCCCCTCGTACCTGCGCGGCGGCGAGCCCGTGTTGCTCGTGGGCTTGCACGAGGACGGGCCACTGGAGTTCGAGCTGCCCAGGCTGGCCTTCTACGTGGGCAGCCAGACCGTGGACGGCACTCAGGAGCACCGCCCCGTGCTGGACACCGTGCTCCTCGAGCCGAATGAGCGCCGGTTCGAGCTGACGTGGCGCTCGCTCGTCCCGGTGCCGAAGTGGGCGCGGGAGCTGAAGTCCATCACGGTCTTCGAGAAGGAGTTCCTCGGATGACGGCCGGGCGACTGGCGCAGTGGCGCGAGCAGGGCAACGCGGTGGGCATCGTCGGGGCCGGCGCTGTCAACGGGCTGGGCTTCGACGCCTGGCAGACGTGGGCCTTCTGGCGCGCGGAGGCCACGGCGATGGCGGAGACGCCCTTTCGCTGCGGCAATGGCACCCGGGCCACCATGGTGACCGCGCGCACGCTGCCGCCCCGCGCTCTGGGGGTGGAGCGCATGACGGCGCTGGCGTTGGGCGCGCTGGAGCAGCTCGTGCCCACGCTCGAGAAGCTGCGAGGCAATGGGGCGCGGGCGATGTGGCTGGGGCTGCCCGAGCGCTACGGGCCGGATGCCAGCCCGGAGCATGCGGCGGAGTACCGGCGCCTGGAGCAGCACCTCAAGCAGTGGTGTGACCAGAAGCTGGGAGGCCTGGAGATCCTCCCCGTGCCTCAGGGGCATGCCTCGCTGGCCTGCGCGGCGGAGGCCTTCTCGGAGGTGGCCGCCGGGCGCGTGGAGGTGGCCATCGTGGGGGGCGTGGACACGTACTATGCCCCCGACGTGGTGGACGAGCTGCTGGAGCAGGAGCGGCTGTTCGACGGGAAGAACCTGAACTCCTTCATCCCGGGAGAGGGCGCGGCCTTCCTGGTGCTCGCGCGGCCTCGGACGGCCCAGCGCCAGGGAGTGCCCACGCTGGCCCACGTGGACGCCGTCGCGACGGGGCAGGAGCCGGGGGCGATGTTCGACGAGGCCCCGTGCACCGGCAGCGGGCTGGCTCAGGCGATGCGCGCCGCCACCAGCGGCCTGTCCGCCGCCGGACGCCGCCTGGAGTGGCTCCTCGGGGATGTGACCAACGAGAGCTACCGGACGCAGGAGTTCCAGCTCGCCCTGCCTCGCGCGGTGGCGCCGGGAGGGCTCGACTCGGCGGGGCGCGACTTCCAGCCCGTGGCGGCGGACAACCTGCAGATGGAGTTCCTGCCGATGCGGTTCGGAGACCTCGGCGCCGCGACCATGCCCACGGCGGCCATCATCGCCAGTCAGTCCTTCGTGAGAGGCTCGCCGGGAGGCCGGCCCTGCTTGATTACCGGCAGCTCCGTGGGAAGGGACCGCGGCGCCATGCTGCTATCGCCGAGCTGAGGAGGTGTGGAGTGGAAGGCAGTACGGCGTTGATTGTCGTGGGTCTGGTGGTGTTCGTGGTCGTCCTGGGGCTCGTTCTCCGGGGAACGGAGGCCCAGCGGCTGCGGCGTGCGTGGTTCCGCAACACGCCCCTGCCCCGGATGCAGGCCGAGGAGTCGCTCGCCCGACACGTCATGGCCCTGAAGGAGCGGTTCCCCGGCCGGACCGAGGCCTGGTACCTGAGGAAGATCCTCGCGGAGCTGCAGAGGGATCGGCGCTGAGCTAGCCTCTGTGCGTCTCGGCCCACCTCCATGGGTCCTGAGCAGGAGGCTGTCGCACATGGAGAACCTCGACTCGCGGATGGAGCGATTGGAGCGTGGCTACCGGCGGATGCAGGGCCTCGCCTTCGCCGCGATGGCCCTGGCGGGCGTGGGTCTGGGCGCGGCCGTCCTCAAGGAAGAGGGGCCGGGCGGCGCACTGGTGGTCTCCCGGCTGACGCTGGCGGATGCGCAGGGCCGCACGCGGGCCACGCTCTCCGCCGATGTGGATGGGACAGCGGGCCTGGTGATCAGTGATGCCTCGGGCCACCCGCGGGCCCTGCTCGGCGTCGCCCAGGACGGCTCGCCGAAGCTGCGCTTCGCCACCGCCGAAGGGAGCACCCTCGCGGAGCTCACCGTGTACTCGAACGAGGCCCCGCGTCTGGCCTTCGCGAAGAACGGTGGGGCGGAGTTCTTCGCCGTGGGACTGTTCGCCGACGGCTCGTCCCGGCTGGAGCTGGCCGATGAGGACGGTCGGCCTCGCGCCATTCTGGGCGCGGACGAGCACGGCTCGCCAGGGCTGCTGCTCGTGGACCGGCTGGGGCAGCCCAAGGCGACGCTGCGGGTGTCTCCGTCCAACAGCGCCAGCCTGGTCCTGGAGGGACACGACGGAGAGGTGTTCCGCGCGCCCTCCAGCGTTCAGTGACGGAGGCTACTGCTCCAGCGCCGTGACGCGTCGCTCCAGGGCATCCACGCGCGTATTCAGTCCCTCATGGTTTCCACCGAGCGATGGCAGCTCGGCGAGCATCGTCGCGATGCGCTTGACGTAGCCGAGGATCTGCCCGTTCGAGGCCTCGAGCTTGTCCATCCGCTCTTCGAGCCTATCCATCCGGACCTCGAGCCTATCCATCCGGACTTCGAGCCTCTCTATTCGGCTCTCGAGTCTGCTCACCCTGCCCTTGAGATCTTGAACCTCGAGGTCGAGCCGCTGAACCGCTTGAACCAGCTGCACCACCACCTCTCCACCCATTGCTGTCGCCATCGGCGCCCTCCACATGTCCTTTCGTCATCCGCCATTCTACGGCGGATGAGGCGGACCCTACCAGAGGGGTCTGACAGGGGCTCAGGACGCAGGAGGTGGGGTCGGTGCAGGCGTGGTGGGCGCCGGAGGAGGCACCGGCGGAAGGAGCTTGAAGCCCTGCTGGAGCAGGAAGCCCAGCTGGTCCGTGATGTCCCAGGACTCCACGAGCTTCGCCCCCTGCATCCGGACGAGCGAGTGCCCATGGAGCGTCAGCTGCTTCGGCTTCCCCGTCTCGTCCATCGCCTTCGTGTCCGAGCCCGTCGCCTTCCAGTGGATGAGCACCAGGTCGTCCTCGGCCACCAGGTGCTGGATGTCGAAGTGGAAGTCGGGGAGCGCGGAGAGGATCTGCTGCGCCTGCTTGCTCACGAACTCCGGCCCCTTGGCCTCGTGCGTGGCTCCGGGCGAGTGGTCCACGAACTCCGGCGCCACATAGAGAGGAGTGCGCTCGAACAGGCGCTGGTTGTAGATCTCCTCGATGAAGGCGCGAGCCGCCCGCTTGTTCTCCTGCTCCGCGGCGAGATCGCGAGCCCCGGAGGTGGTGGCACAGCCCGTCAACAGCGTGAGTGTCAGCAGCAGTGGGAGTCGATTCATGGGGCCGGAGTGTGCCACCGGCCCCGACTCACGTCAGCCGCTCCCACGCGTCACGCCGCGCTCCGTCTCAGGGGGACGGATGGCCCAGGCCGATCGGCGCCGCCAGGCAGGAGTCCGGAATCCCGAAGGCCCGCGTCAGCGCCACCGCGTCAGGCCGCAGCTCCGCGCACAGCCGCGTCACCTCCTTGCGGATGGCCTTGGCCTTCGAAGCCTCGATGTGGTCGTTCTCCAGGAACCAGGCGCTCGCATCCAGCAGGCAGCCCAGGCCGTACAGGTCGCACAGCTTGCCGAGCACGGCCTTCACGGCGGGATCCACCACCTGCTCCACGCCCGCGAGGAACTGCTCCAGCACCACGCGCTCCACGTGGGCGTGCGCCAGCGCCTGCAGGTGGTCCTGCACCTGGATGAAGGCCTGGAACGAGTCCACCCCCGTGCCCATCCGCTTGCGCAGTCGCCGCGCGGCCGAGGCCAGCAGGTCCGACTCCCGGAAGCGCAGCGCGCGCAGCTGGAAGTCCCCGTCCCGCAGGTGCTCGCTGCCCGTGCGGCGGGACTGGAAGGGGTTGCGGTCCGTCAGCGCTCCCGAGGCCCGGTCGACGATGAGCTTCATCACCGTGAAGACGCGGTCATCCTCGAATTGCTGCCGGTAGCCCGTGAGCAGGCTCTTGGCGACGAGCTGCATCAGCACCGTGTTGTCGCCCTCGAAGGTGGTGAACACGTCCGTGTCCGCCTTCAGCGAGGGCAGCCGGTTGGCCACCAGGTAGCCCTGGCCGCCACAGGCCTCGCGGGCCACCTGCAGCGTGCGTGTCGTGTGCCACGTGGCATACGCCTTGAGGCCCGCCGCCAGGGCCTCCACCTCCATCGCGTCCTCCTCCTTGCGCCCCACGTAGCGCTTCACCAGGTACTTGAGCGCGAAGTCCAGCGCGTACGTCGTCGCCAGCGGTCGCAGCAGCCGGAGCTGGTGGGTCTGGTAGTCCATCAGCCGGGTCTCAGGCGCTCCCGCTGGACCGAACTGCCGGCGCTCGTCCCCGTAGGAGATGGCGATGGCCAGCCCGCTCTTGGAGGCGCTCAGGCCCGCGCAGGCCACGCTCACCCGGCCCGCCACCAGCGTGCCCAGCATGGTGAAGAAGCGCCGGGAGGCGCTGGTGATGGAGCTGGTGTACTCGCCCTCCGGGCTCACCTGCGCGAAGCGGTCCAGCAGGTTCTCCCGGGGCACGCGCACCCGGTCGAACCACAGCCGCCCGTTGTCCACGCCGTTGAGCCCCATCTTCACGCCGCAGTCCTCCACGCGGACGCCGGGGTGCAGCCGTCCATCCTCGTCCCGAAGGGGCACCAGCAGCGCGTGGACGCCGTGGCTCTCGCCCTCCACCTCGAGCTGAGCGAACACCGTGGCCATCCGCGCGTGCTGCGCCGCGTTGCCAATCCACTCCTTGCGCGCCGACTCCGAGGGGGTGTGCACCACGAACTCGCCATGCTCCGTGTCGTAGCGGGCCACCGTCTCCACGTCCCGCACGTTGGAGCCGTGCCCCAGCTCGCTCATCGCGAAGCAGCCGGGCAGCTCCAGCGAGGTCATCTTCGGCAGCACGTCGCGGTGGTGTCGCTCCGTGCCCAGGAAGTAGATGCTCCCGCCGAACAGTCCGAAGTTCACCCCCACCTTCACCGTGAGGCTCAGGTCGAAGAAGGCCAGCGTCTCGAAGGCGGCGATGAACGCGCCCAGGTCCACCTTCGTCAGGTCGTCCGGGTAGGCCAGCTTCCCCAGCCCCCGCGCCGCCAGCTGCTGCAGCCAGGAGAACACGTGCTCCCGATAGGTGGAGGTGTTGCGCTCGTCCACGTAGCGGAAGGAGGGAGCGGACAGCCACTCGCGCACGCGGGCGCGCTCGGCGGGGTAGGTGCGCTCCAGCACGGCGCGCAGCGCGTCCACGCTGAAGGAAGGCGCAGGGCCCGTGGTGTCCGCGGCGCGGGGCGTGGAAGGCACCAGGGTGCGGACGGCCTCGGCCCCCGAGAGGCCCAGCGCGGTCTCGAGCGGTGCCAGGGCTCGCGCCAGCTCCGCCATGGAGGTGGGCAGGGAACCCTTGCCGCCGAGCACCTCGGCCAGCTGCGCTCCCAGCTCCGCCAGGCTCTGCTGTTCGCTGGACTCCAGGCGCTCGGCGGTGCGGCGGATGTGCTCACGCAGCTGCGCCAGGGCTCGGGGCGTGGGCGGTGAGAGTGGATCCAGCCAGCGGGCCAGCACGGCGCTGGAGCGCAGATCCAGCCACGGCTGGGCGCGGGCCGCGGCCCCCATGGCGCGGATCTCCTCGTGAGTCAGCTCTCCGTCCGTCCAGGCCATGTAGAGCAGGGGGACGAGGGGGGCCAGGCGCGGAAGGGACAGCAGCTCCTGGGGGGAAGGGCCCTGCGATTCATCGACAGCCATGGATGTCTCTCCGGAGAGCAGGCGGACAGGCACAGTTCGCCACGGCGGGCCGCTCGGAGCAATGGTGGGTTGCAGCGTCGCCGAGCCGACAGGTAGGACAGTTGCCCAGACTGGCCGTGACACCGTGCGTCCCTAGCTTGGCAGGGCATGGACATGGACGTGACGGATGGGGTGCTCCCGCAGCCGGGAGCACATGGTTGGGATGAGAAGGATGGCCAGCGCCATGAGATGAAGGGGCCGTTCCACCTGCCCCCCGGGCCGGAGGCCTTCTCCTTCGTGCTCTACCAGTCCACGGGCGTGTGCCTGGATGACGGGCACCGGGTGGAGCTGCTGGAGAACAGCACGGTGTTCGACCGGATGCTGGAGGACATCCAAAAGGCGCGCGAGAGCGTGCACATCCTCGTGTACATCTGGCGGCCGTGCGAGCTGTCCGACCGCTTCGTGGAGGCCCTGCGGGAGCGCGTGCGCGCGGGCGTGAGCTGCCGCGTGCTGGTGGATCCGGTCGGCAGCGAGGAGGTCTCCGGCGAGAAGGACTTCGACCAGAAGATCGAGCGCCGGCTCGTCGAGGCCGGGGTGGAGGTGCACTACTACCGGCCGCTGGCGGGCAAGGTGCTGGGGCGGCTGCTGGCGCGCAACCACCAGAAGCTCGTCATCGTGGACGGGCGCATCGGCTACACGGGGGGCTTCGGTATCTGGAAGGTGTGGGAGGGAGACGGCCGCGCGCCGGAGAACTGGCGCGACACCCACGTGCGCGTGGAGGGCCCGGCCGTGTGCCGCATGCAGCTCACGTTCTCCCGCTCGTGGCAGGAGTCGGGCGGCAGCCTGCTGCACCCCCGGGATCTGCCTGGTGCCCGCCACGTGGGGCCGGTGCGCGCCGGGTTCGTGGACAGCATCGGCAAGCTGGGGATGACGGACGCCGAGCGGATGGTGCGCATCGTCATCGCCGCGGCGCGCAAGCGGCTGTGGATCGCCAACGCGTACTTCACCCCGCCCAACGCCGTGCTCGAGCAGCTCGTCCACAAGGTGCATGAGGGCGTGGATATCCGGGTGCTGGCACCGGGCCCCATCCATGACGTGCCCATCGTGCGCGCCTCGCAGCGCTCCACCTACGAGAAGCTGCTGAAGGCCGGGGTGCGCATCTGGGAGTACCAGCCGTCCATGATGCACGCGAAGACGCTGCTGGTGGACGACTGGCTCAGCGTGGTGGGCTCCACCAACCTGGACGCGCTGTCGCTCAACAAGCTGAGCGAGGGCTCCCTCGTGCTGGACGATCGGGAGTTCGCCGGCAAGCTGGCGCGGTGCTGGGAGCGCGATCTCGAGTGCTCGCGGGAGATCACCCTCGAGGCGGGAGGACGGACCAACCCCTGGAGACGGCTGGCACGGCGAGCCACCCAGCTCATGGGGCGGGACCGGTGAGGGGAGCTCAGCGGGGATTCATGACGCCGACCTGACGGCACATGGACAGCACGGGGCACGTCGAGCACTTCGGCCGTGTCCCCGTGCAGACGTGCTTGCCGAAGGGCACCAGCAGCCGGTTGAGCTCCACCCAGTAGGCCCGGGGGAGCCGCGCCTCCAGCGCCGCCAGCGTCTGCTCGGGAGTCCGCGCCTGGACGTAGCCCCAGCGGTTCGTCACCCGGTGCACGTGGATGTCCACGCTGATGGCCTGGTGCCCGCAAGCGATGCCCAGCGCCAGGTGGGCGCACTTCGGGCCCACGCCCTTGAAGGACTGGAGCACCCGCGCGTCGCAGGGGAGCTGCCCGTGGAACTCCTTCACCGTGCGCACCGCGATGGCGTGGATCTGCCGGGCCTTGGGCTCGGGGAACGTCACCAGACGGATGAGGGCTTCGATCTCCGGGATCGCGAGCTGGCTCATGGCCTCTGGTGTGCGCGCCCGCTGGAGCAGCGCCAGCGAGGTGGGCAGGCTCACCTCATCCCGAGTCCGGATGGACAGGATGCACGCGACGAGCTGCTCGAACAGCGTGGTGTGCCCCTGGGCCGCCAGCGCGAACATCGCCGCGTCCGCGAAGCTCCGGACGGCCTCCCGGATGCGCTCCAGCACCCGGTCGATGTCAAAGGGCTCCTTCTCCGTTGCGGTGCTCTCGGTCGGACCCATGGAACCTCCGGACCCAAGCTAGCAGGTTGGGTGGAGGCCAGGTGACTCATGAAGTCGGGTCGCGCCGGGCAGATGTGATATCTCCTCTCCCACTCAAGATGGGGATGGGGGGGCAGGAGCAGGGAGGGATGCCCGAGCAGCAGGGGAGGGAGGAGGCCCTCGGTCCGAGCCCTCGAAGTTCCTGCTCGTCAACCGCGGGTTCAGCTGGATCCAGGAGGGCCCGTTCAAGCGCTGAGCGCGGAGCTCAGGTCCAGCGTGTAGAAGCGGTTGCAGCCGAAGTGGCCGGTCCTCCCCATGGCCTGGGGAATCCGCCCGAAGCCCAGCCGCTCGTACAGCTTCTGCGCCTGGCTCATGCCCGTGAGCGTCTCCAGGTAGCAGAGCTGGTAGCCCGCCTCCTTCGCGAACGCCAGGCAGCGCCTGAGCAGCTTCTCGCCCACGCCGTGGCCTCGGGCCTCCTTCAGGAAGTACATCTTCCGCAGCTCGCACACCGACGGGTCTCCACCCGCCAGCGGCGCGATGCCGGCGCCCCCCACCACCCGGCCGTCATGCTCCACCACGAAGTACCCGTGCCTGGGGCGTGAGTAGGACGCGCTCATCGTGTCCACCTCCGCGTCGTGGATGGCGAAGCCCGGGCCGCTGGCTCCGAACTCCGGCATCACGGCGCGGATGATGGCGGCCACGGCCGCGTCGTCTCTCGACTCGATGGGGCGCAGGATCCACTCAGAACTCATGGGCTTTACCGTTCCACAGCCCTCGGCCGATGGCCAGTGTCGTGTGGACTCTCCGCGTCATGCCGGGCCTCACCCCCGGTGGCATGGCGCGTTTCGAGTAGTCAACGGTATGCCTGCCCACCAGGAGGGAAGGGCGAGCGGGGCTCGTGCGGGGTGGATTCGTGCGCGGCAAGCCCCTATACACCGCTCGGAACCTTCCAGGAGTCCTTGCACATGGCCAACAAGGTCAAGGCAGTCCTCATCGGTGGCACGGGCTACGGCGGCGCGGAGATCCTTCGCCGGCTCCTCTTCCACCCGAACGTCGAGGTCACCCGCATCACGGCGGTGGACAACATCGGCAAGAAGGTGGGCGAGGTCCACCTCAACCTCGCGGGCCTGACGGACCTCACCTTCCAGCAGCTCGCTCCGGCCGAGGCCGTCGCTGGCGCGGACGTGGTCTTCCTGGCCATGCCCCACAAGACGACCGCGCAGGTGGTGATGGAGATCCTCTCCTCGGGCGTGCGCATCGTCGACCTGTCCGGCGACTTCCGCCTGCGCGACCCCGCCGCCTACGCGAAATACTACGGCGTGGCCCACCCGGCGCCCCAGCACCTCACCGACGGCACCTTCGTCTACGGCATGCCGGAGCTGAACCGCGAGGCCATCCGCAAGGCTCGCTACATCGCCAGCCCGGGCTGCTTCGCCACCACCATCGCCCTGGGCCTGCTGCCGCTCGCCCGGGGCGGCAAGCTCCGAGGCCCCGTCCACACCGTGGCGGCCACGGGCTCGTCGGGCAGCGGCGCCAACCCGCAGATCACCACCCACCACCCGCTGCGCGCCAGCAACCTGCGCACCTACAAGCCGCTCGAGCACCAGCACATCCCGGAGATCCTCCAGACGCTGCGCGCGGCTGGTGGCTCGCAGGACCTGTCGCTGGAGTTCGTGCCGGTCTCCGCGCCGCTGCCTCGCGGCATCTTCTCCACCTCGTTCGCGGACGTGCCCGCCTCCACCACCCAGGAGGAGCTGGATGCGCTCTGGAAGGAGACCTACGGCAAGGAGCCGTTCATCCGCGTCATCGGTGGCGGGCGGCAGCCGGAGGTGGTCGGTGTTGCTGGCAGCAACTACGTGGAGGTCGGCTTCTCGCTGGGCCCCGTCACGGGGGACACCCGCCGCGTGGTCTGCTTCTCCACCCTGGACAACCTGGTCAAGGGCGGCGCGGGCCAGGCCATCCAGAGCTTCAACGTCATGATGGGCTTCGACGAGCGCACCACGCTCGCCGAGCCGGGGCTGTGGCCGTGAGCGGGCTGGCGGCATTCAAGGGCCGCTGGTTCGTGGTGAAGATCGGCGGCGAGCTGGCCTCCGACAAGCCGAAGCTGGCCGCCAGTGTCGGCGCCGCCGTGCGCGCCTTCCTGGACGCCGGGGTGCGCGTCGCCGTCATTCATGGCGGTGGGCCTCAGGCCACGGAGCTCACGCAGAAGCTGGGGCTGACGCCGAAGATGGTGGGCGGGCGGCGCGTCACCGACGAGGCCACCCTGGAGGTGATGAAGATGACGCTCGCGGGCCAGGTGTCCGTGGACGTCGCCGCGGCGTTCCGCATCGCGGGCGTGCCGGCGGTGTGCACCACGGGCGTGTCCGCGGGGCTCATCGACGCGCGCAAGCGGCCGGCCAAGGTCATCACGGGCGCGGGGCCGGACCCCATCGATCTGGGGCTGGTGGGCGATGTCACCGGGGTGAACACCGAGCTCTTCGAGAAGCTGTCGGATGCGGGGCTGGTGCCGGTGCTGGGCTCGTTGTCCGGGGATGCGCAGGGCAACGTGTTCAACATCAACGCGGACACGGTGGCCACGCGCGTGGCCGCGAAGCTCAAGGCCGCCAAGCTGTTCCTGGTGTCCAACGTGCCCGGCGTGCTGGCCAACAAGGACGATCCGTCCACCCGGCTGCCCACGCTGACGCCCGCGGAGGCCAAGGCGAAGATCGCCTCCGGCGTCATCCAGGGTGGGATGATTCCGAAGGTGGAAGAGAGCCTCGCCATGCTGGAGGAGGGCATCGAGGCCATCCACATCGTCGGCATCTCGCCCGCGAACGCATTGTCGGGCGAGGCGGAGAAGGCCGGGAGCTTCGGCACCGCGTTCCTGCGCGGGTAGTCCTCTGGGCCCGCGTCAGAAGTGCTCGCGGGCCTGGGCCAGGGTGTACTCCTTCTGGGTGGGGAGGACAGGGCCTGTCTTCTCCACCAGCCAGGCCGATGCGCCCTCTGGGAGGTAGAAATCCTCCTCGAAGGGGTGAAGGCCCAGGTGCCGCAGATACTCCTTGAGCATGTCGAGGGTGAACCGGTCCCGGACCTTGCGAGCCTGGTATCGCTCCAGGTTCTCGAAGGGGAAGGGTTCGCCGGACTGGCCAAAGACCCAGTGGCCACCATCGTTGGAGGCGTAGAGGGTGCGGAGCTGGTTGAGCCAGTCGGTTCGATTCGGGCCGTACAGCTCGAACATCACGGCACCGTAGCGTCCCTTGTCCTTGCGGAGCGTGTGAGGCACCGCGACCACGCGCATGCCTCGGCAGCCCAGCGTTCTGGCCATATAGGACATGGGGCTCGCGGCATCGGTTCCCTGCCAGCTGTTATCGACGTAGGCCGTCCAGGAACTGTGTGTCGGAATGAAGAGGTCCCGTCGCGGCTCGGGGGTGGTCAGGGGCAGAAGGGCGGAGAGAGCTTGCTCCAGGGGACCCGAGACGGAGTGCACCTGAACGGTGATGCCACGAGACGCCATCAGGCCGCTCTGCCACGAGGCGAAGGCTCGGGCGGCATGCTCCGCACGGGTCTCCAGGAAACCCATTTCCGAGGTGACCGGCGCCCAGCGGTCCTCCAGGAGCAGCCCCTTCATGGTCTCGGTCATCAGGGAGCCTCGTGCTTCAGGGCACGATCAGAAGGATGATCACCGCGCTCGGGTCATTGGAGGTGATGCGCGACTGGTGTGCGGGGCCACGGCCTGACGTAGGCGAGTCGTACTCCACATGGTAGCGGCGGCCCTTATAGTCGAATTGCAGATCCGGTCGATTGATTCCTACCCGCTGGCTCTTGTCCACCGTGACTTGCTGTTGATTCACGCGGATGTTCCTTGCGCCCAGGGTCTGCAGGTACTGGATGTCCACCTGGAGCTGCGCATTCTGGGCAGGGCTGGGCCCAATGGGTCGTTGGCTCGGCAGCTGCCGGGGCACCGAGGGATGGACCGCGACATCTCGAGGAAGGCGTGCCCCAGGTGGCACCTGCGGCGTCGGGTTGTTGCCGGTGAGCGCCTGGACCAGCCCCGGAGATGGCGCGGGTTGGGTAGGTGTCGGAGCGGGCGCCATTGACGCAGGGCGGAGTGCTGGCTCCGAGCCCACGCGCACCACGCGGGTGAAGACGCCCTGCAGAACCCTGACCCCCGTGAGGTTCACCAACAGGACCTTCAGCTCGCGCTGGACTGTTTCCGTCAGGTGCCTGCGTACCTCGAGCATCGTTCGGGCAATGCGAGGCGTCGTGGCCGGGGAGAAGAGGGTGGGCACGATGAGCGCGCCGCCCGCTCCGCGGTACCAGGCATACCGCGCGTGTCTTGCCTCGGAGGCACTGGCTGCGATGTCGGCCAGCGCCGCGCCCCGATTCGGGTACAGGGAGACATTGAGCGGCTCGGCGCTCATGAGCCCCAGGTCGACTTGCGACTCCGGGACGAGGACGGGCAGCGGCAGTCCCTCGCAGTAGAGGAGATAGCCGCCCGCGGTGATGCCAAAGCCCACGGCCGTTACTCGCAGATCGACGAAATCTCGATGCGCACGTGGGTCGGCTGTTCCTTCAGAGACCTGAGGCAATCGGACGCCGCTGCGGCGCAGCTCCTCTGTCCGCTGAGGTGTGGGAGCCTCGAGGTCAACCTCGACAACCTGCTGTCCAGCGCTGACCGTCGAAGGAAAGTCCTGAAGGACGACAGGACGGAGCTGCCTATATTGCTCGGGCCCTCTGAAGGGTGGGGTTGCAGCGCACCCCGTGAGCAGCCACAGGAGCACAAGTCTGCTCAACCCATGCAGCCAGTGGGTGATGGGGTGCATGGAGGCAACGATGCCGGTCCGGAGTGGAGGCCTGAAGGACGTGAGAGGTTGATCGGCGGCTCGTGAGGTGGCCGAGCAAGCTCCTTCCTCTGAATGGGGGAAGGAGCCGTGGGAATGAGCCATTCCCTGCCCGCGTTCGCGGGTTCCCCGTGTCAGCCCGTTTCCCTTCGTCGCTCGTGCCTCTACTCGCCGCGTGCGTGCTCGCACTCGCGGTGGGGGCGTGTCAGCCGCCTGCAGACTTCCGGAGACGTGCGCCAGCCAGTGACTCGAGCCCCGCTGAGCCCTTCTCGTTCCACTCCCGACCGTCCACCCCCGTGGTGACGCCGGATCTCGATGAGGCTCAGGCACTGAGCTGGGCTGCACGGACCGCGCTCCAGACGCTTCCCGAGGAGGCGCGGCGACGCATCCTGGAGCCGTGGCTCTCGCCCCCTCCCGCTCCAGTGCTGGCGATCATCTTCCCGCCCGGTGGAGGCGTGGAGCTCGCCCCCGAGCCGCTGACCATGCCTCGCCGGGAGGTCGATCTGCTCAACGTGATGCGGGAGCTGCGTGCCCAGCACGGCACGCCCGTGCTGGCGCTCTCGGCCTTCTTCCTCGGTCCCGAGTCCATGGAGCGCGCGAGGAAGCGCCTGCGGCTCGCCCCCGAGCGCATCACCCCCAACGCGCTCTCACGTGTGCTGCGGCGGCGCGAGAAGCCCCTTCTGCGCCAGGTGCGTGAAGCGGAGCGATGGGCCAGGCTCTACGCGCTCGGGTGGCCCGTCGACAGGTCCTGGCGCGTGACGTCTCGCTTCGGCCAGCGCATCCATCCCATACTGGGCATCCTCTCCGAGCATCGCGGCATCGACATCGCCGTGCCCGTGGGGACCGAGGTGCGCGCGCCCGCCGACGGTGTCGTCACCCGGGTGCTCGAGAGTCCAGTCAACGGGCAGTGGATCGAGATCGATCATGGCCTCGGGATGCGCACTCACTACTGCCACCTGTCGCTCGTGGAGGTGAAGCGCGGGCAGCAGGTGAAAGCGGGCGAGCTCGTGGCTCGCTCGGGTGACACGGGGCGTGTCACAGGGCCTCACCTTCATTACCAGGTGAAGCTACCGGACGGGCACGTGGACCCGTTGGGGAGTCGCGCTCCCGTGGACCTCATCGCCGCGCCCTGGGTACTCGAGCCCGAGCCGCTGGCCATCCTTCCGCCGCCTCCGCCGAGTCCCTCCTCCTCCACGGGGAACTCGCACGCATCCGTGGCGCCGTAACCCGTGACTCTGTGCGTCGGTGAGACCCTCCAAGGGCTGCCCTGGGTGGAGCCGGCCAGGGGAGGGGAGGTGTCCTCGGAGGCGCGTTCATGGTCTGCTAGGGGGTGGATGCGTGGGTTCACCCTCATGGAGCTGATGGTCACCGTGGCGCTGCTCGCATTGATGAGCGCCATGACGGCCATCGGCCTGCAGCCGCTTCAAGCGCGCTTCCGCCTCCGCAAGGCCACTGATGCCACCGCCCAGGTCCTCGTCCGGGCCCGCCAGCGGGCCGTCGAGACCGGCCGCTGCCACCACGTGGAGGTGCTCGCGGACGGCGTCCCCGTGAAGGCGGGTGTCCCCGGCAATGCGCTGAGGATCAGCCGCCGGCGGGATGTGGACTGCGAGTCTCCCGCGGATCCGCTCGCCCTCATCGAGGTGGAGCGCGTCACCCTCCCCGACCGCATGCAAGTACTCCAGGAGAAGGACGGCCCGCTCGTGTTCCGCTCCACCGGGCGGACCTGGGACAACGTTCCCTGGCGTCTCCAGGTCGGCGATCCGGAGTTCCAGCGGCTCGTCGTGGCCGCGGCGAACGGGCCCGTGTGCACGTCCGAGCCCGCGGAGGAGCCCTGCCCGTGAGGCGCTGGGGCTCCAAGCGGAGCAGGGCGGGGCACCTGCTCGTCGAGGCGCTTGCGGGCGGGGTGCTGCTGTCGCTCACCATCGCCGCGCTCGCGTCCGGGGAGGTGGCCTCGCGCCGGCTCCTCTCGCGCGGCATCGACGAGCTGGAGATGGAGCGCGCCGCCACCGAGCGGCTCGAGTTCCTGCGCGCCCAGCCCTCGAGCTCTCCTGCGTGGACGGGGCCTTCTGGTGGCGTCGTTCCGGGACACCCGGAGTGGGCCTGGACCATCACCCCCGAGTTCGTGGAGGACCACGACGTCCGGATGGGCTTTCCCTCCTTCCACTACCGGCGCGCGAAGGTCACCATCACCGCGGGAGATGGGCGCAAGGTGGTGAGGGAGGCGCTGCGATGGTAGCCCGCGCCTCCGCTCGCGCACGGCGGGGCTTCACGCTCATCGAAGTCATCGTCGCCAGCGGCATGGGGGTGATCATCCTCGCGGCGCTCATGGGCTACCTGGTGCACCGCGCGCGCATGGATCAGCAGGAGGCGCAGCTCGGGCGGCTCAAGCAGGACGCGAGCCTGGTGCTCGGGCTGCTCAGCCGGGAGCTGCGACAGGCCGGGCTGGGGCGGCCCACCCGGGCCCGGCGCGATGGAGACGGCGAGCTCTATCCCGGGCCGCTGATCGCCGCGACCGAGAGCTCCATCGCCTTCGTGGCGGACCTGCCCCGGCCGGATGCGAGCCTCAACGGCGTCTCCGGCTTCGCCGCCAACCAGGGAGCCCCTCCGCTGCCCGATCGCGCGGTGGCCCTGGTCAACGAGCTGACCGGCGGTTGTGACGTGGACAGCTCCTCGCCCACGGCCTGCCGCACCGATGAGGCGTCGCTGCTGCTCACGCCCTCTGGAGAGGACTGTCTCACCTCGCCTCGGTCCGCGCCCACCTGTCCCTGGGGGCTGAAGAAGTACCAGCCGGGCGAATGGCTGGTGGTGGTGGACGGCGTCGGCCGCTGGCTGGAGCGCCAGGTGTCCCCGAACCTCTTCGCGAGCTCCAGCAGCCGCAACGCCCTGGAGCTCGACGCGCGGCTGCCCTTGGACTTCTTCGAGGTGCCCAACCGGGGTTGGGTGGCGTCCCTGGACCGCGTCTTCTATCGGCTCCAGGGGGAGACCGTGGAGCGCAAGCAGTGCTGGGGCTCCGCGGGAACCACCGCTACCGTCAGCGGGTTCTCCAGCCCCTGCGGCTCGACGACGGAGGGGACGACTTGGGAGCCGTTGCTGCGCTCCGCCAGCCGGAGGGGGCTGGCCTTCCGCTACTTCGACGCGCAGGGCTCCGAGCTCACGGCGCTGCCCCTGTCCACCGAGGATCTCCGGCGCGTGCGACGGGTGGAGGTGCTGCTGCGGCTGAGCGCGCCCGCTTCCGGAGAGACCGTGACGTATGACACCTTCACCTCCGTCGCGCTGAGGCACTAGGAGCCACCGTGCCGCCCTCCTCCTCGCGCCACTCCCGGGGCTACATCCTGCTCGCCGTGCTGCTGCTCCTGGCGGCCCTGGTGCTGCTGGTGGCCATTGCCCAGCAGCGCGCGGGAGACGAGAGCACCACCGCGAACCTCGAGCGCAGCGAGGCCCAGGCGCGGGCGCTCGCCGAGGCGGGCCTGGAGCGCACGCGCGCGTACCTGGCCGGGCTGCTGGAGCGCGATGTGGATCTCGATCGAGCTCTGGACCCAGGCTTCGACACCGACTGCCTCCGGCTGCCCGTGCTCGAGGGCATCACCTCGGATGATCACCTGCCGCCCTTCGCCGACGGCAAGCGCGTGGTGGCCTCCTCCAGCGGCAAGGCCTACCTGCGCGTGCCCATGGATGACAACGCGGACGGGGCGTACTTCGTGCGCATCGACGACAACGATGACGATGCGCAGGACTCCGCCACCCTCACTCCCGCCACCCAGAACAACATCCTGGGCAACTGTCTGGAGGGGCCCACCCTGGGCCCGCTGCGAGACAACCCGGTGCGGGACCGGGATGGGATGGTCTGGGTCACCGTCACGGGTGTGCACCCCGGGACGAGCCTCGAGGGCAACGCCGCGCGTGCCACGCTGAGGGTTCTCGTGGGGCCGGGCGAGCCGGCGGGCATCATCGCGGGCGGCACGGTGCGGATGCTGGGGGCCTCGCACGTCTGTGGACGGTTCGGCGACGTGGTGGCGACGGGCTCCATCGAGGGCGGTTGTCTCTGCGGCACGGCCTGCTCCTCGGGGCCCCCCTGGAACGCGTGCGTGCAGAGTGAGCCCTGCATCGCGCAGAGCGGGGGGACTCTATGCACGGCCAGGACGGGGCGTGTCATCGGAGGAGACGCGTGCTCCGCTGGCGTCTCCGTGCCCTCTCCGCCGCGTGTGTCCGCGTGGGACGTCACCAACGCTCCGCAGAACTGCGTGGGCGCCCCCTGCCTGCCTTTCTACTACCTGCGGATGGACGAGAAGGCCTCGCCGCCTCAGGCGCGGCTGTACGGGTGGAGCTACGCCGCCTGCCAGTCTCCCCGCTCGGCGCCACGCATCTGCACCCCTTCGGAGTGCGCGTCGTGCTGGGTGTCGTTGGAGGCCAACCCGACCAAGAAGCCGCTGGACATCCACGTGTCGGATGGGGACCTCGGGCTCCGAGGGCCGACGCCCTCGCTGACCATCGTCGCCGACAAGGCGCCCCGGATCTGGCGCGCGGATGGGGTCACGGGCTTCACGACGGGTGGGATGGGCTGCGACGTGAATGACACGACCCTCTATCCGGACGCCTCCGGGCTGGGCCGCAGGGAGGTGCCCAAGGTCACGTTCGAGTACCTGCCGACCGGCTCGTCCTCGAGGCTCCCGCGCGGCATCTGGCTCGTGGAAGGCAATGTCCGCTTCCGCCAGGTCGACACGCCGGACTGCGGGACGCTCAGCGGCGAGCCGGGCTACCGCGCGAGCATCATCGCCACCGGCAACATCATCCACGAGGCGGGCCCGCTCTCGTTCCTCCCCGCGAGCCCCAAGGGCTTCGTGCTGCTCGCGGGCAGGGACTTCTCGGTGCGCGGCGGCAGCTCGCGCATCCACACCTGTGGCACCAGCGCGGTGGTGATGGTGCACGAGCAGGCCGAGTTGCGGGGCGACTCGCACCTGGAGGCGCAGATGGTGGCGGAGAACGCGTCCACCTGCTCCGAAGAGCTGGACGGAGATGCCATCCAGATGGGGGGCACCGCGACCGTGTCCGTCCCCCAGTTCCCGCCGCTGCCCGTCGGACCCCCCGTGCGCGTGCGGCTCCTCTCCGAGTCCACCCACTGACGGCCCACCGGCGACGGGTGTGCACCCCCCTGCACACGGCGACTGTGCACCGCGTCGTGCTGGTTCCACATTCGCGGCCTGGTAACGCCCAAGTGCCCGAGACTGCTGGACCTTCCGGGTGGCACAGCTGTTGTTAGGGGAGGGGGCATGTATTGCCCTCGATGCCAGCAGGAGCGTCTCGGCGGTCGCCAGTGCATCCTCTGTGGGAGCGCGATGACGACGCGGGCCCGGGAGGTGCTGGAGGCGGAGCTCGCTCATGTGCACTTCCTCCTCCATGAGCTGACGCGCTGGGACACCGGTGAAGTTCCCAGCGGCGCGCGGCGGTACATCTCCGAGCGCTACGAGCGACAGGCCCGGGTGCTGCTCTCCGTGCTGACCGAGGCTCCCGCGCAGGCCACCGTGTTCGAGGAAGCCGGTCCGGTGGAGGCGGTGGCTTCGGTGGCTCCGCCGACCGTGGAGGCGCAGCCGCTCGTGTTGGAGAGCACGGCTCCCGAGCAGCCCATGCTCTTCGTGCCTGTGCCCGAGCCCGAGCCTGAGCCTGAGCCCGAGCCCGAGGCGTTGCCCGCGCAGCCCGAGCCGCTCCCCGAGCCAGAGGAGCTGCTGCCTCCGGTGACGACCGAGCCCCTCTTCGACGTGCCGGCCGTGCGGAGCGTCGCCGCTCGCGTGGTCGAGGAGTCCTCCACCTGGGACCGCCTCTGGCGGCCGTTCCTCTACGAGAGCATCGCCTGGTTCCTGGGCGCCTTCCTCATCCTCGCGGGCACCCTGTACTTCGTCTTCGAGAGCTGGGGAGGGATGAACTCGCTCTCGCGCTCGCTCGTCGTCTTCGGGATGACCGCCTTCTACTCGGTGGGCTTCTCCGCCTGGGGCGCCTTCCTGGCGCGACGGCAGGAGCTGCGCAACGCCGGGCGCATCCTCGGCATCATCGGCTCGGCGGTCGCGCCGCTGGCAGGGCTGGCGCTCGGGCCCATGGGAGGGATGTTCCCGCTCGGCTCGGAGCTGCAGC
This sequence comes from Hyalangium gracile, assembly GCF_020103725.1. Taxonomy (NCBI): domain Bacteria; kingdom Pseudomonadati; phylum Myxococcota; class Myxococcia; order Myxococcales; family Archangiaceae; genus Hyalangium; species Hyalangium gracile. Next base: position 81,013 of record NZ_JAHXBG010000009.1, on the reverse strand, counting down.
TCCCGGGCGTTCAGCCCGTGCTCCTCGTGCCGCTGCTGCTGGGTTGGTCCGCCCTCGCCGCCGTGATGGTGCGACGGCCAGCGGATGCTCTCGATGCGCCTTCGCGGCCGCTCATCCAGGCAGGCATGGTGGGCGCCACGCTGATGATGGGGCTGGCGCCGCTCGCGGCGAAGGCTGGCGCTCCGGCCCTGTGGCTCAACGCGCTGCCCTGCGCGCTCTTCTTCCTGCTCTCGCGTCGAGCCACTCCGGAGCCTCGGAGTGGCGCGGCGTTCGCCTTCGCGCTCGGTGCGCCGCTGTATCTCCTGGCGCTCTTCTCGATCCGCCTGCATGTGGCGCTCGTGGCGGGTGGAACTCCTCCCGCGGTGGGCACCTATGCTCCGTTCATCGCCTTCCTGCTCGCCACGTGCCTGGCCTTCCGTGAGACTCGGGAGGAGCAGGCGGCGGACCCGCTCGCCATCTGCGTGGCGGCGCTCCAGGTGGGCTGCCTCGTCCTGGCTGGCACGGGGGCGGCTCCGGCCTTCTTCGCGACCTCGGCCGTCTTCACGTGGACGATGTACCGGCTGTCGCTTGGCACCCTCCCGAGGCTGCGCTGGCTCTATCCCGCGTACTTCGGAGCGTACCTGGCCTATGGCTCCAGCAGCCAGCTCATCCCGGGCTTCATCAACGCGCTCATCGTCTCCATCAAGACGAAGCTCGGCTATGCGTCCACCGAGCCCCTGCCGTTCCAGTTCGGCGCGCTGACCGCGCTGCCCTTCATCCTCGTAGGTGTCGCGCTGGCGGCGCGGCTGATGGCTCGTGCCGAGCGGAGCGGGGAGGCGCGGGCGTCGGGCATCGCCGAGGTGCTGCTGCGCTCCACTGCCGCGGCCAGCGTCCTCTTCGTCGTGCTGGCGCACCTGGGCCCTGACTCCCGTCCGGTGCTCTGGAGTGCGCTGGCGCTGGGCCTCATCTGCGTCGCCAGTGGTCTGTGGTTCGAGCGCGTCTACCTCTCGTTCGTGGGAGCGATCGTCACGCTGGCCCTGCCGTTTGCCGCCCATGAGCTCCTGGGCTCGGCGGCGGCGGCCGTTGCCTGTGGCGCGGCGGCGCTGGTGTACGCGGTCCTGGCCAGCCTGTGCTCCCGGACCACGCGGCACATCTTCAGCGGAGCGGTGGCGGGGCTCGCCCTGGCGGGCTTCGTCATGGGCCTCACCTCGGAGCCCGGTGCCATGCGCGTCGTGGGCATCGCGCTCTCGGGCGCGGCGGCGCTCCTGGCGAGCTGGGCCCTGGCGGATCCTCGGCTCATTGCCCTGGGGGGATTCGTCCTCGCCGCTGCGCTGCCCAAGCTGGTGATGGCCTATGCGCCGATGCACCGCGGGACGGTGGAAGGCGCGTCCCCGGCGCTGGCGGTCGCGGCGCTGGCCCTCGCCATCCTGGGTGAGCGCAAGGGACTGCTGCGGCTGCTCGGAGTGCCGGGCATCCTGTATGCCTTCCTGGCCGTGGGCGTGGCGGTGGTGATGCAGACGCCCGTGCTCGGCTTCATCCTCCTGGCCTCCGCGGCGGCGGTGGCCATCGCCTCGCGCAGCTTCCCGTTCATGCGGCCCTTCGCGGTGTGCCTCGCGGGGCTGGCGCTCCTGCCTCGCATTCCCGGCACCCTGGTGCCGTGGGGCTGGATGACGCCGCAGCTGTCCATGGGGTTGATCATCCTCTGGGCCCTGGGGACTTCGATCGTCGCTGCCCGCTGGAGGAGGAGCGCGAGCACCACCACCGCGGGCTTCGTGGCCCTGATCGCCGCTGTCGTGCCAGCGGTCGTGGCGAAGCCCTTGGGCTCCTCGAGCTCGGCCTTGCTGCTGGGGGCGGGGCTCGCTTCACTGCTCACGGTCCGCGCGCTGCACCCCTCGCTCAGCATCATCATCGCCGCGGTCTATGCCTGCATGGGGCTCGCGTCGTCCCCGGTGGCGATGCTGGGACTCGCCGCCGCGCTGAGCGTCATCGCCCTGCTGGAGGAGCAGCCCTCCGTGGCGTCCATGCTGGCAGGGGGGCGCCGCTTCGCGCTCGCGGCGACGCTGTCGTCGGCGCTCATCCTCGGCGTCTGCCTGGTGCTCTGGTGGAACAAGCCCGGGGAGCTGCTGCTGCTGGGGACGCTGGTGCTGCCCCTGCTGTGGACTCGCGCCACCCGGCAGCCGTTCTTCCTGGCGCTCGGGGGGCTGTTCACCGTGGGCGCTGTGCTCTGCACGAATAGCGTGCAGTCCTTCGTTCCTGGGTTGCCGGTGCTCGCGCTCCTGATCGTCCGCGCCGTGGAGCACCTGCCCGCCGCACGTTCGCTGTTGCTGGGCCCTGATGCCGGGGAGAAGCGCGCCCTCGCGCTCTCCGAGTGGATGCAGGGTGCGCTGGTCCTGGTGGGACTGGGAATGGTGTCCGTGGGTGATTCCGCCCTCAACGTGAGCGCGCTCGCGGTGGCGCTCGCGCTGATGCCGGGGCGGCGGCCCTGGATGCGGGTGGGCTTCGCGGCGCTGCTGCTCGCCTTCGTTCCCGAGGCTCGGCCCGTGGCCACCGTGGTGCTGCTGGCGCTGGGCGTGCTCGAGTATCACCGACAGTCCGCGCTGGCCGCGTTCTTCCGCGGCGCGCCGGATCCGGCACTGCGTCCCCTGGTCACGCTGGGGGCGCTCAGCCTCACCCTCGTGTCCGCGCTCATCTCTCCCACTCCAGGCGCCATGGCTGGTGTGGCTGGAGTGCTCGCCCTGGCGGCGTTCCTCCTCTCCATGCGCTGGCTGCTCACCGGGGCGGTGCTCGCCCTGGCCGCCACGTCGCTGGGCAGGACGGAGACCTTCGCGTTCCTGGAGGCGCGGCCGCTGGCGGCGGTCACGTTCGCCGGGGTGGCGCTCGTCGCCGCGCTCGTGTCCGCGCTGTGCCAGTCCGGTCGCGTGCAGCGGGCGCTCTCGGCCGCGGCGGCGAAGGTGCTCCCGAGCCTCGAGGAGACCTGGAGCGAGCCTTTCTGGGCAGGCGGTGCCCTCTCGCTGGCGGGCCTGCTGGCGTACGTTCTGATCGACCGTGGTCCGGGGGAGTTGCCGATGGTGGTCGCGGTGCCCGCCGGCCTGGCCACGCTCGTGCTCCTGGTGACGCGCGAGCAGTGGATGGCCTACGTCGGCATCGCGCTGCTGGGAGGCGTGCTCCTCTCCGTGGCACCTCCCGAGTGGCTGCCCGTGGTCGTGGGAGGCACGGGGCTCGTCCTGTGCCTCGCGGGCACGGTGCTGGAGGAGCGTGAGGTGGGCGTGGGCCATGCGCTGCACCACGGCGGGTGGATGCTCTCGCTCCTGGCGCTCGCCGGCTTGCAGAGCGTGAGGCACCTGAGCACTCCGCTGAGCTTCGCGCTGGCCACCGGGGCCGCGTGGGCCGTCGTGCACCGGCGCCGCGAGCGCGAGGTGGTGGGCTGGCTGGCCTCGCTCGTGGCCGCCCATGTGCTGGTCGTGTACCTGGGCGCGGTGTTCTCCCGCGGCCACGGCAAGGAGTTCATCCTGCCCCACCTGGGTGCCGTCACCGCGCTGCTCGCCACCCTGGCGCTGTCCTGGGCGGGAGAGAAGGTGCGCCGGGGCGTGGGGCACCTGTTCGCCGCCGTGGCACTGCTCGAGGTGCTCATGGGCCTGCTGCTCGTGGACGGCACGCGCGGCGCGCTGCGCGAGGCGCTCGTGGCTGGCGCGGGCCTCACCGTGCTGCTGGTGGCGCTGGTCCGCCGCGCGGCTCGGGAACAGGACGAGCTCTTCGCGTACCTGGCGCAGGCGACCGTCGCGCTGGGCTACCTCTGCGTCCGGCTGCTGGGCATGGGCAGTGGGACCCTGAGTGGGGCGGACAGTCTCGTGGCCCTCGTGGGGGGCGCGTTCTTCTCGGGCCTCTATGTCTTCGTGCTGCGCGAGGGCTCGGGGCTCCCGGCCTTCCGCCGGCCCGCGCTGCTGGGCGCCTTCCTCTTCCCGCTGGCGGGCCTGCTCACCGCGCCCTGGGGGGAGCCGCTGTACGCCGCCGCCCTGCTCGTGGGCCACGCCGCGCACTTCGCCGCGCTCGCCGCGCACCCGTCTCGCCGGAGCGTGGCTTCCCTGGCCTCGGTCGTGGCCTTCAACGCCGCCCTGTTCGTCGTCTGGTCGGGCACCGGCGCTGGAGAGCCGCAGTATTACGTCATCCCCGCGGGCCTCTCGCTGCTGGTGCTGCTGCGCGCCTTCCGGGACTCGCTGGCGCCGGAGACCGCCGCCCGGCTGCGTGCCCTCGCGGTGACGATCATCTACGTCGCCGGAGCGTGGAAGCCGCTGATGTTCAGCGACGCCGGGGGAATGGTGCTCTGCGTGGTCATCTGCCTGGTGGGAGTCGCGGTGGGCATCGCGCTGCGCATCCGCTCCTACGTGTATCTGGGCAGTGCGTTCCTGGTGACGTGCATCATCGCCAACCTGGCGCGCTTCGGGATGAGGGACCATCGGATTGGCGCCGCGTTCCTCACGCTGCTGGGGCTGCTGGTGGTGGGCTTCATGGTGCTGCTCAGCGCTCACCGTGAGCGACTGCTCACCCGATACGCGCGGGTGCGCTCGCTGCTGGCCACGTGGGAGGGGTGATGCGCTCAGTGAAGTTGGGGCCGGGCGCTGTGTGAGAGTTGAAGAATTCGCGGCTCTGGCCGTATGGAGGCGGCATGCGAATCCTCATGCTCGTGGGTGTCCTGCTGTTGGTTCCGGGGTGTGTGGTCGTTCCAGCCCGGAGAGGGTCTTCTCCACCGCCGCCGCCTCCTTCGCGCCCGATGAACTACAACGAGGCCGTGAACCTGGGCTTCCAGTTCTGTCGCTCGCGCGGGTACGAGTGCCACGTCAAGGAAGCCCACATGACAGGCAACGACGTGTGGAAGGTGAAGTTCCGCGCGTTCGCTCCTGGCGCCAAGGGCCACGTCCACCTCGACTACGACGCGTACTCGCGCGCGCTGCTCAAGGTGGATGAGAAGGTGAAGGCGAAGAAGGGCGACCGGGACGACGACGACTGGGATGACGATGACCGCGGCCGAGGGCGTGGCCGGGGACACGGGAAGCACAGGGACTGAGGCCTCGGGTGAGCTGAGCGCCGCCCCGCCGGAGTCCGGTGCTCACCATACCTGTGGCAGCGGAATGGCGCGTGCCTACTCATGGGGTAGGCTGTGCGCGGGCGGAACGGACCGCCCTGCGGACAGCGAGGCATGCGATGACGGACGAGCTCACCCCTGACTCGCTCAGGCTTGGGAGCCTGGTAGGCCCCTGGCGCGTGGAGGGCTACGCCGGACGCGGCACCTATGGCGTGGTCTACAAGGCTCGGCGTGCTGGCCATCCGGGCTCCGCTCCGGTGGCCCTCAAGCTGGCGCTCTTCGCGTTCGACCCGCGCTTTCTACGTGAGGTGGAGCTGCTGTCGCGCACCCGCCACCCCTCCGTACCGGATCTGCTGGACCGGGGCTGGTGGCACTCGAGCGAGGGGCGCACGCATCCCTATCTCGTCATGGAGTGGATCCACGGAGTGCCGCTGTATGAGTGGGGGCGGGTGCACAGGCCCACTTCGCGTCAGGTGCTTCAGGTGGTGGCGCAGGTGGCGTGGGGCCTCGAGGTATTGCACAGGGCAGGGGGCCTGCACCGGGATGTGAAGGGAGACAACATCCTGGTGGAGCCCGAGGGCCAGGCCTTCCTCGCGGACTTCGGCTCGGGAACCTGGGAGGGAGCCGCCCCGCTCACGGACAACCTCATGCCTCCCGGGACTCGCGAGTACCGGAGTCCCGAGGCGCTGCGCTTCCAGTGGAACCACCTGCGTCAGCACGGCGCCCACTACGAGGCGCGCACCCATGACGATCTCTATGCGTTGGGCGTCAGTGCGTACCGGCTTGTGACGGGGATGTACCCGCCGCCGGGCACGGATCCGGAGGCGAGACTCGACCCGAGCCGGTCGCCCTTTCCACCACGGGAGCCGCCGCGCGTGCTCAACGAGCGGGTGATACCGGAACTGTCAGCGCTGATTGAGCGGATGATGGCAGCGGAGCCGGTGGTGCGTGGGCTTGCTCGCGAGGTGGCCGAGGCTGCGGAAACGGCGGCGGAACATGCGGGGCGCGAGGCGGATGTCCCGTTGGCGGGCCAGGCGGCTGCTCATGCCGGAGCCGTTGCCATCGCCGCTCGGGTGAGGGCCAGGTCCGATGCTCCGGTGACAACCCCCGTGTCACCACCCGCGGAGGTTGTCAGGGTGCCAACGCCAGTGCTTGTCGAGCCGGAGGTTCATGGCTGGAGGGACAGGGCCAGGATAGTCCTGGTAGCCGGGTGCCTGGCGCTGGTGACAGGAGGAATCTGGTGGACGGGCCATGGGGCGCACACGCGGCGCGCCACGTTCGTCCAGGTAGAGGAGCTGGCCGAGGGTGTGGAGGGATACGATGAGCCAGCATCGCTGGCGGATGCTTCCGTGACTACTCGGGTGTCCCCTCTGGATTCAACCGTGGCCTCGGGGATGATTGCTCTGCAGGTGCCGGATGATCCACTCCCGGGCCAGATGCGCGCTCCTTGCCGACGTCGTGGGACGGTCGAGATCAACGGCGGGTGCTGGATACGGTGGGCTGACTACCCGCCACCTTGTGGCGATAAGGCATACGAGTGGAAGGGCGAATGCTTCATGCCCGTCTATGGACCCGGGCGGCCACCTACCTCCAAGAAGCCTCAATAATGGAGCAACCATGAAGATGCGTTTCAGAACTCAAGCGCATGGTTGTGGAGAATGGACGCGGCTTCTGAGGATAGGAGTTCTGCTGTGGGCAGGTATTTTCGCTGATGTGCCTACGAAGCCACTCCCAGGCCAGATGAGGGTTCCCTGTCGACGTCGCGGGACGGTTGAGATCAACGGAGCGTGTTGGATCCCCTGGTCCAATCTCACTCCGCCATGTGGCGAGGGGGCCTACGAGTGGAGAGGTGAATGCTTCTTGCCCTTCATTGAGCGGCGAGCACAGCCCTCGACGTAGTCAGCGGGACTTCTCGAGCGTCTGCAGCGCCGCCGCCGCCTCGTCCTGGCCGCAGTTCTTCGAGCCGAGCAGCTGCTTCTCCTTGGGCTGCCCGGCCAGCTTCGTGAGCGCGGGTACTGCCTCCGTGCTTCCCAGCGCTCCAAGCCGTCGCGCGGCCTTGGCTCGTACGCCGCAGTCCTCCAAGGCCAGCGCCGTCATGTACACCTCCACCAGGTCCAGCCCCTTCGTCTCCTGCGAGGCCTCCAGGTAGCGCAGCGCTCCCCATTGCTTCGCTGAGGCGTCGCCCTCCGCCAGGGACTCGAAGTGGCTTCGCAGCGGGTCCTTCGGCAGCGCGCCCAGCAGCTTGCGCAGCCCCTTGTCACTCTCGTCGGCGCCGAAGTCCTCCGCGAGCGCGTCCAGCGCCTGCGGCTCCAGGTCCTCGCGCTGATCCGCGTCCAGGCCCAACAGCACTTCGTGCTCGTCGTTGTGCCGCTTCAAGCCGTGCAGCGCCAGCGCGCGCACCTGGCGAAGCTCCGGATCCTTGCGGTCTTCCGCGGGCACCGCGTCGAGCCGCTTGAGTGCCTCCGCGGGCTTGCCTGCCTCCAGCAGCCGCCGGGCCTGCACCGCCGGGCTCTGGTTCCACAGCCACAACCCCACCCCTCCGAAGAGCAGCACCCCTCCGGCCAGCCCCAGCCCCACGAGCCGCCGCGTCCGCGTCCCCAGCAGCCCCGTGAGCTTCTGGCCCAGTGCCTCCAGCGAGAGCTTCCCCGGGAGCACGGCGCGCTTCTCCGTCGGGGCGCTGCCCATGTCCCGGCCTCCGAAGGGCGGGCCCTCGGCGGCGGTGTGCTTGCTTCGGTAGAGCTGGAGCGACTCTCCCCGGCCGGGGAGCGGAATGGCTCCGCAGGCCTCCGCCGCCACCTCCGCGCGGTTGCGCGCCAGGTTCACGGACTCGGTGAACGTCACCTCGTCCGCGAGAGCCACCTGCTCCGCTGCCTTCACCACCTCCATGGGCTCGCCGAGCACGCTGTCGCGCATGAGCAGCACCTCGCCGGCATGCAGGCAGACGCGGACGTGGAGCCGCGTCTCCGGGGGCAAGGCTTGGTTGTGGCGCCACAGCCGATCCTGCATCCCCATGCCGCAGAGCACCGCGCCCGTGGGCGAGCTGAACACCGCGAGCAGCGAGTCTCCCCGCTTCTGGACGAGCTTGCCCTCGTACTCCTTCAGCAGCGGGAGGAGCAGCCCCTCGTACGTCTCCAACATCCGCAGGTGCTCCTCGCGCGTCTGCCGGCTGGTGAGCTCGGCGAAGCCCTGGATGCTGGTCAGCATCAGCGTGAGGTTCTGCGGCTTGCTCGCGAGCCCTCCACCAGAGGCCATGGGCGGCAGGGAGTTCGCCAGCGCGCCAAAGAGGGCCGTGCCGCTGCCCGTGGGAGGTGGCAGGGAGGTGGCGGGAGGCGCGGCTCCAAAAGCCGCGGTGCCGCTGCCGGTCGGAGGGGGAAGCGAAGTCGCGGGCGGGGCCACTCCGAAGGCCGCGGTGCCACTGCCGGCCGGAGGGGGAAGGGAAGTCGCGGGGGGCGCCACGCCGAAGGCCGCAGTGCCACTGCCAGCCGGAGGAGGCAGCGAGTGCGCCGCCGCGGGCGACTGGTTGTTCGCCGGTGCGTCCCATGGGACGGAGCCCGGAGGAGAGCCCTTCGCGCCATCCGCGGCCTCGGGACTCGCCGAGGCCAGGGCCGAACCCAGCGAGGGCACGGCGGGCGAAGCTCCGAAGGCCGCCGTGCCACTGGAGACGGGCGCGCCGCCTGGCACCAGCACCCCGGGCGGCGTGACGGTCGCCGGGAGCGGGCCCGCCGCCGCGGCGGCCAGCGCATCCGCCAGCACGTGCGCGTTCTGGAACCGATTGGCCGGATCCTTCTCCAGCAGCCGCATCACCAGCGCCACCAGCGTGGGGTGGATGGACAGCCCAGGGGCTGCGCGATCCAGCGGCAGCGGCGCCGCGTTCGCGTGCTGCGCGATGTACCTGCGCGGATCCGGCCCATCGAACGGCAGCCGTCCCGAGAGCACCCGGTACGCCAGCACCCCGAAGCAGTACAGATCGCTGCGCGCATCCACCCGCGCGCCGATCGCCTGCTCCGGCGACAGGTACTCCGGCGTGCCGAGCACCACTCCCACCTGGCTCACGTTGCTGTCGGCCTCGGGCTCGATGAGCCGCGCGATGCCGAAGTCCAGCAGTCGCGCCTGCTCGCCTCGCGCCGTCCGGGTGAGGAACACGTTCTCTGGCTTGATGTCCCGGTGGATGATCCCCTTGTCGTGGATGGCCGCCAGCCCCTCCGCCAGCTGGTGCAGCACCGTGAGCGCTCGCGCGGGCGCCAGCGGGCCGCTCCGCAGCAGCTCGAACAGGCTGTCGCCCTCCACCAGCTCCATCACCAGGCACGCGGAGTCTCCGGACTCGCCGAAGTCGATGATGCGCACCACCGCCGGGTGCTCCACCGCGGACAGCAGCCGCGCCTCGCGCTTGAAGCGCTCCGACATCCCCGGCTGCAGGTGCAGATCATGGTGCAGCACCTTGATCGCCACCTTGCGCCCCAGCGACACCTGCTCGCCCAGGTACACCTCTCCCATCCCGCCCGAGCCGATTGGACGGATCACCCGGAAACGACCTTCGAGGACGAGGGAGTCGGGGGCAAGCACCAGCGGCCATCTTGTCCGAGAATGGCGCGCCGCGCATGGCCCATCTCGGAAGGATTTCAGGATCTTCCGTCGCTGGTACCGCTGCCCCGCCGCCTGCCCTCCGGCCGGGGGAACGGTAAAAATTTCGAGGGCTTAGCCACCGTGGTACCCTGTGACCCCTCTCCCCGATGGCCACCGAAAGCGACTCCTCGAAGCCCGCGTCCGAGTCGGGCGCTGCCTCCCCCGAGCTCCGGCTGCTGGACCGGCGCGCCTTCGTGGGTTTTCCCCCGCTGGCACTGGCGCCCGGACTGACCATCGCGGACTTCGCGCTGCAGATCCCCGACGTCACCTTCCCCTTCAACGTCAGCGCCGGCCCCTCGCGCTACCAGCGCAAGAAGCTCCTCTTCGGCTTCCTGGAGCTCACCGTCGACGCGGACATGGTGGCGCGCAAGGTGGCGGAGCTGGCCGGACGTCTGGCCGGGCTCGAGGAGCTGAAGCTCCACTTCCGCCCCGGCTACCTGGAGGGCCAGGCCCGGCTGCAGGGCCCCGAGCGCACCCCCGCCACCTTCAAGATCGCCTTCGATGGCGATGGCGAGAAGCTGGCGCTCTACGTCTATGACGTGCGCCTGTACGGCTTCTCCTCCACGGCCTCGGTGCAGGTGCCGGGCATCCTCGCCTCCGCGGTGGGGGCGCTGGGGCTGCTGCCGGACATCGAGGTGCAGGGCGCCACCGGCTTCACCACCCGCGTGCTGGCCGAGCTGTGCCGGCTGGCGTCGGTGACGCGCGGCTTCAAGATGCCGGAGCTGGACCAGGCGCGCCTGTCCGCCGCCGAGGTGTCCAGCAAGGGCCTGCGCCTGCGCTTCTCCTCGGGTGGACTGCCGCCTCCCTCCGCGCCGGATGACGAGCTGTTGATGACGCTCGAGGGCGCGCGGGCCTTCGCCGAGCCCGAGGCGCTCATCGCCCAGGGCCGACTGGCCGAGGCGCGCGAGGCGTACCTCCAGGCCGGAGACGCCCAGGACGCGCACCCCTTCGCCGTGGAGCGGCTGCTGTCGCTGCTCGTCGCCGATCCGCAGGCGCATGACCTGGCGCTGGATGTCGCGGCCACGCTGCTGCGCCGTCGCGAGAAGAGCCCCGCCGCCCTCTGGGGCGAGGCCGTGGTGCGCGAGCGTCGGGGCGAGGAGGCCCGCGCCGCCGAGCGCTACCTGGCCCTCAGCGCGCTCTCGCGCCGCACGTCAGAGGATGCCGCGGCCTTCTTCGCCGCCGAGGCCGCCGCCCGCTGCTCTCGCGACACCGCGCCCGCCGTGGCGGTGAAGGCGCTCCATGAGCTGCTCGGCCTCAGGCCGGACCACCTGCCTTCCCTCAAGGCCCTGGCGCGTGCTTCCGACCAGGCCCGGGATCGCGCTGGCGCCGTGCGGGCCTATCGCCGGCTCGCCGCGCTGACGCGAGATCCCGCCGAGGCCGCGGACGCTCACGTCCACCTGGCGCGCCTGTGCGCCCAGACCGAGGACGACATCGCTGGCGCCCGGCTGCACTGCGAGGCCGCGCTGCGGCTGTCTCCGGACCAGCCGGATGCCCTGCTGCTGCTGGGCGAGCTGTGCCATCGCGATGGCGAGCACCTGCGCGCCCTCAAGGCGCTGGACCGGCTGCGCGAGGTGGCCCTGGCCCGGCACGAGCTCGACCGCGTGGGGCAGGCCAACCTGCTCGCTGGCCGCGTGTGGGAAGAGGGCCTCAAGCAGCTCGACAACGCCCTGCTGCGCTTCCGCGAGGCCGTGACGCTGCTGCCCGGTGAGCCCGAGCCGCTCTTCGCCGCCGGCCGCGTGGCCGAGGGCCTGGGCAAGGTGCAGGAGGCGCTCGCGGACTATCAGCAGGCGCTGGAGCTGGCCGGCCCCGCGCCGCGCTCCGAGTCCGTGCGCAAGGCCGCGCATTCCAGCCACCACGCCATGGCGCGTCTGTGCCGCACGAAGCTGGGAGATCCGGCGCGCGCCCGCGAGCACCTGGAGGCCGCGCTCGCGCTGGAGCCGAGGGACCTGGTGGCCCTCGAGGAGCTGATTCCGTACTTCCGTGCCACCGGCCGCGCCCTGGAGCTGGCCGAGGCGCTGGAGAAGGCCGCCGCCGTCTACGAGGAGCCCGCGAAGCGCGCCAACCTCTGGGCCGAGGCCGGCGAGCTGTACCGCGGCCGGCTGCAGCAGCCCGAGAAGGCCGAGCGGCTCCTGCTCTCCGCCGTCGAGGCCGACCCGAACAACAAGCCCGCGCTGGAGGCCATGCTCGCGCTGGCCGAGGCACGGCGTGATGGTGGGCTGCTCACGCGCTGCCTCGGGGCGCTCGCGCGCCTGACGCCCGAGCCCAAGGAGCGCGCCCAGAAGTATCGCCGCCTCGCGGTGGCCGCGAGGGACCTCACCTTCGATCTGGACCTGGCCGTCCAGGCGCTGCAAGAGGTGCTCAAGGCCGAGCCGGGAGATCTGCCCTCCCTCGGCGAGCTGTGCGCGCTGCAGCGCAAGCGCTCGGACATGGCGGGGCTGGCCACGGCGCTCGAGGATCGCGCGCGGGTGGCCGAGGCCCAGGGCGACAAGCGGCTGGCTTCGGCCGCGCTGCGCGAGCTGGCCGGAGTGCTCGAGGCGAAGCTCGGCCGGGTGGGCGAGGCGCTCGTGGCGATGGAGAAGGCGGCGCGCCTGGTTCCGGACCCCGCCGTGCTGCTGGACCTGGCGGACCTCTCGCTGCGCTGCGAGCGGCCGGAGCATGCCAGGAGCGCGCTGGAGTCGCTGCTGTCCTCCCTGCCTCGCACCGCCGCGCCCGAGCGGCTCGCCGACATCCGTGCCCGCCTGGGCCGCGCGTGTGAGCAATTGGGAGACCGCGATGGCGCCATCGCCGCCTACGCGCAGGCCTTCCCGCTGCGCCGGCTGGATGACGCGCTGGCCGCCCGCCTCGAGGCCCTCTACACGGAGGTGGGCGAGACGCGAGAGCTGGCCGAGCTGTGGGGCACCCGCGCCCAGGCCCTCGTCTCCGCCGAGCGCACCGTGGAGGCCGCGCCGCTCTTCCTCAAGAGCGCCCGGCTCCTGCTCAGCCGCGGCGAGAAGCCCGCCGCCCTGCTGCGCCTGTCCGCCGCCCTCGAGGCCGATCCCCAGGGGCCCATGGCCGCCGAGGTGCTCGACCTGCTCGCCGAGCTCGAGCTGGAGCGCGGGGAGAAGCTGGAGGCCGCGAAGCTGTACGCCCGCAAGGCCGTCCTCATCTCCGATGTGCGCGCCGGGGCTCGGCTCCTCTATCGCGCCTCGCTGCTGGCCGCTGGCACCACCCGCGAGGAGACCTTCCTCGCCGAGTCCCTGGAGCGCGACGCCACCTTCGCCCCTGCCCGAATGCGCCGGGGAGAGCTGCGCATGCCCTCGGATCCTCGCGGCGCCCTCGAGGATCTCGAGGTGGTGCTGGCCCTGCCGGCGACGGACCCGGATGCCCCGCGCGAGCAGGAGCTGCTCTCGCTCACCCGCAAGGCCGCCACCGCCGCGGTGCGCTCGGGCCGCACGGACTCCGCCCGACGGCTGCTGGCGCAGTACAGCGCCCAGGCTCCCACGGACCTCGACTCCCAGCTCGAGCTGGCCAGCCTGCACCGCAAGGTGGGGGCGAGCGAGGCCCTGGCGGATCTGCTCATCCAGCTGTGGCCCCGCCTCACCGGCGAGGCGCAGCGCAGCGCTCGTCGCGAGCTGGCGGAGCTGGCCCTCACCCTGGGGCGTGTCCACGAGGCTGCTACCGCCCTGCGCGCGCTCCTCGTCGAGGAGCCGAAGGACCTGTGGGCCGCGCAGGCCCTGCTGTCGCTGCTGCCCGCCCCGGGCACCGGCACGCCGGAGCAGGAGGCCGAGCGGCTGACCCTGCTGAGCACGCAGATCTCCGCCGCCGAGGGCGAGGCTCGTGCCGAGCTGCTGGCCCGTCGCGCCGCGCTCCACCACGCCGCGGGCCGTGCCACCGCCGCCCGGGATGACTTTGCCGAGGCCGCTCGACTCTCTCCGCGGCCCGCGCCGCTGCTGCTCTCCCTCGCCGAGCTCGCCCACGAGGCGGGGGACGAGGTGGCCGAGCTGTCCGCGTGGCGCCGCGCCGTGGCCGCCGACGCCACCCTGGGGGAGCGTGCTCGGAATCGGCTGCTCGCCATTGCCGCCTCCCTCATGGAGAAGGATGCGCGCGCCGAGGCCCGGGAGGCGCTGCGCGCCGCCGTCGCGCTGGAGCTGCCCTCCACCGAGCGCTGCGAGGCCTTCTTCTCCCTGGCCACCCTCGCCCGGAGGGATGGACATCCGGAGGCCGAGGCCGAGGCGCTCGCGGAGGCGGCTCGCCAGGGTCCGGTGCCTCGCCGCGTGGAGGCGCTGCTGGGCCGCGCTGGCTTGCTGGAGCAGCTGGGCCAGCGGCAGGAGGCGGCGCGGAGTCTCGAAGAGGCGCTCGCGCTCTCTCCCCGGCATCAGGGCGCCACCGTCGCGCTCCAGCGCGTGCTTCGCCAGCTGGAGGACTGGGCGGGCCTGGCCGCGCTCCTCGCCGCCGAGGCGCCTCATGCCGCGCCCGCTGGCGCCGCGGCGCTGTACTCCGAGCTCGCGGGCCTGTACCTCGACAAGCTGAAGCAGCCGGGCCCCGCCGAGGCGGCGCTGCGAGAGGCCCTCCGCCTCGCGCCGGATGACGCGAAGCTGCGCCGCCGGCTCGTCTCGCTCGTCGTGGCGCGCGGAGAGCTGCTCGAGGCCGCCGCGCTGCTCGAGGCCGCGGCCGAGGGTGCCGAGCCCGAGGAGGCCGCCACCTTCCTGCGAGAGGGCGCCGTCCATGCCCGCGCCGCCTCCGAGTCCGAGCGGGCCCTGCGGCTCGTCCGCCGCGCCCACGCGCTCATGCCCGCCGAGGGCAAGGAGCTCGAGGAGCTCGCCGAGCTGCTCTACCTCCACGGCGATGTGAAGGAGGCGCTGCCGCTCCAGGAGAAGCTCGCCGCCGAGGTGGACTTCGCGAAGGCTCGCGAGCAGGCCGAGGCCACGCTCCGACGCCTGGGCGAGCTGGCCGAGAAGGCCGGAGACACGAAGCGCGCCGTGAAGGCCTGGCGACGGCTGGCCGCGCAGAACCCTCGGGACGCGATGGCCGTGCACCGGCTGGCCGCGCTCCTCGAGAAGCAGGATCCCCGCGGCGCCTTCGAGGTGCTCGTCACGCACGTGAGGTCGCTCCCTCCGTCGGAGGAGACGGTCGCGCGGCTGGTGGAGCTGTCCGAGCGGGCACGCGCCTCGCTCGCGGATGTGGACGTGGCGGCGTCCCTGCTGACGCTCGCGGCGGAGATGGCCGCGGAGCCGCTGCCCCTGCGCAAGCGGCTCACCGCGCTCTACCGCGAGCAGGGCCGGACCCAGGAGCTGCTCGCGGAGCTGCGCCGGGTGGCCACGCTCAGTGTCCAGGTGGAGGCTCTGGACTCGGCCATCGACTCCTATGGTGAGGAAGCCCGGGTCGCCGAGGATGCGGGGCGGATGGACCAGGCCCTCGAGGCGCTCGGCGCGCTGAGGGATCTGCTGGAGTCCCAGGGCAAGCCCGCGGCGGCCGCTGCTCACGAGCGTCGCCGCGCCGAGCTGCTGCGGGACGTGAAGCTGGACCTGCCCGCGGCCGAGGAGGCCCTGGAGCGCTCGTTCCGGCTGAAGGCGGACTTCGAGACGGTGCAGATGGGCGAGGCGCTCGCCGCTCGCCGAGAGGACGCGCCCGCGCAGGCCCGCTGGCTGGAGCGCATGCTGCCGCTGCAGGCCGGCGCCCAGGAGCAGGGTGCGGTGCTCCTGCGCCTGGCGCGGCTGTACCTGGGCGTGCTGGCGGATGCGAGCAAGGCGGAGGGCTTCCTTCGTGAGGCGCTGCGCCGGGACCGCGCCCTGGTGGAGGCGGAGAAGCTCCTCGAGGAGCTGCTGGAGCGCGACGACCGGATGGCGGAGCTGGCCTCCTGGTACGAGGACTCCGCCGCGGAGGAGTCGGACTCCGCTCGGCGCGCGCTCCTGCTGCGGCGCGCGGCCGCGCTGTACCGGGATCGAGCCGGTCGCCCGGAGGCCGCGGCCGCCGCGCTGCTCGCCGCCCGTGCCGCCGCGCCGGATGATCTGGACCTCACCGCCCAGGCGGCGGATCTGCTCCACGAGGTGGGGCGCGAGGAGGATGCGGCCGAGTTCGACGCCATCCTCCTGGAGGGAGACCCCTTCCGCGAGCCCATCTTCACCCGTCACCTCGCGTTCCTGAATGAGGCGGGGGACCACCAGGCGCTCGCGGCGCTCATGCTGCGCCGGGCCCAGCGTCAGCAGCCCCGCGAGGCCTCCGAGAGCTACCTGAGCGCCGCCCGGGCCTTCCGGGAGGCGGGGGCTCGCGAGCGCGCGCTGCTGTGCGAGGACCAGGCCTTCGAGCTGGATCCCTCCAGCAACGAGGCCTTCGGGCTGCTGCGCCAGCGGATGGCGGGAGATGTGCGGCGGCTGGCGGATCTGCTGGCCCAGCGCGCGGCCGCCCTGCCCAAGGACGAGTCCCTGCCGTTGCTGCGCGAGCGCGCCCAGCGCCTGCTGGATGCGGGCGAGGCGCTGCTGGCGGCCGAGGCCTTCGACGTGTACCTCTCCCAGGCGGGGGAGGATGTGGAGGCGCTGGCGGCTCGCGCCGAGCTGGCGGCGCAAGGTGGCGGCCCGAGCGCCGCGCAGGCGTATGACCGTCGACTGGTCGCCGCGGGCCAGGGGCTGCCCGTGCCCGTTCGCGTGCGCACCTGGCTGCGGCTGGGGCACGCCTCGCTGGCCTCGGGCGCGTACCACGATGCCGCGGATGCCTTCGAGGCCGTGGTCTCGCTGGATCCCGACGGAGAGCGCGGCAAGGAGGCGCTGTCGCTCCTCACCGAGGCGTACTCGCGCACGGGCAACACGAAGGGGCTCTATCGCGCGTCGCTCCAGCTGGCGCGGAACGCCGATGGCGCGACAGCGGAGGTGCTCTATCGCCGCGCCGCGGATCTCTTCGACGATCCTCAGCAGGCCATCGACGCGCTGCTGCCGTTGGCGCGCCTGCGTCCCGCCGATGCCACCCTGATCGACCGGACCGTGCAGGGCCTGCGTGCCCTGGGCCGCCACGCCGAGCTGCTCGACGTCTACGAGGCGGGAGCCACCGCCGCGGGAGGCGGTCGCGCCGCGGAGCTGCTGCTGGCCGCCGCGAACGTGGCCGACGCGGAGCTGGCGGAGCCGGATCGCGCGTGGGCGCTGCGGCAGCGGGCCGTCGAGGCGGACCCCTCGAACGAGGCGGCGCTGCGCAAGCTCGTGGAGGGCCTGCGCCAGAGGGGTGACACCGAGCGGCTCCTGGAGGCGTTGCCAAGGCTCGTGGAGCGGACCGAGGACGCGGACGAGGCCGCCCTGCTGCGGCTGGAGCTGGCCTCGCTCGCCCGTGCCGCCGGTCAGGCCGCGCTGGCTCGCGAGGTACTGGAGAAGGTCGTCTCGCGAGGAGCCTCGGGCGCTGGCTACGGCGACGCGCTGGAGGCCCTGGAGCCCCTGCTGGCCGACGAGCCCGCCCGGCGCGCCGAGGTCCGCGTGGCACGAGCGGAGTTCGCCAAGGGCAGCGCCCACAAGGAGCTGCTCGTCTCCGCGGCGAAGGACTTCGAGGCCGCGGGACGCCTCCCGGACGCGCTGAAGGCGGTGAAGGCCGCCGCCGCTGTCGATCCGGAGGTGCCCACGCTGCGGCTGATGGCCCGGCTCTACCTCGCCTCGGGGGAGGCTCCGCGCGCGGCGAAGGCGCTGCTGCTGGCGGTTCGCTCCTCCACGGCCGAGGAGAAGCCCGCGCTGCTGCTGGAGGCCGCCGACCTCTGGGAGCAGGCCGGAGAGAAGTCCGAGGCCCTGGAGGTCATCGAGCGCTTCGCGGCCGAGACGCCCGAGGCGCTGAGCACCGCGGAGCTGGCCGAGCGCTTCCTGCGGCTCGGGGCCTCTGCTCGGGCGGTGGAGGTGGGCTTCGGGCCCGCGATGGTGGCCGGCAAGCTCGCCGACGCGCTGGCCCTGGCCGAGAAGGCGGGGGATGCGGCGCGGGTGCGCGAGGCGCTCTGGGCGCTCGCGGCGGCGCCGGACGCGAGCACCTCGCACGTGGGCCGGCTGGTGGAGAGCCTGCAGGCGGAGGCGGACCTCGCGGGGGTGCTGCGGCTGGCGGACCTCGTGGCCGGGCGCGACGCGGGGCTCGCGGGCATCCTGCGCGGCGAGGTGCTGGACGCGGCGACGGCTCCGGTGGAGCTGCGCCTGCGCGCCTTCCAGGTGCTGGTCTCGGGGCCGGACTTCGAGCACCGGCTCCCCGGGCTGCTGGCGGTGATGGGACAGCTCCCGACGGAGCTGGCGGAGGCGGTGCTCGCGTACGTCCGGGCGCTGCCTCCCACGCGGCGCATCGAGGCGCTCCGAGCGGTGGAGCAGGGCTGGCCCGAGCGGCGCCCCGCCTTCCTGCGCGAGCTGTTCGAGCTGCAGCGCTCCGAGGGCCGTCATGAGGACGCGGTGCTCACCCTGGCGGCGCTCGTCGAGGGAGAGACGGACACGCGGGCCCGGGTGGCGCTGCGGCTGGAGTACGGCGAGGTGATGCTCTCGTTGCCCCAGGAGGAGCGCTTCGCGGCGGCTCGCCCGAAGGCGCGGGCGTCCTTCGAGCGCGCGCTGTCGGAGGACGGCACGTGCCTCCCGGCGCTGAAGCACCTGCTGGCGCTGTACGACGAGAAGCAGGACGCCGAGGCCTTCGTCGCGATGGCCGGACGCCTGGAGTCGCTGGCGGGGGCCGAGGCGCTGGAGCCCTACCGCGAGCGCATGGCCGATGCCTACGAGGCCCTCGGGAAGCCCGCGGAGGCGGCGGCCCAGCTCGCGGCGCTGCCGGAGACGCCGGAGCGGCTGGAGCGGCGGGTGCGGCTGGCCGAGGAGCGAGGCCTCACGGGCGAGGCGCTGCAGCTGCGCGAGCGGCTGACGGACGAGCCCGAGGCGCTGGAGACGATCCTCCGCGGCTACCTGGACGCGCAGCTCTTCCCCTTCGCGGTGAAGCTGGCCGAGCGGCTCCTGGAGCGGCAGGCCCTCTCCGTGGGCGCCACGAGGTTGGTGGCCGAGCGGCTCTCTCCCTCCATCCAGGGGGCGCGGCTGGCCGCGCGCCTCTGGCCCGTGCTGCTGAAGGAGAAGACGTTCGACGTGGATGGGTGGACGCTGTACGCCGAGGCGCTGCGTCAGCTCGGCCGGACCGACGCCGCCGAGCGCGTGGACGGCGTCGCCGCGGTGCTGTCCGACAGCGAGCTGATGGCGCCCTCCGTGCACGTGCTACCCCTGCCGAAGCCGCCGAGCGGCTTCCGCCACCCCATGCCTTCGGGCCTCCTGCCGGTGACGGAGGAGCGCCTTCCTCGGGTGTACGTGGCGCTCCGGCCCATCCTCAAGAAGCTGGGGGCGGGCGGCACGCAGGTGCTGCTGGATCCCGTCGGCGGCGTGGAGGCCTGGCTGGCCAGCCCGGAGGAGCTGGTGCTGGGCGCGGGCGCGCTCACGTGCTTCGGTCCGGTGGAGCTGGGCTACCTCTGCGCCCTGGCGCTGAGCCTGGGGGAGAAGGGCGTGGCTCTGGCGCGTCCAGGCCCGGTGGAGGGCCTGGAGGAGGCGGCGGTGGAGGCCTTCCGCGCGATGCCTACCTCCCTGGCGGCGGGGCGGGTGCTGGCCCGGCTGGACCCCGACATGCGGGGCGGAGACCCGATGGACGTGGATGAGGGGGCGGTGCTCGTCGCCAGCCCGGCGTTCCGCGCAGTCGCCCTCACGGTGCTCGAGCTCGTGTAGGCTGCGCGGCGCCATGCGCCTGCGAAGATACGTCCTCCTCTCCTTCCCCATCCTCGTGATGGCGGCCGTCGCTTGTCTGTCCGAACCCCAGTACCCGGGAGACCAGGTGCTGGGGACCTTCCGGTTCGATGCCACCATCGACTGGTCGCGGACCACCTGCACCACGAACCCAGGGGGCATCGTCCAGCTCAGCGATGCGGGGCCCCTCCGCTTCGAGGGCACCTTCTCGCGCAACACGAGCGGGGACGAGGGCTGGCTGACGGTGCAGGGATTCTCTCGCGACGCGGACTACACCGGGCAGCGGGTGGTGTCCGTGCAGCGCGTGGCGGCCACGCTGGCGGGCTGCGGCAGTGGCTGCGAGGGCGCGCAGATCGAGGAGACGCTGGACACCCTCCTCTTGAGCAGCAGCCAGGATGACTTGATCGGCCGCAGCTGCGCGCGGCTGGTGGATGGCGGCGTGCCGGAGAGTGATGGCGGCGTGCAGCCTCCGGGCCCCACGCCGAACGGGTATGACGTGCAGCGGGCGTGTGGAACGCTGATCGACGACTTCATCCCGGGCACGAAGAACTGCACGTGCATCAAGGGATGCCGGGCTGTGTACACGGTGGAAGGGATGCGGGTGAACTGATGAAGAAGGCCGTGGTGCTGCTCTCCGGAGGGCTGGACTCCACCACCTGTCTGGCCATGGCGAAGGCGGCGGGCTTCGAGCCGGTGTGCCTGGCGATCTCGTACGGCCAGCGCCACGCGGTGGAGCTGGAGCGCGCGCGCAAGGTGGCGGAGGCGATGGGGGTGAAGGACTTCCGCGTGGTGCCCATCGACCTGCGGAGCGTGGGAGGCTCGGCGCTGACGGCGGACATCCCGGTGCCGAAGGACCGGCCGGAGACGGAGATGTCCCACGGCATCCCCGTGACGTACGTGCCGGCGCGCAACACGCTCTTCCTGGCGCTGGCGCTGGGGCTGGCGGAGGTGGTGGGCGCGCAGGACCTCTACATCGGCGTGAACGCGGTGGACTACAGCGGCTACCCGGACTGCCGGCCGGAGTTCATCCGCGCGTTCGAGGCGCTGGCGAACCTGGCGACGAAGGCGGGAGTGGAGGGGGCGCGCTTCAAGATCCACGCGCCGCTGTCGGGGATGACGAAGGCGGACATCATCCGCGAGGGGACGCGGCTGGGCGTGGACTATGGGATGACGCACTCGTGCTACGACCCGGACGCGCGGGGCCTCGCGTGCGGGCACTGCGATAGCTGTGTGCTGCGGAAGAAGGGGTTCCAGGAGGCGGGGGTCCCGGACCCGACGCCCTACATGGAGGCGAAGTGATGCTGCCCGCGGCGAAGCTGGCGCTGACGTTGTGGCTCTCGGCGGGAGCGGGCGAGTCGCCCGTGGTGGACGCCACGGAGCTCATCCCGGATCTGGTGTTGGACCTGCGCTACGCGACGGAGGACAACTTCCTGAAGCGGAAGGTGTACCCGGACGGCGCGCGCTGCATGCTGCTGCCGGACACGGCGAACCGGCTGAAGAAGGCGGCGGACACGCTGCGGCCGAAGGGCTACCGGCTGAAGGTGTACGACTGCTATCGGCCGCGCGCGGTGCAGTACGAGATGTGGAAGATCCTGCCGGAGCCGGGGTACGTGGCGGACCCGAAGTTCGGCTCGAACCACAACCGGGGCGCGGCGGTGGACCTGACGCTGGTGACGGCGGACGGGGCCCCGGTGGAGATGCCGACGGCGTTCGATGACTTCACGCCCGCGGCGCACCACGGCTACAAGGGCGGCACGGAGGCTTCGCGCAAGCACCGGGAGCTCCTCCGCCAGGCGATGGAAGGCGCCGGCTTCAAGCGCAACAGGATGGAGTGGTGGCACTACGATCTGCCGGGAGCGAAGAAGCTGCCCGTGCTCGACGTGCCCTTCACGAAGCCGCAGTGACAGGGGAGGCTGGATGCCCCTCCCTCAAAGATGGCTTTTTCCTGGCGTGGTGGCCCTCACCTGCCTGCTGGGCTGTGGTCGCTGTGATGGACACGAGGCTGGAGCAGGGAAGAAGTCTCGCCTGACGGTGGAAGGACTCCTCGCTGGTACCCGGCCCGTCAATGGAGAGCTGGCACCCTCCACCGAGCTTGGCGCGGAGGGGTTTGAGTTCGGTCCTGCCCAACCAGACGTCCGACAATTCGCGGGCGAGATGGATGTGCAGAACCGCTACCTGCCCGTCGTGATGCTCTCGCTGAACGACCCCATGGCTCTGCCGGACTGCAGTGGAGTTCTCTTGGGGCCTCGCCTGGTGCTGACCGCGGGGAGCTGCGTCTGCGCACTGAGAGAAAAGGGGGCTCTCTCCATTGCTCGAGCGGAGAGCAGGGCGGACAAGTCGTCATGTGTGAAGCGGGTTCTCGTGACCGCTGTCGCCTATGGGGAGGTAGGCAATCCCAGGTTCAAGGAGAGGACGACGGACATGCAGTTCCACACGTCCGCAGGCTCCGTCAGCCCTCATCCGAGCCTGGAGCTGATTCTGGACCCACGCGGCTTCGTCGTGAGAAGCCAGGCCGACCTTGCCACGATCGTGCTGGATGAACCCATGGAGGAGGAGGCCTCGGAGGTTCTGCTTGCAAGGGATGAAGCCCAGGTAGGCGAAGCCTTGGTCATGGCGGGATACGGCCATGATGAGATCGTGGGTGGCTTCCACGGCGTTCGTTACTCTCGCAAGAACAAGGTGGTGGGGGTCACGCCCTCCGAAGGAGGACGGATTCAATACGAGCAGCAAGGGGCTGCCGCGTACAACGGCTTCGACGGAGGACCGTGCTTCCGCGAAGCAGAAGGGCGGCGCTGGCTGGTCGGCGTCGCGAGGGCCCGCGCGGATCGGGAACTCGTGTGCACGAGCACCGTCACATACGAGGCGTGGCTGCATTCGGAGCTGCAGCGCGCGAAGGACTCTCGGGGCAGCAAGCCGCCTGGCCCATGAAGGAGGAGCCCATGAGCCGATTCCGGAAGGACTCTTTCCCATGGGTGTCTGTTCTGCTGTGGCTGTGTGCGCTGGAGGGATGCGCCGCGAGCACTGCCGCTGCTTTTGAAGGGGATGCCTCCGCGCTGCCTCCTGGCTTCGAGTTCACGCTCTCCGGTGCGAAGGAGGATCTGGAGAACCGGTATCGAACGACGGTTCTCGTCACCAGCGAGCGAGGCCTCTGCAGCGGCGTCATGCTCTCCCCGCGTCTCGTCCTGACAGCGGCTCACTGCCTCTGTCTGCCGCCCACCCAAGGTCTCCCGGAGCGTCCCATCGACACCTCGAACTGCGCGGTGGATGTGACCGTTACAGCCCACACCTATGAAGTGGGAGCAGGCCCGCGGCGTCCAGTGACGAGCCATCCTCGCTCGTATCAAGGACTGGCCTCCGCGCACCCGTCCTTCAAAGCGAGCATGCGAGAAGCAGGAGTCGTGTCGTTGGAGGCGGATCTGGCGGTCGTACGTCTGAAGAAGCCCGTGGAGGGGATGAGAATCGAGGTTCGGTTGCCGAAGGCCGAGGTTGAGCTCGATGAGTCTCTGGTCATGGTGGGATACGGAGCCACCGGACCTGAGGGAGAGCAGGGAGGACGTCGTCGCTACGGGCGCAACGTCGTCACGAACATCCAACTCGCGGCGGGCGGCAATGGCGTGTTCGCATTCCGTGCGCTGGGAACGCACTCTCAAGAGGGGGACAGCGGCGGTCCCTGCTTCCGCGAGGAGCGAGGAAGACGCTGGCTCGTCGGAGTCAACAGCGGTCATGCGAATGGAGGTACGATCTCCGTGTTCACGAGCATCTTTCATTACCGCGCATGGATCGCGGAGCGTATCCAGAAGGCGGAAGTGGATTGAACGGGCGATGTCGGATGCTCCGAGATGGAGTCTGGACCGTACCCCTGCTGCTGGCCGTCGTGCTGCTGCCGAGCTGCGGCGGCGGCGGTGGTGGTGGACGCGCGGATGCTGGTACCCGTTCCATTGAGGGGGACTCGGGCCAGGTTCTCCGCTGGAAGGATGAGGACAACCGCTACTCCTCCGTCG
Source organism: Hyalangium gracile (assembly GCF_020103725.1). NCBI lineage: Bacteria > Pseudomonadati > Myxococcota > Myxococcia > Myxococcales > Archangiaceae > Hyalangium > Hyalangium gracile. Next base: position 57,647 of record NZ_JAHXBG010000009.1, on the reverse strand, counting down.
TGCTGATCCGGAGCGACCTGGGATTTTGTAGCGGTGTCCTCGTTGCTCCACGGCTCGTGCTGACAGCCGCCCACTGCTTCTGCCCTCCAGGAGGTGGAATGGACCCAAAGAAGGGGGAGGCGAGTTGCGGCAGAAGGGCGATGGCCGTGAGCTCCTTCCATGAGCGAGCCGGGGAGGAGCCGCGGACCATTCTGGACACATCCGAGGGCACAGTGGTGGTGCACGCGGAGTTTCGCGCAGAGACTCAGGGCGTGGGCGGCAGGACCTTGGTCAAGAATCGCCTGGCGGATCTCGCGGTAGTCCGCTTGGAGAGGCCTCTCGCAAACACTCGAGTCGACCGAACGCTCAGTCGCGAGGAGGTCCGGCTCAATGACGAGCTGACCCTTGTGGGGTACGGGACCACGGACGCGACCGGAAGCAATGGAGGCGTGCGTCGCTTGGGCAGGAACACTGTCTCGGAGCTTCGATCCTCCTCTAATCCGAATGGGCACGAGATAGGCTTCCGGCACCCGGGCGCGCATGCACGACCTGGTGACAGTGGTGCTCCCTGCTTTCTCGAGGAGAATGGAAGCCGCTGGCTCGTGGGGATCAGCAGCGGGTATGTCAGCCAGGGTGCTCCAGAGTCCTGGTTCACGAGCACCTACAGCTACCGTGATTGGATTGAAGGGCAGATCGAACAAGCCCGGAAGATGGAGTCTCCTTGAATCGGATTGGCCTCATCGGTGACATCCACTGCGAGCACGTGTCGCTCGCGGCCGTGCTCCCCTTCTTCACCGTGGAGCTACTGCGCGAGCTGGAGACTCATTCCCACCGACGCATGGTCCGGACCATCGAAGGGCTGACCCTCATCAACGCCGGCACCCTCCATCGAGACCACGAACCCTGCTTCGCCCTCGTCGATCTCTCCCGAGGCGAGGTCTCGTTCCACGACATCCACGACGACTGGATCGCCGAGCCGCCCCAGGTGCATCGCCTTCCAGCCTGAGCGTCAGGCCACGGCTGCTACCCGGCCTTCCCCACGGGCTGCGTCCCGGACGCGCCGAGCGTCCGGAGAAACTCCTCGGCGAAGCGAGTCACGGACTCCCAGTCGGTGAACTCATGATCGCGAGACGTGTCCAGCGGGCCCAGCCTCGCCCGCGAGATGCGCTTCATGACGAAGCGCACGATGAACCCATACCGCGTGAAGGGCAGGGCTCCCGCGAACAGCGCCACCCGGGCTGGCTTCCACCCCGTCTCCTTCGTGAAGGCCTCCACGTAGGCCTCCGCCTGCCGCCGGTGCTCCGCCGAGGCGCTCGTGGCCGTCAGGCTCACCGAGAAGAAGGCGTTGGGCCTGCCCGCCAGTGCCTCCCGGTGGCTCCGGACGAACTCCACCATGCGGCGCTGGTGCCGGTTCACGTGGATGCTCGCCCCCAGCACCACACCGTCGTAATCCGCGAGCGACACCCGCGGAATCTCGCCCACATCCCGCACGTCCACCTCCGCCCCGCCGGCCCGCAGCGTCCGGGCCACGTGCTCCGCCACCTTGGCCGTCTGGCCCTGCACGGTGCTGAAGCCCACCAGGATTCGCTGCGCCATCTCGCCTCCTCCTCGCCCACCACCGTAGGTCAACGCGGAGGGCTCGAAAAGAGAAGGCCCCAGGCTCGTGAGAACCCGGGGCCCCTCGCACGGCTCAGTCCTTCCTCACAGCGCCGCGGGCGGAGGCGCGGCCGGCGCGATGAAGCCCATGAAGCCCAGCTTGTTGGGCGAGCACTTGCCCGCCGAGCCCACCTTGTCCGGCGTGGCGTTGTCCGTCATCGCCTTGGCCACGTCATTGGGCGTGGCGTCCGTGCGCGTCCCCAGGTACAGCGCCACCATGCCCGCCACGTGCGGAGCGGCCATCGACGTGCCGCTGATCGTCTTGTTGGCCCCGTCATCCGTGTGCCACGCCGAGGTGATGTTGTGGCCCGGCGCGAAGATGTCCACGCACCCGCCATAGTTGGAGAACGAGGCGCGACCGTCGCTGTTCGTCGTCGCCCCCACCGTGATGCCCTCGGCCGCGCGCGCCGGCGAGCTGCCGCACGCATCCCTGTTGTCGTTGCCCGCCGCGAGCACGTAGGTGATGCCCGCCGCCACCGACCTGCGGACCGCGTCATCCATCGCCCGGTCCGCTCCGCCACCCAGGCTCATGTTCGCCACCGCTGGCAGCTGCTTGTTGTTCGTCACCCAGTCGATGCCCGCCACCACGCCCGCCGTCGAGCCCGAGCCAGAGCAGCCCAGCACCCGCACCGCGTGGAGCAGCGCGTCCTTCGCCACGCCGTACGTGCTGCCGCCCACCGTGCCCGCCACGTGCGTGCCGTGCCCGTTGCAGTCGATGCCCTTGTTCCCATCATTGATGGCGTCGAAGCCCACGTCCGCTCGCCCACCGAAGTCGCTGTGCGAGATGCGGATGCCCGTGTCGATGATGTACGCGTGCACCCCCTTGCCCCGGGCACCGAAGTTGTACTGCTTGTCCAGCGGCAGGTCGCGCTGATCGACGCGGTCCAGGCCCCACGTCGCGTTGGGCTGCGACTCGAACGCCGTGACCACCTGGTTCTGCTGCACGTACGCCACCTCCGTATCCGCGGACATGGCCTTCGCCTGGTCGTCCGTCATCCTGCTGGCGAAGCCGCGCAGCGCGTGCTCGTACAGGGAGAACGCGGTGCCGCCGTACCGCGTGGTCAGCTGCTGCGAGAGCGCCTGCACCGGCTGCGGCTGCACCCCCGCCGCCGGCTCCTTCAGCACGACGATGAACTCTCCCGGAATGGGCTTGTCGACGGTGACGAACTTCTCCTGCGCCGCCTGGGCCGCCGTCATCGTCACCCCGCTGGAGCACGGCTTGTTCGGATCGTCCCCATCCGGTGGGCTCTTCGGGCACGCCATCAGCAGGGACACGGCCAGCCCGGACAGGGCCCTCTTCGATACGGTCGACAGACGCATCAGTCACCTCTGCTTTTTGGAAATTCCGGTTTTCCATTCTAATGACGTTTCTGACATCCCTCCGCTGACCGGCACCTCCGGGCCGGGTGAGGGTTGACCGGTGAACGCCCAGAGCGGGGGAAGGGTGGGGAGAGGTGCCCGGCGGCGCCCGCGAAGGATGCTGTAAGAGGGAACCCATGGCTGCGTTCGACACGAGTGCCGTGCGCCGGGGCGGCGAGGTCCGCTGCCCGGCGTGCCTCCGTTTCAAGTCCCCCGTGGGGGCGTGCCCCTCCTGTGGCTGCGGAGAGGTTCCGGTCGAGCGCCATGGTGCGGCTCGCATGCTGCTGCGCGCGGGTGTGGATCGCTTCGCGCTGGCGCAGCGGGTGGCTCAGCTGGAGCCCTCCCAGGCCGAGCTGTTCGAGCGCCAGTACGCCGAGCAGTGGGCGCTGGTCCAGCCCCTGCTCGAGGACGTGCGCCTGTGCGCCGCTTCCTTGCTGCAGGAGGGCTTCGTCGAGGAGGAGGAGGAGCGGCTGGCCGAGAGGCTCCCGACGGATCCCGAGCGGCTCGCCGCGGAGGTTCGCTCCGTGAAGCGTCCTCCGACGCTGGAGGAGCTGCTCGAGAACAGCGCCTCCTGGCACGTGCAGCAGCTGGCCGCCATTGCCCTGCTGCGCCAGGGGAGCTCGGCTCCCGGGGTGCTCTACTCGGTGCACTCGGCGCTGCAAGAAGAGGGGCGGACGGGGCTGGAGGCGATGCTCGCGCTGACGCGCTGGAGGAACTGGCGGTGGGCCCGGCTCAACCGGGAGGGGTGGACGCGGGTGAGGGAGCTCGCCCGGAAGGCCCTGGCTCAGCCGGAGCTGGCTCCCCGCGCCGCCGTTGCGTGGGTGCGGGCCTCGGGTGGGGCGGAGCCCGAGGTGGATGTGCTCTTCGCCCTCCGCTCGGGGCTGGGCCATGCCGATCCCGAGGTGCGCTTCGAGTGCGCGCTGTGCCTCAAGGACGAGGCCGGGCTCATGGCGGCGCTCGAATCGACCGACGCCGAGCAGGTCTCCGCGGCCCGCCGGGCGTTGGCCTTGCAGGGCTCGTCACGGCTCTTCCGACGGCTGGTGCTCGAGCGGGGCAAGGACTTCGCGCTGGATGTGGTCTCCACGCTTCAGCGCCCCGTTTCGTTCGAGGCATTGAAGGCGGTGCTTGCCGCCTCGGAGCAGTCACCGGGCCGACTCCCGGAGGCGATCCTGCGGCTCATCGAGGTGGAGCCCTTCGCCGAGAGTTCTGCGGCGGCTCGGGATCTCTGGTGCACGTGGGCCCATGCCGTGATGCATGAGCTGCCGGGAGAGGCCGCGCTGCGCATCCTCCATTGGGCGGCGCAGCCACCGGTGGAGAGACAGGCCGCGCGGGTCTTCGTGGAGGCCACGGCCCAGGCGCTCACACGAGCGTCCGCGGACGAGCGCGCCAGGCTCCTGGATGACGCGTACTGCTCGCGCTTCCTCGCGCTGGCGGGCTCCGAGCAGGAGCCGCTGCTGAACCAGTGGGCGCGTGAGGCCGGGAGCGGCCTTCCGCTCGCGCGCACGCTGATGACGCTGACCTCGCGCATCCGCGACTGGGAGGAGCCGAAGGGACAGGCGGCTCGCCTGCTGCTGGCGGTGTGGGAAGGGCCCGGACGGGAGACGCTGCTGGAGCCGCTCGGGAAGGCCGTGCGCGAGTGGAGCGCCATCTCGGGTCGGGAGGAGCTCATCGACGCGGTGTGGCAGCGCTTCCAGCAACACCCGGACGAGCGCGCCGACCTGCTCTCCGTCTTCGCGCCGTGGCACCAGGAGCTGTGGGAGCGGCAGCTCGCATCACCCGAGGACCCCGTCGCGCGATTCGAGGCCTGGTGGCGGGTGAGTCCCGACGGGTTCGCCCGGCAGGCGGATCTCTTGATGCGAGACGTTCCCGCGAAGGAGCTGCCTCGGTACGCGCGGAGTGTGTTCTCGGCGGCGGAGGAGGTGGTGGCGAAGCAGCCGCTGATCGCCTCGCTGGGAGCGTTCTACGCGGCGGCGGCGCTGGCCAACGCGTTCCGGGCGGGGGAGGACGGGCTCGCTCCGCAGGTGAAGTGGTTCCTGGAGTGGCTCCCCGGCTTCGAGCAGCGCGTGAAGACGACTCCTCCGGAGGACGATCGCCGGGCCCCGATGCGGCCCTTCCTGGAGGAGCTCCACACGGAGGCCCGTCTGATTCGCGAGCGCCTCGACCGGATGCAGGAGGAAGAGGACTGGAAGTGGCAGCAGGAGATGCAGCGGCGGGTGGAGGAGTCCCGGAGGAAGGATCTCGAGCGACAGGCGAGGGAGGCCGAGCGTCAGGCCGAGGAGGCTCGGCGGGCGGCGGAGGAGGCCCAGCGCGTGATGGAGGCTCAGCGCGCGGCGGCGGCGGCGGAGCGTGGCTTCTCGGCGGTCTCGGGCACCAGTGAGACGGGAGGACGGCCTGGAGCGCTGCGCCCGCGCATCGCCGCGAAGCCGATCGACGACGAGGTCCTCTTCCCCGGCAAGCCCCTGCCCACGCTGCTGGATTACGTGCGGCTGCTGAAGGCCATGGGCATGGGAGATCCGATGAAGGCCATGGCCTCGGCGGGGCTCGACATCGCCACGTGGCCCGCGGTGGCCCATGCCTGGGGGCAGGCCATGGTGGGACGCATGGAGCTGGGCATGCGCTTCGGTGAGCTGCTGGCCGCGCCCTGGGAGTGAGCGCCAGCCACCTCACGGCGCGGGGACCGGGATGTCGCCCAGGTCGTTGTCCCGCTCGGGCGCCAGCGTCACTCGCTGGAGCAGGTTCGAGCCTCCTGGTCGGGAGATGTGGAGGAAGAGCTCTCCCGAGGGCAGATCGCGGAAGGAGAACAGGCCGTCCTGCTCGGTGAAGCGGCCTCGACTCAGCGGAGGGACGATTTGGGCCTGCACGGGTTGCCGTGTAACGGCGTCCACGAACCGTCCCCGCATCGACACCCCTGGATACACGGGGAGCTCCAGCACCTTGCGCTCGCCGGGCTGAAGATCCAGCAAGAGCGCGGCCCTCATCCCATCCGCGTTGACGACGAGGAGGTTCGGGCCCAGGGGGAACTCGGGGAGCTCGAACCGATCTCCCGCGAACCGGTAGGACTTCAGGGGATTCATCGACTCGGGCGAGAGGATGTTCAGCATGACCTGCTGGATGGGCGCCCCTCGCGCGTGGACGAGCCGCCCCTGGAGGGTGGGCAGGGCACGCAGCTGGACGGTGAGCTGCCTGCCGCCGCTCACCGCGTCGATCGTCACCGCTCGCGCCGCGTCGAAGGAGCTGACGGTCACCCGGGTAGCGGGCAGCCTCGGCGAAGCTCCGGAAGGAAGACAGATGTCCAGGCGCCCCTGATCATCGGTCTGGACGAACTCGGCATGGTTCGTCCCGGCGTGGACCAGCACCTTCAGCAGCATCCCCTTGGCGGGCGCTCCATCCACATCCAGCACCCGGAGCCGGAGATCCGGCTCACGCTCGTCCAGGAAGAGCATGAGCTCCGGGTTGGGACCGCGCACGAGCTCGACCTGCTGCTGACCCGTGGCGCACTGGACGACGCGTTGCCGGAACACGCGCACCGTGTGCTTCGATGGAGACACGGTGAGCCGGAATCCTCCCTGTGCGTCCGACAGGAAGCGCCGCGGCGCGGGCCACTCGGAGAACTCGATCACGACGGGCTCACCGGCAGGCTCGCCCGAGCGCTGCAGGACGCGGCCCTCCACGGTGGCCATCCAGGGGCGGGGCTCGTCCGAGGCGTCGACGTAGAAGACACAGGGGGCGATCCCGTTCTCGTGGACGAGCACGGGCAGGGACACGCGCTCGGAGCCGTCCTCGCCCAGCAGCTCCACCCGGTACATTCCGGGCCGCAGCCGGTGGAAGCGGGCATGGCCCCCGCGGTCCGTGATGCCTTTGACGGGCGTGTTCTCCACGGGCGGTTGTGGCTGGAATGCGCTTGCCCGGACCCGCAGTCCCTTCAGGGCACGCTGGTTCTGGCTCTGGACCTGGCAGTGGATGCCGCCGCTCGATTCGTCCTCGGCGGTGAGCGTGACGGACGCATGCCCGCCCGTGGCCAGCGTGACGGAGCCGGTACGGAAGTCCGTGCCCTCGGGCATGAGGACCTGGAAGTCGTAGGTACCCGCTGGCAGCGACGAGATGGAGAAGGCACCGCGCTCGTCCGTCGCCACCGGGCTGTGGGTCTTCCAGTTGCTCTCGCGCATCGCCATCACCCCCGCGCCCAGGACCGGCGTCCCATCCTTGTGAATCACCTTCCCGGAGACAGACGCTCCCGCGCCGAGCTGGAGGCGCAGGCCCTGGACACGCTGTCCCACGGCCAGCTTCACCACCTGATCCAGTGCTCCCGACTCCTGGCCCTTTCGCGCCGACAGGGAGTAGGAGCCCGGGGGCAGCTCGAAGGAGAAGTGTCCCTCGTCGTCGGTGAGCACCGTCGTCTCCTGCTCGAAGGTGGCGGCCTGCACTTCCGCCTCGACGGCAGGCTGTCCGTCCGCGCGCAGCACCGTGCCCTCGAGCTCACCCCCGAGGGACATCAGCAGCGTGATGCGGCCTCCAAAGGGAACCGGTGCCGAGGGCAGCACCTCCGTGACGTAGCCGGGCGCGCGCACCTCGATGCGGTAGCGGCCCATGGCCAGCCCTGAGAACCGGAACTCCCCCGTCTCGCTGCTGGTGGCCACCAGGCTCTCCTCCTCGGGAGCATCCGGGCGGTTTCTCCCGCTGGCCGGCAACGCGGGAGGTGTGAGGATGATCTCCGCGAGCGACACGGGCTCGCCCGTCCCCTTCGCCAGGACGGTGCCGACCAGCTCCGCGCCCTCCTCCAGGAGCAGCCGCACCCGCGTCCGAGCCGAGCCCGGCGGATGCACCACGGTGGCGTAGGCGGGAGCGAGCCCTGGCGCGCGGGCCGTCGCGTAGTAGCTCCCGGGAGCGACGGGCAGCACCCATCGCCCGTCCGCGCCCGTCTCGCCTCCTGGCTTGCCGGTCCACCGCGCCGGGAAGGAAGCGAGGTCCGCCGGCTCGCGCTCGTAAAGCTGGACCTGGGCGCCGGGCAGCGGCTGGTTCGCGGAGAGGACCTCCACCTCCAGCACGCCCTCGGGGCGCCTCGCCGGCTGCGCTTCGGAGGGAGCCGTTGGCTTCGCCGCACGAGGCTTCTGTCGGGAGGCCGGGGCCTTCGAGGGGCCGGGCGTCGCCCCGACGGTCGGGGTGCCCGCGCCTCTTGCCGGGAGCGATTCCCGCGGCGCATCCCCCAGAAGGAACCAGAGCCCAGCGACACCCAGCGCCACCAGGATCGCTCCCACGGCAGCGCCCCTGTGGCTCGGAGTCCGCTCGCTCACCGGATCCACTCTATCGCGAGCCCCTTTCCGTACGGGCGCCCGTGCTGGCGCTCACGTGAGCCTTTCGCCGCGCCGCGGCATGCAGGGGGGAGGAAGCGGAACTCCCAGACATTGTGGAATACTACGCCCATGGTGAAAGCTCGCTCCACGAACCTCTGGGCGCTGTGCTGGCTGGGACTGATGCTGATGGTGCTCCTGCCCGAGAGCGCCTTCGCACAGCGCCGGGGACGCTCCCGAGGAGGAGGAGGAGGCAGCGTCCCCGAGGATCCGCTCTGCTACCGGACCCACTACGGCATCTGCCAGAAGTTCCGCATCGGCGTGGTCGGCGGAGGCATCCTCTCCACGGACGGCGCCTCGAGCGGCCTGGGGATGCAGCTGGGCTACACCGTGGTGCTGGCGCCTCGCATCGAGCTGGGCGGCAGCGTGCTCGTCGTGAAGGACCTCCGCTTCGAGGAGGGGCCCGTGCTGGGAACCGCCGAGGCGGTGCTCCGCATGGCCACCATCACCGGGCCCAACCACCGCCTCTTCCTCGACGTCGCCGCGGGCTTCTCCCGCTACGACAGCCCCGAGCGGGCGTACTGGGCGTTTCCCAGCGCCAGCGCGGGCGCCTCCCTGGAGCTGTCCACACCGGGCGTGGGCATCTTCCTCTCCGGGGGCATGGCCCTCATGTGGGCCGAGGGCGTGACGGCCCTGCCGCATGCCGGCATAGGCCTGGCCTTCTGAGCAATTCCCAGCGGTTACGAGTGCACTCCCCGGCTTCGGGGCGCACTCCAGTAGCACTGGAAGGGAAATTGCGAAAAACGTCGGGAGATGGAAGCAACTGTAGGTGTTCCACCCCGATAACTGATTTGTGAACTCCGTCAGCCTCCAGCGCTCCCAGCCCCGCCCCCTCGTGACGCCGTCCTCGAGGGAGGCCGTTCGTTCCACCCCGACCGCCGCCTCGGCCCGCTCGACGGACCGCTCGTCGTTCTCGGCGAGCCAGCCCCGCGCGGATGCGTCCACGCTGACGCGGCTCGGCTCGAGCTTCGCGCCGTCGGCCCCGAAGGCCACGCGCGCCACCGGGCAGACGGAGCAGACGGTTCGCGCCGGAGCCACTCCGAACCTCGCCATCCCGGACAGCTCCCAGGTGGAGTCCACCCTGCGGGTGAACGACGCGCTGAAGCTCAAGGGCGGCTCGCTCTCGGTGGACATCCCCCACACCTACCGGGGCGACCTGGTGGTGACGCTGACGAGCCCCTCGGGCAAGAGCCTCACGCTGGCGGACCGCGAGGGCGGCTCGGCGGACAACCTGAAGGCGAAGTTCGACCTGAGCGGCTTCGCGGGCGAGCCCACCCAGGGCGAGTGGAAGCTCACCGTGAAGGACACGGCGAAGCAGGACGTGGGCACGCTCAAGGCGTGGGACCTGGAGCTGACGGGCACGGGCGAGACGCAGGAGCCGCCGACCGAGCCGCCGCAGACGGACGATCCGTTCCAGGGCCTGCGGGACACGGCGCTGCTGAAGGCCATCCAGGCCTCCTCGGACGGCAAGCACGTGCTCAGCTACAACGAGGCGCGCAAGGCCATCTTCACCGACCTGGACGTGCGCAACGGCAAGGTTCGCGACGTGTACACGCACCGGGAGATCAACGGCGGGAAGATCCCCAACAGCTCGGACATGAACGTGGAACACACCTGGCCGCAGTCCAAGGGCGCCACGGGCGCGGCCAAGAGCGACCTGCACCACCTGTACCCCACGGACAGCCGGGCCAACAGCACGCGCGGCAGCTTCCCGTTCGGCAAGGTGGACAAGGTGCAGTGGAGCAGCCCGAGCGGGGCGAAGTTCGGCACCGACGCCCAGGGCCGCAAGGTCTTCGAGCCGCCCGATGAGCACAAGGGCAACGTGGCGCGGGCGATGTTCTACTTCTCGGCCGAGTACAACAAGCGCATCGCCCCCGAGGAGGAGTCGGTGCTGCGCCAGTGGAACAAGCTGGACGTGGTGGACACGGCGGAGATCGAGCGCAACCGCCGCATCGCCGGCATCCAGGGCAACGTCAACCAGTTCGTCGAGCACTCGAACCTGGCCGACCGCATCCAGGACTTCTGAGCCTGCCCGCCGAGTGGGCCCACCCAGGAGCGGTGGACCCACGCGAGGCGCGGAGCGCTACCAGACCTTCACGCGCTGCTCGGGCGGCAGCCACGCGCCGTCGCCCTCCTTCACGCCGAAGGCCTGGTGGAACTCGGGCATGTTCCGCACCACGCCGTTGACGCGGTACGGGCTCGGCGAGTGCGTGTCCGTCAGCAGCATCTGCCGCAGGAAGTCGTCGCGGAAAAGCGTGCGCCAGATCTGCGCCCAGCCGAAGAAGAAGCGCTGGTCCCCGGTGAAGCCGTCGATGACGGGGGCGTCCTTGCCATCCAGCGACAGCTTGTAGGCGCGGTAGGCCACCGTCAGGCCGCTCAGGTCGCCGATGTTCTCGCCCAGCGTCAGCTTGCCGTTCACCGCCATCGCGTCGATGGGCTTGAAGGCGCCGTACTGCTCCACGAGCACGGCCGTGCGCTGCTCGAAGGCCTTCTTGTCCTCGTCCGTCCACCAGTTGCGCAGGTTGCCGTCTCCGTCCGAGCGCGAGCCCTGATCGTCGAAGCCGTGGCTGAACTCGTGGCCGATGACGCCGCCGATGGCGCCATAGTTGGTCGCGTCATCCGCCGCCGGATCGAAGAAGGGCGGCTGGAGGATGGCTGCCGGGAAGACGATCTCGTTCATCGACGAGCTGTAGTAGGCATTCACCGTCTGCGGCGTCATGCCCCACTCGGTCCGGTCGATGGGCTTGCCCAGCTTGTCGAAGTTGCGCCGGGCCTCGAAGGCGGTGGCGCGCTTCATGTTGCCGACGATGTCCCCGGCGACGACCTGCAGCTTCGAGTAGTCCCGCCACTTGTCCGGGTAGCCGATCTTCACGCCGAACTTCGACAGCTTCTCCTGGGCCTTGGCCTTGGTGGTGGGGCTCATCCAGTCGAGCTGCTCGATGCCCTGCTTGAAGGCCTCGCGCAGGTTGCTCACCAGCTGGATCATCCGCTCCTTGGACTCGGGGCTGAAGTGGCGCTCCACGTAGAGCTTGCCCACGGACTCGCCCAGGGCGGCCTCCACCATGGCGACGCCGCGCTTCCAGCGGGGGCGGTTCTCCTGCTGGCCCTGGAGCGTGCGGCCGCGGAAGTCGAAGTGCAGCTCCTCGAAGGGCTTGCCGAGCAGCTCGGCGTTCTCGTCGAGCACCTTGTAGGTGAGGTACTGCTGGAGCACCGGCAGCGGCGTCTCCTTCAGCACGGCCGCCATGGCCTGGAAGTAGTCCGGCTGGCGGACGACGACGCCCGGAGTGTTCTCCGCGCCCAGCGCCTTCAGGTAGCGCGGCCACGAGAAGCCCGGGGTGAGCTGATCCAGCTCCGCCACCGTCTTGAGGTTGTAGGTGGCCTCGCGGTCGCGGCTGCGCGCTCGGTCCCAGCTCTTCTCGGCCAGCTTCGCCTCCAGGGCGACGATGGCCTGGGCCGCGGCGGCCGCGTCCGGCTGGCCTCCCAGGGTGAGCAGCTTCTCGATGTAGGCCTGGTAGGCCGCGCGCACCTCGACGAAGCGAGGCTCCTGCTTGGAGTAGTAGTCCCGGTCCGGCAGGCCCAGGCCGCTCTGGGTGGCGTAGACGATGTAGCGCGTGGTCTGCCTTGCGTCCTGCCCCACGAACACGAGCATGGGCGTCTGCACGCCGGCGAGGTAGAGCTCCGCGAACAGCTCGGGCAGCTCCTCGGTGCTCTTGAGGGCGGCCACGCGCTGGAGCTCCGCGCGGATCGGCTCCACGCCCAGCGAGTCGATGCGCTGGGTGTCCATGAAGCTGAGGTAGAGATCGCGGATCTTCTGGGCCTCGCTGCCGTCCTTGGCGTTCGGGTTCGCCGCGGTCTCCTCGATGATGGCCTTGAGGGCGGCCTCGCTCTTGTCCAGCAGCTCGACGAAGGTGCCGTAGCGGGCCTTGTCGGCGGGGATCTGCGTGGTCTTCAGCCAGGTGCCGTTGACGTACTGGTAGAAGTCATCCTGCGGGCGGACGCTGGTGTCGAAGTTCTTCACCTCGACGCCGAGCTTGCGCGGCGCCGTCGCGCAGCCGGTGAGCAGCAGGACGCTGAGCGCGCCTGGGGCCCAGAAGTGACGGGCAAGGGACTTGAGGCTCATGGGTCTCCGGGGGATAGGGGGAGGCGGGTGTTAGCGGACCGGGTGGGCTTCGTCTACCCGGGGCGGGCGGCCGAACAGGCGGCACCTCCTCCTATTCCCGCTCAGAGCCGGCGCAGCGAGGACCAGGGGAAGGGCTTCCAGAAGGGAGTGGCCACTTCCTCGCCGTCCAGAGAGAACCACGGGCCGTCCTGGGCGGGGGACAGCACCTGGAAGTCCTGGGCCGGGATGAAGCCCTGGCCGAGCAGCGCGAGCCGCTTCCCCTCGGCGTTCACGGCCACGTCCAGCACCAGGACGGCGTGGCCCGGGCTGCCTCCGAGCACGAAGAAGTCCCCGGGCCGCACGTCCTCGCGCGAGGGCCGCTTCTTCTCCGCCTGCAGCGACAGTGTCCCCGCGTAGGTGAAGACCAGGTCCAGGTACGAGCGGAACGCCGCGCGAGAGCTGTCCGCGTTGGCGCCGCGGACCCACTTCACCTTCGAGCCGGAGATCTTCGCGCGCTCCCCGGCGGCGTAGCGCGTCCAGGAGGCCAGGTCTCCGCTGGTGAAGCGGTAGGCGATGCGCTCCTTCTGGCCCTGGGCCCAGAGCCACTCGGCATGCAGCCGGATGATGGAGTCCGCGCATTGCTGGAGGTTCGCCGTGCCCACCTCCAGCTCGGCCACGGCCGCGAGCCGGGAGTCATCTCCGGCCAGCACCTGGCCGCCCTGGAAGTCGCGCACCGGTGTGCCCTCGGGACGCAGCGGCAGGCCGCGCAGCCAGGCCCCGAAGGTGCTCGGCTCCACGGCTACCCGTGTGTAGCCCGGAGGCGCCGGGAAGGTGGCCTCCAGCGGACGCACCTTCACGTCCTTGGCCAGCCAGGGGTATCGGGCCAGCTCCTCCCGCGAGGGGGCGCGGGGCGCGGCGTCGCCGGGCTCGGCTTGCACGGCGGTGGAGAGCAGGAGGAGGCTGAGCAGGAAACGCATCCTGTCGAGAATACTCTGGTCCTGAACCGGCCGGTGGTTCCGGGCGGACCGGGCTCGCGCTACCCTGGACGCATGCCCCAGAGCCTGCTGGTCGTGCACGTCCACGTGCATGTCAAACCCGAGTACGTCGACGCCTTCCGCGAGGCCACCCTGGCCAACGCCCGCGAGAGCGTGAAGGAGGCGGGGATTGCCCGCTTCGACGTCGTCCAGGACACCGAGGACAAGACGCGCTTCGTGCTCGTCGAGGCGTACCGCACGCCCACCGCGCCGGCCGCGCACAAGGAGACGGCGCACTACCTGAAGTGGCGGGACGCCGTGGCGCCGATGATGGCGGAGCCCCGCACGAGCCGGAAGTACGTCAACTGCTTCCCGGAAGACGCGGAGTGGTGACATGAGCACCGAGCTGGCCTTCGAGTTCGCCACCGCCACGCGAGTCCTCTTCGGTGCGGGGCGCATGGCGGAAGCCCCCGAGGTGGTGCGTGCCCTGGGCGGGCGTCGGGTGATGATCGTGACCGGGAGCACGCCGGCCCGCGCCGCGCCGCTGCGAGAGGGGCTGGACCGCCTGGGGCTGTCCACCGTCCTGTTCCGGGTGGACAGCGAGCCCACGCTGGAGCTGGCGCGCGAGGGCACGGCCACGGCGATCGCCGCCGGCTGTGACACCGTGGTGGCGCTGGGTGGAGGCAGCGTGCTGGATGCGGGCAAGGCCATCGCGGCGCTGGCCGCCAACGGCGGAGACCCGCTCGATTATCTGGAGGTGATTGGCCGGGGCAGGCCGCTGACGCAGCCCTCGGTGCCCCTGGTGGCCATTCCCACCACGGCGGGGACGGGCTCGGAGGTGACGCGCAACGCGGTGCTGGGCGCCAGGGAGGAGAAGGTGAAGGCCAGCCTGCGCAGCCCGCTCATGCTGCCGCGCGTGGCCATCGTGGATCCAGACCTGCTCGCGGGGGCTCCCAAGCCGGTGATTGCCTCCAGCGGCCTGGATGCGCTCTCCCAGCTCATCGAGCCGTTCCTCTCCGCTCGGGCCAACCCGCTCACGGACGCGCTGGCCCGCGAGGGGATGCGCCGCTCGGCACGCTCGCTGCGGCGCGCGGTGCTGGAGGACTTTGACGCAGCGGCGCGGGAGGACCTTGCGCTGGCAAGCCTCTTCGGTGGGCTGTGCCTGGCCAACGCGGGCCTGGGCGCCGTGCACGGCTTCGCGGCGCCGATGGGCGGCATGTTCCATGCGCCGCACGGGGCGGTGTGCGCGGCGTTGCTGGCGGCCAGCCTCGAGGTGAACCTGCGGGCCCTGCGGGCTCGTGCGCCCCAGCATCCGGCGGTGGCTCGCCTCCTGGACGTGGCCACGGTGCTCACCGGCAGGATGGATGCGAAGGCGGAGGACGCCATCACCTGGGTGAAGGAGCTGTGCCAGGCGCTGAGCGTGCCGGGCCTGCGTCGCTACGGGCTGACGGAGGCGGAGGTGCCTCGGCTGGTGGAGAAGGCCCGGGTGGCGAGCAGCATGAAGGCCAACCCCCTGGTGCTCACCGAAGAGGAGTTGACGGAGATCGCCACCCGCTCCTTGTGAGAGGGCCGAGACGACGTCCTGAAGAGGAGGCCGACAAGCAGCCTCATCAGCAAGTCCTCCAGCGGGTTGGACGCCGGGAAGCCAATCCAGTAGGTTTCCTCACCATGCGGCTCGTCGTGCCATGCCGGTTCATTCTGCTGGGGCTTCTCGTTGCCTCTGCCGCCAGTGCCAAGGACCGCGAGTTCCGGGTTCGGAACGTCATCCTTCCGAACGGACCCGATCAGCGTGCACGTCCGATCTACGTTGCTGGAGAGGTCGCCACGGTCCTTCGCTTCGAGACGGACGTGGACCCGAGGCGCACAAAGCTAGAAGGCTGGGAAGGCCGCTTTGAACCTCCAGGCGTGGCCGGTCGCGTGGTGGTTCTGGTGCCGCTCTACGACCTGACCTCGGAGGACCGCATTCCGCTTGTGGTGACGATGGTGGACGGGACGCAATGGCCCTTCACGGTGACAGCGGATAACGCGAGCGTTGATCATCAGGTCAATCTGCTGCGGGACCGCGATCACGACAGATACATGCGTGCATCCTTGGCCGAGGCGCGAGTCATGGAGCGCATCTACCGGGAGAAGTTCGAGAAACTCGAGCAGGAGGATACGATCGACCATGCCCTCGCCTCGCTTCTCGCGAAGGGGGCCATCAAGATGACACCGTTTCGAGAGCGGAAGTCCTGGTTGCTGAAGGACGAGGGAGAAGGCACCGAGATCCAGGTCTTCGTCTACACCAGCAGGAGTCGTGACAAAGCAGCAGTGGTTCTCAGCGTACGGAACGGCAACCCAGAGCCTTGGAGCCTTCTCGAAGCGCGTCTGCGGACTTCCAAAGAGGAGAGGAGGCCCTTTGCGATGCGGACGAGCGGAGCCTTCTTGCATGAGGGGACGCGTGGGCGGGTGGCCTTCGTCATCGACGGGCATGCCTTTGATGCCGCCGGAGGGCCCGAGCGGCTCGTACTCGAAATCTTCCGGCAAGACGGCTTGAAAGAAGCCATCGTCGAATTGGACCCTTCCCTCTTGCGGTAATACGTCCTCCTCACCATGGCTCCAGCCCGAGTGGTGCTTCTTGTCTCTGCAGCCCTTCTGGGCACGGCTTCAGCGTGCTCGACGACGTCAGGTGGTGTCGCTCTGCGGTCCGACGGGACCCCAGGACCGGAAGAGTGCTCCCGGGATGCCCTCACGACCATGCGGATCCTTCGGCTCCGTGTGGGCGATGCGGCCTCTGTGGAACTCGACGTAAACCAGACCGATGTCAGCCCTATCACGCTGTACGAGGGCCCCGTGGAGAGCATGCTGAATGACGAACTCGGCATCTTGCCAGCGGTGACGCGCCTCTATGGACGGGTCTGGACGAGTGGTCCGCACGCCGTTGTCCGGTACTACGAGGCTCACCCGCCTGACGGGGAAAAAGTTCCCATCTGCGCGGTCGCCCGGCTGGCCAAGGGGCAGCTTCGGAAGCTTCCAGGCTCGGAGCCTGGGACCGCCCTCCTCGAATTCTCCAAGGCATCGGTCTACATCGTTGACTCGTTCCGGTGATGACCCCTTGCCATCGCTCCAGCCGGCTGCGGTGGTCACCGAGCGCGCAGAGGAGTCCCCGGGAGAATCGCGGACTGGCGAGGTGCCGCTCCGAGCCTCGGCGCCGCCCGGGACCGCTTCAGCGCTGGAGCATGGTCTGCGCGCCCTTGAGCATGCTCTCCTGCGTGGCGGCATTGTCGAGCTTGAGATCGTGGGGCACCTTCAGCCCGCGCTGCGAGGCGGGCCGCTGCTCGATGGCCGCGAGCCAGCGCTGCAGCTGGGGCAGCCCCTCCACCGACACGCCCGCCCAGCTGTAGCCGCGCACCCAGGCCCAGGTGGCGATGTCCGCGATGCTGAAGTCCCCCGCCAGGTACTCGCTCTGCTGCAGCCGCGTGTCGAGCACCGTGTAGAGCCGCCGCGTCTCGTTCTGGTAGCGCTGGATGGCCGCGGGGATCTTCTCCGGGAAGTACCGGTAGAAGACGTTGGCCTGCCCCTGCATGGGCCCGACGCCGCTCATCTGGAACATCAGCCACTGGATGACCCGCGAGCGCCCCTTGCGGTCCGTCGGCATCAGCCGCCCGGTCTTCTCCGCCAGGTAGATCATGATCGCCCCGGACTCGAAGATCGCGAAGTCCTGCTCCTCGCGGTCGATGATGGCCGGGATGCGCCCGTTCGGGTTGATCTTCAGAAAGTCCGGCTGCTTCTGCACGCCCTTGCTGATGTCGATGGGGTGCACCGTGTAGGGCAGCCCCAGCTCTTCCAGCGTGACGGAGATCTTCCAGCCATTCGGTGTGGCCCAGGTATAGAGATCGATCATCGGTTCGGCTCCTTCTTGGGGTGGATGACATGCCGCGACGGGGAAGATGCCTGGGGCGCGGTGGCGTTTCGCTCCTCCCGAGGTACTACTTCCGCCCTCGCTTGCCGGCCATCCAGTCCTCGTAGACGCCGAAGGACTTCATCGCCTCGAGCACATCCGAGGTGCGGGCCAGCTCCTCCACCTGCGCGCGGGAGTGGCGGGGCAGCTTCGCGTCCATTTGCGTGAAGCCATGGGCGAGCGCCGCGATGATGGCCGCGTTGAGCCGCAGCTGGCGCACGTCGCACTTGTCCAGCTCGTCCGAGCGCGCATGGTAGTTGGGGCCGTAGGACTCGGGCAGCTGGTTGGCTACCAGATTGGGTACGCCGTGCAGCATGAAGTCGAAGTTGTCCGTGCCGACGACGGGCTCATCCACCTGCGTGAAGGGCCCCAGCCCGCTCACCGACGCGAGCGCCTGGTCCACCAGGGCCGGCAGCTCCGGGCGGCGTCCGGTGAAGAAGCCGGTGATGCGCCCACAGCCCATGTCGACGGAAGTCGCCATCACGTGCTTGTCCAGCTCCGCCTCGTGCGTGCGCGTATAGCCCCACGAGCCGTACATACCCTGCTCCTCGCCGTTCCACAGGGCGAAGCGGAGCGTCCGCGCCGGCTTGATGCCGAGCCGCTTCATCTGGCGCGCCACGTCGATGAGCACCGCCACGTTGGCGCCGTTGTCCAGGGCCCCCGTGCCCAAATCCCACGAGTCCAGGTGGGCTCCGATGATGACCACCTCGTCCGGCCGGGTGGTGCCGCGCAGCTCGCCAATGACGTTGTAGCTCGTGTAGGCGGGGCCGGACTGGAGCTCGATGTCGGCGGTGAGCGTCAGCGCCTTGCCGCTCCGCAGCAGCCGCACCGCGCGCAGCGCGCCATCACGCTCCATGACGAACATGGGCAGCTTGTTGCGCTCGCCCGCGGCCACGTTGTGGCGGTAGAGCAGGTTGTCGGAGCGCGAGCCCATGTACGCCACGCCCGCGACGCCCGCGCCATACGCGAGCTGCTCGATGGCCGCGTCCTCCTTGTACTCGCGGAACAGGCCCTCGATGTCCTTCAGCTCTTCGGTCTCCACGAGCACCCAGGCCCCGCGTGCCCGAGCCCCGAGCGCCTGGAATTCCTGGGCCGTTCCCTTTCCCACGGAGAGCAGCGGCGCCGTGAGCCCGCCCTTCGGCGTGGCCGTGGAGAAGGGCATGGCCGCCAGGCGGGGCGCGTAGGTGACGCCCTCTCCGCGCACGGTGGCTCGCGCCGAGCGCTCCAGCCACAGCGAGGGCATCTGGAAGGCTTCCTTCCGGGCGTCCACTCCGGCCTCGCGGAAGCGTGCGAGCGCCCACTCCACGGAGCGCAGGTTGGCGGGGGAGCCCGTGGCCCTTCCGCCGATCTCGTCGGTGAGCGACTGGAGATCGCTCAGCATCGGCGTGTCTCCGAGGAAGGTGGCGAGCAGCCGGGACAGCTCGGGGCTGGCGGCAGCTTCCGTCTTCGGGGGCGCCGCGAGGGCCGGAGCACCGAGGAGACAGAGGCAGAGGAGGGCAGAGCGCAGCGGGCGGTGGACAGGGCGCATGAGGATCTCCGAGAACGGAAGGCGTGGCAGCCTACCCGTCTCTCGGGTGCCGCACAGAAGCTCTCGAGCGCCGAGGCTAGCGCGGGCGGTAGCGCTGCCTCACCTCCTCCAGGGACAGGCCGCTCCACTCGGACAGGAGCCGCATGGCGTCCCGCGCGTGGATGAAGTGGAGCGTGTCCCCGGCGAACACCGAGAGGAACACGCCTCCGCAGCCGGGCAGCTTCGCGCCGACGGACTCGAGGTAGTCCACGAGCCTGGGCAGCGTGCGCTCCAGCAGGAAGGCGCGGACGTTCTCGGCGGGCAGGATGAGCTCGTAGCTCTTCAGGTCTCCCTGCTCCTCGCGGGTGCGCGAGATGGCGGTGTTGGCCTCGGCGGCGGGAGCCTGGGCGAAGGCGAGGCGGAGGAAGGTGTCGGCGTCATTCATGGCGGTGTCCTAGCAGTCCTTCGGGAGCGCCGGTCCACCCATGTGCGCGGAGACGGCACCCTGGGAGAGGACGGCTCCAGCCCGACGCTCCGGGATGGGGCGCTCAACGGTGGGGCCACGGCGGACTCGAATGACGCCAAGGACAAGATCACCATCTGCCACGGACGGAGGTACTTCGTCGCCGGATGGAGGCTCGTCCACGCCGGACGCGGGCGCGCCGGATTCCACCTGTGCCCCGGAAGGCGCTGCCTGTGGAGGCAGCGTGGGGTGCTGCGGCGCGCTGGAGTGCCAGCAAGCCATCTGCCAGCCCATCCTCAGCTGAGCCGCGCGGGGTGAGCGCGGGGTGGACCTCTACGGGTGGGCGCGCTGCTCGGTGAACGCGCTCTTCACGGGAGGCAGGGAGAGGGAGGAACGGAGCTCCGCCACCTCTTCATGGAGCAGCCACTCGTCCGGGAACGCGCTGGCGGCCCGAACGAGCTGCTCCAGGCGGTCGGGCCGCACGTCACCCGACTCGCGCAGGGCTCGCACCTCGCGATACAGCGCGGCCAGGGGCTTGGGCAGGGACTCGGCCTTGCGCGCCCGCGCCCGAGCCTCGCCATCGCCCGCGGCGAAGGCGTTGAGCTCTCCGAACCAGTGGTCCCACGTGCCCGGATCCCCGGGGCCGCCCGCCACGGACGGCACGCGCTCGCTGAGGTAGAGGCGCGACACCGACGGCAGCTCCAGCTTCCGCTCGCCGAGCCACCCCTGCAGGTGGAGCACCTCGCCGTCTCCCACCGCGAAGCCCTTCAGGCGCAGGCCGCTGGCCAGCTCCAGCTGGAACTCGCCGCGCTCCGGCAGCGTGCCGGCGCCAAAGGCCACCAGCGCGTTGCCCGTCCACGGCTTGCCCTGGGCCTTGCCCTCGTGCGAGAGCAGCACGGGGCCCTCCAGGTGCACCAGCGCGGTGCCCAGCCCCTCGGCCACGGGGCGCAGGCCCGCGGTCAGCTCCATCACCTTGCCCGTCACCTCGCGCCCATCCGAGAGCACCAGGTGGTTCACCGAGCGCGCCCGCAGCGCCTCGTGCAGGCCGTAGTCGCCGCCGCGCTTCCAGGCCATCGAGGCCTCGAACTGCTCCAGCACCTCGAAGAGGTGCTCGAAGTCGCGCGCCACGAAGAGCTGCGGCTGCATCCGGGTGATGTCGTACTCGGTCTCCGTGCAGGCGACGGTCAGCGGGACCTTCTTCACCGCCGGGGTGAGGCAGTGCTCGGCCTCGCCGATGCTCGACAGCAGGCCAGCGCCGTACAGGCGCGGGTTCTCCAGGCTGCCCACCAGGCCGTACTCGGCCGTCCACCAGTAGAGGCGACCGGCGCGCGTGCTCTCGCTCACGTAGCGGCTGCTGTTGTTGGCGGCGTCCAGGCGCGCCTGGGCATGCTCCACCTCCTCCTTCGTGGCGGCGGGATCCTCCTTCACCACGCTGAGGTTGCGGATGGCCTCGAAGATGGCCAGGTCCTCCACGGAGGCAATGGCCTTGAAGCCCGTCATGCCGCAGCGCTTGAGGTACTGGGCGTAGCGCGCGTTGGCGATGATGGGGGCGTGGCCGGCGCTCTCGTGGACGATGTCCGGCGCGGGCGTGTACTGGATGTGCTCGTGGGTGCGGATGTCCGCGGCGATGGCCAGCACGCCCAGGGTTTGCAACTCGGTGAACACCGCGCCAGGAATGAAGCCGCGCACGCCCACGGCGCCCCAGCCGAGCCGCGCCAGCTTCTCGTTCATCTCATCCAGGCTGGGGATGCGCTCCACGCTGATGCCGGTGGCCTCGAGCCCGTCCAGGTAGGCGGAATGGGCCTTGTCCGACAAGTGGTTGCGCAGACGGAGGAGGATGTGGCGCCACACCGCGTGGTCTCGCGGCGTATAGGACGCGTAGTCCTGTCCCACCACGTAGCGCCGCAGGTGGGCAGGCAGGCGGGCCAGGGTCCTCTCCGTCGGGGTCATGCGCGCTCCTCCAGTCGACCCAAGGAAGGTAAGGCCGGAAGGCGGGGACGGAAATCCGTAAAATTTCGAAGTTCTAGTCGGTTTTCCGACGTTTCTGCCCCAGGCGCCGTCGCAGTCCCTGGAGGACATGGCGGGTCTCCGCGCTGTGGGCGCCGGTGGGCCAGAGGGCCACCACCTCGATGAGCTGGGGCTGCTCCTCCTGGAGCGGCCAGACGTGGAGCTCGGGAGGGAAGGGGCTCAGGGGCCGCAGGTCCGGCGCGACGGCGCAGGCCTGCCCGAAGGCGCGGAGGACATCGAAGAGGTGGAGGAAGCTCTCCACGCGGGCCACCTCGCGAACGGTGACGCCGTGGGCCGCGAAGCGCGCGCTGTTGGCGCCGCCGTAGGGATCATCCCGGAGCCAGTCGACGAAGGACTGGCCCTCGAGGTCCTTCACCTGGAGGGCCTTGCGCGCCCCGGCGCGGGCGGCCAGGGGCGTGTCTGGGCCGGCGAGCACCACGAAGGGCAGGCTGATGAGGGACTCGGCCTCGACGCCCCGGTGGGAGGGCAGGGGCGTGAAGCCGATGACGACGTCGCGCTGGCCCGTCTGCACCTCGCGCACGAGCTCGAAGGGGCCGCCGAAGCCGATCTCCAGCTTGATGCCGGCCTGGGCGGCGTCCCGGGCGATGTCGCGCAGGAGCATGGTGGAGAGCGTGTGGTTGAGGCCCAGGCGGAGGCTGGGCTCGGAGCTGGCCAGGTCTCTCAGGCGCTTGAGGTCCAGCTGGTGCAGCGGCGTCTGGGTGCCGGCGTAGAGCCGCTGGCCGCGAGGGGTGAGGTGGAGGCGGCGGCCCGGCCCGCGCTCGAGCAGGGGCTCGCCATCCCCGAGGGAGGCCTCGAGGGCGCGGATGTGCTCGCTGACGACGGAGCGGGCGACGCCCAGGTGCTCGGCGGCGCCCTCCAGGCTGCCGGCCTCGACGGCGGCCGCGAAGGCCTCCAGCCAGTTGAGGTGTCGCGGCAGCTTGCGAGGGGGCATGGGCGGCCGGCTCAGGCGCTAGGACCGCTGTGAGGCCGCGGCGAAGGAGCGGCTGGTGAGCTGCCAGGCCGGGGGAACCTGGGTCCGCCAGTCATCGGGAATGATCCGCTTCGCGCGCAGGCGGCCCGTGAGCGGGACATCCCGACCTAGCATGTGGGCGATGAGCAGGTCATGACAGACCGTGGTGAGTGCCTCCTGGTTGGTCTGGGACAGGTGCCGCTCGACCTGGAGCTTCCGAGGCGGAGTGACGTAGAGCGACCAGCGGTGCAACTGGGAGAGGGCGCTCAGCCAGGATTGGCCGTCGAAAGGAGCGGTCTTCAAGAAGCGCTGGATCTCGCCATCCAGATAGTGCTCGGGATAGGCGAGCAGCTTCCGACTGAGGCCGTCCATGTGCTGGAGCTCGTCCTCGGTGAGGTGGTCGCGAGCATCGAGGACAACGGTCCCGTGCCTGCGTCCGAGTCGCGCGGACAGGATGCTTCCCAGGACAATCCGGTTCTTCTCCGGCTCGGAAGGGTCCGGCCGGTAGTCGATGAACGAGAACCACACCTTGTCCAAGCTCATGGAATACCCGGGTATACGGTGGCCATCATCCCACGAACCCGCGATTGCCGGTGCAGCAGCCCATCGAGAATGGTGGTCCGATGTGCGACCGATAGAAAGTCCTCGGGGATTCTAGTCACGATCTCTTCAATCGTCGTTCTGGGGAACTGCTCGATCTCCTGGAGGGTGGCGCGCAAGCTCGTCTCATCCACGGGGATCCTGTCTGGATAACAAGCGACCGCATCATCGAGTTGCCACCGCTGGTTCTGGGCCCAGCGATAAGTCATCGAGTTGGCGAAGTCCAGGTAGGCCACCCGGAGCACGGGAGGCGTCACGGTGTCGTCCTCGCTCAGCAGCAGGTTGCCGTCATTCTGCCGATCCGTGTTCGCGAGCCATGAGTCGAAGGCGGCCATGGCGGAAGCCACGGGCGCGAGCCGAGGGAGCAGCTGTCCTCCCATGGAAGGGGGGATGGCGCCCCAAGGCAGGGCCCGGGGAAAGGCGAGCGCGGAGATGGACATCCCCGGGCGTCCGCTTCTCCAAAGGATGACGGGAGGGACAGGAAGCCCCAGCTCGTAGGCGAGGTCCGCCGCGATCTTCTCGTGTGCCGCCCTGGGGTGCCGGTGGACGGGAGGCTGGCTTGTCCCAGGCTTGGCGAGGCCCGAGAAGCCGTCCGTGGAGCGAACGAAGAACGGCTCGGACTCGGCTCCCGGAATCGGCTCACCGACCTGCACCCACGAAGAGGTCGTCAGGACCTGCGCGCGCCAGAGCTGTGCGAGCTGCTCGACCTGGGGAGGAAAAGTCCGAAGCCGCATCGTGCACGAAGTGCGCGAACCGTAGGCCTGGTGGGTGCGGAACTCCAGGCCTTTGAGTGCTGGCGTCGTCAGTAGAAGAAGAACGGCCAGAGGGAGGGCATGGGCCTCCCATCCGAGTAGGTCTGTCCCGAGTTGTAGCCCGGCATGTTCTGAAACCACCAGACGAGGAACTCGCCGCCGCAGTCATTGGCCAGGGGCAGGTAGCGGGCCCAGGTGTCCTTGTTCACGAGCTCGGTGGCGTCGGTGCCGCCCGCTCCCTGGTGGCGGCCGAAGCCGGAGCACGAGGTGCGCACCGAGGTGGCGTTGCCGTAGTCGTAGTGGCTGACGCCGTTGGGCGGGAAGTGCACGTTGCCGCAGGCCGCGTCGTACGGGTTCACGTTGTATGTGGAGCCCTGGTGGACGACGCGGGCGCTCGTGGCGGAGGGGAAGCTCAGGCACGGCTCGGTGGCGCAGCCCATGTCGTACCACTTGGAGAAGGGCAGGCTGTATCGCGTGTCGAGATCGAATCGGGCCAGCGGGGTGAACCACTCCGTCAGCGCGGGCACCGCGCCGCTGTTGGAGGTCCACTCCAGCCCGTGGCCGTGCGAGTGCACGTAGCAGCCCGGGCCTCGGTTGTAGTTGACGAAGCCGATGCGCAGGCTCCGGCCGCAGAAGGGCACGTCCTCGTCGAAGCACCCGTTGCCCGCGCAGCGCTCCACGGCGTTGGGGATGCGGTTGCCGGTGCGCGTGTAGCGCGGCTTGGACTCCAGCACCTCCGCCGCGTTCACGTCCGGCACATCCCCCGAGCCGATGACCCACAGCTCGTGGATCTCTCCACGGTCCACCAGCTCGCACAGGGTGAGGTAGCGGCTGGCGTTGGCCGGATCCCGATAGCCGTAGTGCTGGGCGAAGCCCTGCTCGAAGAGGGTGGCGTAGTCGAAGCGCCAGCCGCCGGGCTCGCTCTGGGGCCGGCGCGGGAAGAGGGTGCTGTTCTCGTACGCGTACCCCGAGGGCGGCGGCGGACGGCCGTTCACTCCGTCCCGCAGGTCCAGGATGGGTTTGGCCAGCTGGTACTGGAGCTGCGCGGGCGCCGACGCGTTCTTGGAGCCCTGGACCTTGGAGCCCTCGGCGAACGCGCTGATGAGCTGGGAGATGAGCTGGGAGACCTGGGTGGGGTTGCTCGGGTTGACGAAGTTGAGCGCCAGCACCTTGGGCTTGAGCGTCTGGAGCTGGGCGTGGTGGACCTGGAGCCAGGTGTCGCTGTTGGCCTTGCTGGTGGCGTTGGGCCACTCGGAGTGGTTGGCGTCATTGGGCAGCACGCAGGTGCCGTTCTGCGAGACGAAGCCAGGGGCGCAGGTGGCGCAGGCGGGGCCGCCGTAGCCCAGGTCGCAGGTGCAGGCGAGGATGGTGGCGTCGCAGGTGCCGCGGCCGCTGCAGGCGTTGGGGCACTCGAGGGAGCAGACGGTCTGCGCCTGCTCGAAGCTCATGGCGTCCACGTCCAGGGTGAAGCCGGACTCCCAGGTGTCCGCGTGGAGCTCCACGCGGCTCAGGGCCGCCAGGTTCACCGCGCTGCCGGAGAGGCTCCAGGTGGCATCGCCCGCCAGGGGGAGGGTGATGGGTACCCAGCTGGCGCCGTCGCGGCCGAGGAACTGGCGGCTGGGGGTGTACGTGCGCCGCTTGCCGGTCGAGTCCTGGAGCACCACCACGGGGAAGTTGCCCTGCCAGCCGGTGGGCGTGGTGTTGAGCGCGCGGATGGCGAAGCGCAGCTGCGCGGCGCTGGAGACATTCATCGTGCCGCCAGCAGGCGTGTAGCGCAGGGCGAAGTCGAAGCCGGACTGGGTGACGGCACGCAGTGAGCTGGTGCCGCGAACCACGTCGGGCGCTCCGAGCGTGCTCAGGTTCGTCACGGCGTTGTCCTCGGACCAGGCGGACCAGCGCGTCAGCACGTTGTCCTCGACGAGATCGCCGCAGGCCTGGGGAGGCGTTCCGCCGTCCGTCCCGCCGTCCGGAATGGGAGTGACTCCGCCATCGCTGCCGGCGTCGACGGTGGGGTTCATGCCGCCATCGGTGCCTGCGTCCGGGTTGGGGAGCACTCCGCCGTCACTGCCGGCGTCCGTTTCGGAGCTCGTGCCGCCATCGGGACCGGCGTCAGGGCTTGGACTCGGGACTCCGCTGTCCGGCTCCCCCGTGTTCGGCGGGTCGTCGTCGCAGGCCGCGAGGGCGAGCGTGAGGCCACACATCAGCGCCAGGAGTCCCAGGTGAGGCCGTGAGTTCCCAAGGCCCATCGGAAGGAGACTCCGCTGAGCTCGACTGGAGGCCTGGCGCATGTGGGTCACCTCTTTTGCTGCCCGTAGGTCCGGAACTTCTCCAATACTACGGCCATCTCGGCGTCATCGAGGAGCACGGGCTCGCCCACCTGGAGTGCCCGAAGGTACATGGCGGCGAGGGTCTCGACTTCGACGGCCAGCTTGAAGGCTCCGGCCAGGTCCGCGCCCACGGTGATCAGCCCGTGGTTGGCCAGGAGGCACGCCTTGCGCCCCTCGAGCGCGGCCACGGCGTGACGGGACAGCTCCTCGGTCCCGAAGGTGGCGTAGGGCGCGCAGCGGATGTCGGTGCCTCCGGCCACGGCCACCATGTAATGGAAGGGCGGAATGCCACGGCGCAGGCACGCGAGCGCCGTGCTGTGCAGGGAGTGGGTGTGGAGCACGGCCTGGACCTCGGGCCGCGCCACGAGGATGTCCCGGTGGAATCGCCACTCGGAGGAGGGAAGCCTCGGTCCCTCCGAGCTCCCATCGAAGCGCATGAAGACGATGTCCTCGGGACGCAGCGAGTCGTAGTCCATGCCGGTGGGAGTGACGAGGAAGCCGTCCTCCACGCGGTGGCCGAGGTTGCCGGAGGTGCCCTGATTGAGCCCGGAAGGGTTCAGCCGCCGAGCGGTGGCGATGATGGCCTCACGCTGCCACAGGTGCGGCAGGGGGCTCACGTCCCGGTTCCTCGGAAGCGCTCGGGGAAGAGCGACCGCAGTCCTTCGGGGGAGGCTGCGCACACTCCGCGCTCGGTGACGAGCGCCGTCACCAGCCGGGCCGGAGTCACATCGAAGCCATAGTTTGCGGCGGGGCTGCCCGGGGGCGTGATGCGCACGGTGACGACGTCGCCGGAGGGCAGCCGCCCGCTGATGTCGGTGAGCTCGGCGCCCTCGCGCTGCTCGATGGGGATGTCGCGCACGCCATCCTCGAGCGTCCAGTCGATGGTGGGAGAAGGCAGCGCCACGTAGAAGGGCACGCCGTTGTCCTTGGCGGCGAGGGCCTTCAGGTAGGTGCCGATCTTGTTCGCCACATCGCCGCGAGCGGTGGTCCGGTCGGTGCCGACGATGCACAGGTCCACCTCGCCGTGCTGCATGAGGTGGCCGCCCACGTTGTCGGCGATGACGGTGTGGGGCACGCCGTGCTGGCCCAGCTCCCAGGCGGTGAGGCTGGCGCCCTGGTTCCGCGGCCGCGTCTCATCGACCCAGACATGCACGGGGAGGCCCGCCTCGTGGGCGAGGTAGATGGGCGAGAGGGCGGTGCCCCAGTCCACGGTGGCGAGCCAGCCCGCGTTGCAGTGGGTGAGGACGTTGAGCCGACCCTTCTTGCCCTTGCGCTCCCAGGCGGCCTGAAGGAGCGGCAGGCCGTTGGAGCCGATGCTCCGGTTGATGGCCACGTCCTCGTCTGCGATGGCCGCGGCGCGCCGGTAGGCCGCGGCGACACGCTCGGGGGCAGAGAGCGGCCGGAGGGCCCGGCGCATCTCCTCCAGGGCCCAGTGCAGGTTGATGGCGGTAGGTCGGGTGGCCGCCAGCGCGGCGCAGGACTTCTCCAGCGCTCCGTCGGACGCATCCACGCGCAGGGCCAGGCACACGCCATAAGCAGCGGCGGCGCCGATGAGTGGAGCGCCTCGCACCTGCATGGAGCGGATGGCATGGGCCACCTCCTCCATGGTGGTGAGCCGCAGCGTCACGAAGGCGTGCGGCAGACGCGTCTGGTCGATGATGCCCACGGACCAGCCGTCGGGCTCGACCCAGATGGTGCGCATCGGCTGGCCATGAACCTTCATTGGTTTCTCCTCGAGCTGGGGACGACGGCTACTCGCGCATCAGCGCCGCACCCCAGTGGAACCCGGCGCCCAGGCCCACGAAGCACACCAGGTCTCCAGCCTTCACCTTGCCGCTGCGGCGGCACTCGTCATAGGCGATGGGGATGGTCGCCGCGGTGGTGTTCCCGTAGCGCTGGATGTTGTTGTAGACGCGCTCGTCCGGCAGCTTGAGCGCCTTCTGCACCGCCTCGTTGATGCGCAGGTTGGCCTGGTGGGCGATCAGCATGGAGATGTCATCCACCGTCACGCCGACCTTCTGGCACACCTCGTTCACGGCCTCGGGCATCTTCGACACGGCCATCTTGTACACCGTGCGCCCATCCATCGTCGGCACGTAGCGCGCCTCGCGGATGTGCGTGTCGCCGCCCACGTACGGCCGGTAGGCGAAGCCCGCAGACGACACGTACAGGCTCTCCGCCTTGCTCCCGTCCGAGTGCAGCACGAAGCCCAGCAGGCCCCGCTCCTGGTTGTCCGTGGGGCCCAGCACCAGCGCGCCCGCCGCGTCGCCGAACAGCGACGTCCGGTCCCGGAATTTCGTGTTGAAGTCGTGCTCCTCCTTCGGGAGCACTCCCTCCGCCTTGCCCGTGATGAGGTCGAACGCCTGCTTGGACCAGGGCATGAAGCCGGTGTGGACCTCGGCTCCCACGAAGAGGATGCGCGTGGCCGCCCCGGAACGGAGCAGTGCGTCACAGACCTGCAGGCCATAGATGAAGCCGCTGCACTGCTGGCGGATGTCCAGCGCCGGCACGTTGCTCAGCCCCAGCTTCGCCTGGAGCAGGCCGCCACAGCCCGGGAAGTAGTAGTCCGGCGTCATCGTGGCGAAGACGATGTAGTCGATCTGCTCGGGCGCCACCTTCGCATCCTCGAGCGCCTTGCGGGCCGCCCGGACGCCGAGATCGCTCGTGGCGACCCCCTCCTCGACGAAGTACCGCTGCTCGATACCGGTGCGCTCGCGGATCCAGTCGTCCGAAGTGTCGCAGATCTTGGACAGCGTCTCGTTCTTGACGCAGTGCTCCCCGACGACGAAACCGCTCCCTAGAACTCGAGTGAAGGCAGAGGGCATGAGTCTCCTTGTGGCCCGCTGCTTTATTCGCCCCGAGTGAGCGGATGCAAGTACCCGGCACGTTCAGCGCCGCAGCACCCGCCCCGCCACGGCATCCAGGCGCTGCATGACGGCCGGATCCCTCGCCTCGGGAGCGGTGATGAGCGCCGTATCCAGGCACGTCTGGCAGCCGTGCTTGCAAGGGCCCTGCTGCCCGCCCAGCAGGGGAACCACCTTCTTGATGAGCGCGCGCGCCTTGCCGGCGTTGGCCAGCAGCACGGAGATGACCTGCTCGACGGTGACGGCGTCATGGCTGGGGTGCCAGCAGTCGAAGTCCGTCACCATGGCCACGGTCGCGTAGCAGATCTCCGCCTCCCGGGCGAGCTTGGCCTCGGGCATGTTGGTCATGCCGATGACGTCGCACTTCCAGCTCCGGTACAGCTCGCTCTCGGCGAGCGACGAGAACTGGGGGCCCTCCATCACGAGGTAGGTGCCGCCTCGGTGAACCTTGATGTCCATGCCCGCGCTGGCGGTCATCACGGCGTCGCCGATGCGGCGGCAGACCGGGTGGGCCATGGAGACGTGGGCCACGCAGCCGGTGCCGAAGAAGCTCTTCTGGCGAGCGAAGGTCCGGTCAATGAACTGGTCCACGACGACGAAGGTGCCGGGAGGCAGGTCCTCGCGCAGGCTGCCCACCGCGGACAGGGAGAGGATGTTCGTGACGCCGCTGCGCTTGAGCGCGTCGATGTTGGCGCGGAAGTTGAGCTCGGAGGGCGGGATGCGGTGGCCGCGGCCGTGCCGGGGCAGGAACACCACCTGCTGGCCCTCGAGGGTGCCGAAGCACAGCTCGTCCGAGGGCTCTCCGAAGGGCGATGACACCTTGCGCCATGAGACGTCCGTCAGGCCGTCGATCTGGTAGAGGCCGCTACCGCCGATGATGCCGATGACGGGCTTGGAGGAGGTGGACATGGGCAGGCTCCGGGCGAGAGGTGCGGGGTTCGGAGGGGCAGTCTTCCCGGCACGCCTCGGAGAGGCAACAGCGAAGGCACAAGAAGGCCCGCGCCCCCGGGCCGGTCCGAGGAGCCACGAACTGGTATGACAAGCAGACCAGTTCGGACAGGCCGCGCCCGGAGGGGGCGTCTGGCCGGTTCAAGCGAGCCCCACCTCGGTGCTATGCAGCGGCATGGCCAGAGTGAGGATTCGCTGGGGACGTCTCCTGGGCGCGCTCGTCGTGCTCGGGCTCATCGCGGGGGGCATCAAGCTCCTGACCGCGGAGCTGTCCCCCGCGCCGGCCCACGCCCGCGCCGCGCCGAAGCTGGATGCGCTCCCGCGGGTGGAGGTGTGCTGGCTGGAGTTCTCGCGCAGTGACGTCTGGGGGCAGATGGGCACGGCGGGCCTGACGCGCACCGCCACCTGGAGGAACACCGCCTCCGGGCTGCTCGTGCGGCACCCCAAGGGCGAGGTGCTCATCGACGCCGGCTACAGCCCGAACGTGCTCGAGGAGACGAAGGGCCGGCCGCTCCTGCAGCGGCTCTTCACGAAGATTGCCCTCGGGGGACTCCGGGATGCATCCACGGCGACCCAGGCGCTCCAGCGTGTCGGGGCCACGCCGGCCGGGTTGAAGGGGTTCATCGCCTCGCACGCGCACCAGGACCACCTGGGCGGCATGGTGGAGCTCACCCAGGTGCCGGTGTGGCTGCCTCCCGAGGAGCTGGAGCTCATCCGCGCGCATGACGAGGCCGTCGTGCTGGAGCAGGCCAGGGCGGTGGAGGGACGGATGACGGCGATGGCCTTCGAGCCGAAGCCCTATGAGACCTTCGACGAGAGCTTCGACTTCTTCGGGGATGGCGTGCTCGTGGTGACGAAGATTCCGGGACACACGCCGGGCAGCATCGCCACCTTCGTCAACCTGTCCCCCACGAAGCGGCTGGTGCACGTGGGAGACACGGTCAACCTCACCGAGTCCATCGAGCGGCGCCTGCCCAAGAGCACCGTCATGCAGTTCTTCACGGACACGGACAGCGGCGAGGCGAAGGCCGCGGTGGCGAAGCTCTCCCAGCTCCACGAGCTGGTCCCGGAGCTCCACTTCCTGCCCGCGCACGACCGCGAGGCGTGGAAGAAGTTCTTCGGGGGCACCCCGGGCTGCGTCACCGCGAAGTAGCCGGACGCGCCGCGCTCAGCCGGCGCTCTTCTTGGCCGCCGAGGCCAGCTCGGCGGCGGCCTCGGGAGCCAGGGTCGGGCGGGTGAGCTGCTCGGCGGCGGCCTCGGGCTGGGCGGACGTGCCCACGTCGCGGGGAATCAGCATCAGCACGAGCAGCGCGGGGCCCATGGCCAGCGCGGTGAGCAGGAAGAAGCTGTTCCAGCCCACGCTCTCGACGAGGATACCCGAGCTGGCACCCAGCACCTGCATGGGCACCGCGGCCAGGCTGGAGAGCAGGGCGTACTGGGTGATGGAGAACTTCTTGCTGCACAGCGCCGTGCTGAAGACGGTGATGGTGGCTCCGCCCATGCCGCCGCTGAAGTTGTCCAGCCCGACAGTGAGCGCCAGGAACAGGGAGTTCTTCCCCACCATGCCGAGCCCGACGTAGAGCAGGTTGGTGAGGGCCTGGGCCGTGCCGAACAGGAACAGGCCCCGCCTGACACCGAGCGTCGCCACCAGCAGGCCGCCCGTCAGCGCTCCGAGGATTGCGCCCGTCATGCCCACGCCCTTCTGGATGACGCCCACCTCCGAGTTGGTGAAGCCCTGCTTCAAGATGAACGTGGTGTTCATCTGGGACATGAAGCCGTCACCCACGCGGAACAGCATGAGGAAGAGCAGGATGACGAGCGCCAGCCAGTAGCGCTGCAGGAAGCCCAGCACCGGGTTCAAGGCCGCTGGGCGCTCCCGGCTGTAGCGCCGGAAGAAGTCCAGGAAGGGGTGCACCACGGCCGAGGCCCAGGTGTGGGGTGGGCGCTCCACCTTGGGTTCGGGGGCTCGCAGGGTGGCGATGATGCCCACGGACATCAGCGCGGCCATGACGGTATAGCTGCCCTTCCAGCCGATGACATCGGACAGGATGAGCGCCACGGCCATGGCGAAGACCATGCCGATGCGGTAGCCGAGGGTGAACGTGGTGATGCCGAAGGCGCGATCCGCGTCGGTCTCCTCGAGCAGCTCGGTGCGGTAGGCGTCCGCGGCGATGTCCTGGCTGGCCGAGAAGAACGCCACCAGGGCGGCGAAGGCGGCCATGAGCACCGCGTCGGTGCGGGGGTTCACCTGGCCCATGGCGAAGAGGCCCAGGGCCAGCAGCACCTGGGTCACCAGCATCCATCCGCGCCTGCGGCCCAGGAACGGCGGGAAGTAGCGGTCCATCAAGGGCGACCAGGCGAACTTGCAGGCGTAGGCAGTGCCCACGAGCCCGAAGAGGCCAATCTTCGCCAGCGAGATGCCCTCGTTCGTCATCCACGCCCTCAGGGTGCTGCCAACGAGGTAGAGCGGGAGACCGGACGAGAAGCCCAGCGCGAGCATCAGCCTCGCGCGAGGGTTCCGCATCATGGCGGTGAGGGAAGAGACGAAGGACATAGGTAGGACCGAGGAGCGCACTCTACGCCCTCCGCTTCACTTCGCACGTTGCCGCCCGAGGCCGAGTGTTCGCTCGCTCGTCCTGGGACAGGGCTGCCGTTCGGTAGTGGAGCCCGCTCGAACGGCCCTGTTGTAACCCTGCTGCCACGTCGGACGGAGAGTGAGGGTCGGGGGGACCCCGAGAGGGGGCCGGACGCCGCGCCGCGGCGTGACCTGGGACGTCGCTATTCAAAACTGGCTCCCGCTCGAGGCTCCCCCTAGATTCGCCGCCCGCAACGCAGCGCGTCCACCGAGGGGAGCCGGTTGAAGCAAGGCATCGAGCTCGACAGGGTTGGCCGGGTGGTCGGCGGGGAGATGTACCTCGCGGACATCGAGCTCCGACTCGAGCCGGGCTCATTCAACATCCTGCTGGGCCGCACGCGCGCGGGGAAGACGTCGCTGCTGCGGCTGATGGCCGGCCTGGACCGGCCGACCTCGGGCGCCATCCGCTTCGACGGGGTGGACGTGACGCAGTGGGACGTGCGTCGCCGCAACGTGGCCATGGTGTACCAGCAGTTCGTCAACTACCCCTCGCTCACGGTGTACGAGAACATTGCCTCGCCGCTGCGGCTGGCCGGCAGGCTGAGCAAGCAGGAGATCGACAAGCGGGTGCGGGACACGGCGGCGGTGCTCCGCCTGGAGCCCTTCCTGGCGCGGCTGCCGGCGGAGCTGAGCGGCGGGCAGCAGCAGCGCACGGCCATGGCGCGCGCGCTGGTGAAGGACGCCTCGCTGCTGCTGCTGGACGAGCCGCTGGCCAACCTGGACTACAAGCTGCGCGAGGAGCTGCGCACGGAGATGCGGCAGATCTTCAAGGATCGGCCCGCCGTCATCGTCTACGCCACCACCGAGCCCACCGAGGCGCTGCTGCTGGGTGGGCGCACCGCGGTGCTGCACGAGGGCCGGCTGCTCCAGGTGGGGCCCACGCTGGACGTCTACCAGTCGCCCGCCACCGAGCGGGTGGGCCAGGTCTTCAGCGATCCGCAGATGAACCTGTGGGAGGTGGAGGTGTCCGGCGCCGAGGCGCGGCTGTCGGCGGAGGTGGCCCTGCCCCTGAGCGGGCACCTGCGGGCCCTGGCGCCTGGCCGCTACCGGCTGGGCCTGCGCGCCCACCACCTGCGGCTGGCTCCCGCGTCGGACACGGATGTGCGGCTGCCGGCGCGGGTGGAGGTGGAGGAGATCAGCGGCTCGGAGACGCTCATCCACGCGACGCACGAGCGGCTCTCGCTCACCGCGCAGGTGGAGGGCATCCACCGGCACCCGTACGGCACGCAGCTGGAGCTCTTCGCCTCGCCGAGCCGGCTGTTCGCCTTCAGCCCGGAGGGGCGCCTGGTGGCGGCTCCCACGGTGACGGCTCAGGAGGCGGCGCATGGCTCGCATTGAACTGCGCGGCATGGCGCACTCCTACGCGCCGGCGTCCGCCACGCAGAAGGACTGGGCGGTGCATCCCCTGGAGCTCGTCTGGCAGGACGGCGGGGCCTATGCGCTGCTGGGGCCGTCGGGCTGCGGGAAGACGACGCTGCTCAACATCATCTCCGGGCTGCTGCGGCCCACGGTGGGCCAGGTGCTCATCAACGGGGTGGATGTGACGGCGGCGCCGCCGCAGGCGCGCAACATCGCCCAGGTGTTCCAGTTCCCCGTCATCTACGACACGATGACGGTGGCCGAGAACCTGGCCTTCCCGCTGCGCAACCGGGGCGTGAGCCGGGCGGAGACGCAGGCGCGCGTGGAGGAGGTGGCCGGGCTGCTGGAGCTGACGGGCGACCTGAAGCTGCGGGCCAGCGGGCTGTCGGCGGACATGCGGCAGCGTATCTCCCTGGGGCGCGGGCTGGTGCGCAAGGACGTGGCGGCCATCCTCCTGGACGAGCCGCTCACGGTCATCGACCCGCACGTGAAGTGGCTGCTGCGCCGCAAGCTCAAGCAGGTGCACGAGAGCCTGAAGGTGACGCTCGTCTACGTGACGCACGACCAGGTGGAGGCGCTGACGCTGGCCGACCAGGTGGTGGTGATGAACCAGGGCCGGGTGGTGCAGGCGGGCACGCCGCAGGAGCTGTTCGAGCGCCCGGCGCACACCTTCGTGGGCTACTTCATCGGCAGCCCGGGCATGAACCTGCTGCCGTGCACGCTGGAGCAGGCCGCCGCCGTGGTGGAGGGGCAGCGCATCCCGCTGCCGCCCGAGGTGTGCGCGAAGGCGAAGGCGGACGGAGGCGAGCTGAAGCTGGGCATCCGCCCGGAGTTCCTGCGCCGGGTGCGCGAGGGCGCGCCGTCCGCGGTGCGCGTGGAGGTGTCGCAGGTGGAGGAGCTGGGGCGCTACCGCATGGCCACGGCGCGGCTGGGGCAGCAGGTGGTGAAGGTGCGGCTGCCGGAGGAGGAGCGCGTCTCGGCGGGCGAGAGCTGCTGGCTGGAGTTCCCGGCGCAATGGACGACGCTCTACGTGGGCGGCCGCGCCGTCTCCTGAGCGAGGAGGGAAGAGGACTTGGACAAGCCCACGAACAACCGCGCCTGGCTGCTGGTGGTGCCCGTGTTGGTGGTGGTGGCCTTCAGCGCCGTCATCCCTCTGATGACGGTGGTGAACTACTCGGTGCAGGACATCCTGGGCCCGGAGCAGCACGTCTTCGTGGGCACGGAGTGGTTCCGCAAGGTGCTGAGGGACCCGGAGCTCCACGGCGCGCTGCGCCGACAGCTGGGCTACTCGCTGGCGGTGCTGGCCATCGAGATTCCCCTGGGCATCGCGCTGGCGCTGGTGCTGCCCATGCGCGGACGGGCGGCCTCGGTGAGCCTGGTGGTGCTGGCGCTGCCGCTGCTCATCCCCTGGAACGTGGTGGGCACCATCTGGCAGATCTTCGCCCGAGGGGACATCGGGCTGCTGGGCGTGGCGGTGAACGGGCTGGGCCTGGACTACAACTACACGGCGGACGCGCTGGACGCGTGGCTCACGGTGCTGGCCATGGACGTGTGGCACTGGACGCCGCTGGTGGCGCTGCTCTGCTACGCGGGCCTGCGCGCCATCCCCGAGCCCTTCTACCAGGCGGCCCGCATCGACGGCGCCTCGGCGTGGGCGACGTTCCGCTACATCCAGCTGCCGAGGCTGCGCGGGGTGCTCACCATCGCGGTGCTGCTGCGCTTCATGGACAGCTTCATGATCTACACGGAGCCCTTCGTCCTCACGGGCGGCGGGCCGGGCAACGCCACCACCTTCCTGAGCCAGTACCTGACGCGGCTGGCGGTGGGGCAGTTCGACCTGGGGCCCGCGGCGGCGTTCTCGCTCATCTACTTCCTGGTGGTGCTGCTGTTCAGCTACGTCTTCTACACCGCGATGACGCAGGCGGGACGGAGCGAGGCCCGATGAGAGCGTCCCGCCTGGCCATCCCGCTGTACCTGCTGCTGAGCCTGGTGCCCATCTACTGGCTGGTGGGCATGTCGCTGAAGACGAACGAGGAGATCCTCGGCGGCTTCACGCTCTTCCCGCGCAACCCGACCCTGGCCAACTACGTCATCATCTTCACGGATCCGGACTGGAACCAGGGCTACATCAACTCGCTCACCTACGTGGGCATCAACACGGTGCTGTCGGTGCTGCTGGCGCTGCCGGCCGCGTACGCCTTCTCGCGCTACCGGTTCCTGGGCGACACGCACCTGTTCTTCTGGCTGCTGACCAACCGCATGGCCCCGCCGGCGGTGTTCCTGCTGCCCTTCTTCCAGCTCTACCAGAGCATCGGCCTGTTCGACACGCCGTGGGCGGTGGCGCTGGCGCACATGCTCTTCACGGTGCCGCTGGCGGTGTGGATCCTCGAGGGCTTCATGTCCGGTGTGCCTCGAGAAATAGACGAGACGGCCTACATCGATGGCTACAGCTTCCCGCGCTTCTTCCTGCGCATCTTCCTGCCGCTGGTGCGCTCGGGGGTGGGGGTGACGGCGTTCTTCTGCTTCATGTTCTCGTGGGTGGAACTGCTGCTGGCCCGCACGCTCACCTCGGTGGATGCCAAGCCCATCGCCGCGACGATGACGCGCACGGTGAGCGCGGCGGGCATGGACTGGGGCGTGCTCGCCGCGGCGGGCGTCATCACCCTGGTCCCTGGCGCCATCGTCATCTATTTCGTCCGCAACTACATCGCCAAGGGCTTCGCCCTGGGGAGGGTCTGAGCCGCCATGGACCTCCAGTGGATGGCGTGGACGACGGAGACGGCCCTGTTCTTCGGGGTCATCGCGGCGCTGATTGCCGCCTATACCGTGTGGGGCATCGCGTCGCCGTCGGTGCCCCGGCGAGGGTTCCTGCCCATGCCCACGACTCGAGGGGACCGGCTCTTCCTCGGGCTGATGGGCAGTGCGTGGATCAACCTCGCGTGGCTGGGGCTGACGGAAGCCTCGCAGTGGATCGCAGTCGTGGTGTCGTTGATGTTCATGCTCGTCCTCGGAAGATGGGGGTAGCCTTGAAGAAACTATGGAGCAGCGCCCTGGCCGTGACCGTGGCCGTCTCGTTCGCGGGTTGTAAGAAGGAGGCGAAGGAGGAGCCACCCAAGCAGCAGGAGACCGCGCAGCAGCCGCAGGCCGCCGCGCCGGAGGACACCTCCGCGCTGGAGAAGGCCGCGGAGAAGTGGGTGGACCAGGAGTTCCAGCCCTCCACGCTGACGCGCGAGCAGCAGCTGGCCGAGCTCAAGTGGTTCCGCGACGCCGCCAAGCCCTACCGCGGGCAGACGATCAACGTCGTCTCCGAGACGATCGACACCCACGTCTACGAGTCCAAGACGCTGGCCAAGGCCTTCGAGGAGATCACCGGCATCAAGGTGAAGCACGACCTCATCCAGGAAGGCGACGTCATCGAGAAGCTGCAGACGCAGACGCAGTCGGGCAAGAGCATCTACGACATGTACGTCAACGACAGCGACCTGATCGGCACGCACTACCGATACGGGTTCGTGGTGCCGCTGTCGGACTTCATGGCGGGCGAGGGCAAGGACGTGACGCTGCCCACGCTCGACGTGGATGACTTCATGGCCAAGAGCTTCGTGACGGGGCCGGACGGGAAGATGTACCAGCTGCCGGACCAGCAGTTCGCCAACCTGTACTGGTTCCGCCAGGACTGGTTCAGCCGGCCGGACCTGAAGGAGAAGTTCAAGAAGAAGTACGGCTACGAGCTGGGCGTGCCGGTGAACTGGAGCGCGTACGAGGACATCGCGAACTTCTTCACGAACGACGTGAAGGAGATCGACGGCGTCAAGGTGTACGGGCACATGGACTACGGCAAGAAGGATCCGTCGCTGGGGTGGCGCTTCACGGACGCGTGGCTGTCGATGGCCGGCGTGGGTGACAAGGGCATCCCCAACGGCAAGCCGGTGGACGAGTGGGGCATCCGCGTGGAGGGGTGCAACCCGGCGGGCGCGTCGGTGTCTCGCGGCGGCGAGACGAACGGCCCGGCGGCGGTGTACGCGCTGACGAAGTACATCGACTGGCTGAAGAAGTACGCGCCGCCGGAGGCGTCGGGCATGACGTTCTCGGAGGCGGGGCCGGTGCCGGGGCAGGGCAACGTGGCGCAGCAGATCTTCTGGTACACGGCCTTCGTGGCGCCGCTGACGAAGGCGGGGCTGCCGGTGGTGAACGCGGACGGGACGCCGAAGTGGAGGATGGCGCCGTCGCCGCACGGGCCGTACTGGCAGGAGGGCACGAAGCTGGGCTACCAGGACACGGGCTCGTGGACGATGTTGACGAGCACGCCGCTGGAGCGGCGGAAGATGGCGTGGCTGTACGCGCAGTTCACGGTGGCGAAGACGACGTCGCTGAAGAAGTTCCTGGTGGGGCTGACGCCGATTCGTGACTCGGACATCCGCAGCGAGCACGTGACGAAGGTGGCGGACAAGCTGGGCGGCCTGGTGGAGTTCTACCGGAGCCCGGCGCGCGTGGCGTGGACGCCGACGGGGACGAACGTGCCGGACTACCCGAAGCTGGCGCAGCTCTGGTGGCAGAACGTGAGCCTGGCGGTGACCGGCGAGCAGACGGCGCAGGGCGCGATGGACAAGCTGGCCAAGGAGATGGACGACGTGCTGGCGCGTCTGGAGCGCGCGGGCATGAAGAACTGCCCGCCGAAGCTCAACCCGGAGAAGGACCCGAAGGAGTGGCTGTCGGCGGACAAGGCGCCGCACCAGAAGCTGGCCAACGAGAAGCCGAAGGGTGAGACGGTGCCCTACGAGCAGCTCTTGCAGGCCTGGAAGGAAGGCCGGGTGAAGTAGCTCCCGGCGTGTGAGGGCGGCGGGCACGCTTCCCGCCGCCTTCCCGTGATGGTTTCAGACCTCGACGAAGCGCGCACCCGAGAGGCCCGCTGCTTCGATGGCCTCCTTGATGTCCTCGGAGAGGATGAGCGCAATATCCCAGCCCCAGGTGCGGAAGATGCGAGCGTCGCCCACCTTCGTGGCATCGATGCGCATCCCCGCAACGAAGCGATACCTACCGGTCTTTTCCGGCTTGCCATCCTCGGGCTTCCAATACTGGACCTCCGCACAGCGTGCATCATCGATACATCGAATGAGCCGCAGGGCGTTGAGGATGAAGTAGGGGCCTGGGTGGGCTTCCACCTGAACGGGGATGAACTGGACGTCCGGCACGCGGAGGCGCTGGAAGAGCTGAACGAAGCGATGGTGGACAATGGGAATACTGAAGGCCGCCCAGGTGAAGTCCAACGCTTCGCCCGCTGGCCTGACGGGAAACCGGATGACCTCCTGGAGTTCGAGCCTCCGGCCTTCGAAGAATTGCCAGGGGTTGATGGGGCTCCCGTGTTCATCCAGAGGGCTTCTTAGATGCCAGCGTGTCTCCGAGCGTCGGTCGTCAACAAGATCGTAATAGCGCGGCATTCTCTTTGCCTTGCCTCAGCCTGAGTGCTTCGTTGCCAGGGCGTGGAGTCGTGAGCCGGGAGTACACACCTCCGCGGCAAGTTGCCGGAGCGCTTCCACCAAATCCTTCCGGCAGTGAGAGGTGCTCCTGCAGCCTGCGACCGCGTCGCGGAGCTTCTGGTAGACCGCCTGGTGGTATTCCTCAGGGTGTGGCCCCTGATGGCCCTTGAGGTGGACGAGGTTCTCGGGTGCATCCAGGCTCATCCCCGCCAGCTCGAAGATGTCCTCGAACAGGGGAGTCCATGGACCGCCACGCTGCTTCGAGGATTCATTCTTGTTGGTGGCGAGATGGTGCCAGTGGTGGCCTTCCTTTTTCGGGGATTCATTGGCACAGGCGCTAGCGACTGCGGAGCCTGCTGTCCCCACCGCAGCCCCAGCAAGGACGATGGTGCCATCCGCCACCACCTGAGCAGTGGTCGAGGCCTGGAACGACAATCCTCCGGCGACAGCGAAGCGGGGAGGGCTCAGCAGCGGGCCCAGTCCCCCAGGAGGCACATTGGGCAGGGACTTCGCCACACCGAAGCTGGCGACCATGACGAGCACACGCAGTGCGGTGCCTCCCATGGCACGGCCGAAGCGCTCGGCGACGGCCTCGAGCTCCGCCAGCGTCCTGGCGGCTTGAGCCTCGCGGTAGAGCTGCAGGACGGTCAGCGCCACATGGCGCAGTTCCAGCAGCCCCACGGCCAGTGCCAGCCGAGCCGTCAACATGGCGGCGAAGGACTTGGAGAAGAGGGGCTCGGGTGCGAGCCATGCAGCGAAGTACACCAGGACCGAGAGGGTGACGCTGGCCAGGAAGACTGGCGAGCGGAACAGCTCCCGCGCCGCGTTGCGGAAGCCCGCGCCCATGTAGCGAGGGGAGAGCTTGAGCGCCATGTAGAGGGGGCTGTGCTGCAAGGACTCCGGCAGGGGCAGGCGCGCGGGGCCGTAGCGTGCCAGGAACTCCCTGCGCAGGCGCGCTTCCCACGGTGAGAGAGTGGGGGCGGACGAGGCCAGTGCCGGAACCACCGAGAGTTCAGACAGGGTGTCGGTGCACCGAAGGAAGTCGGCGAGAGTTGTGCGCACCTCTTGCTCACTCAGCTGCTCCCAGGCGGGGGCGGGTGGCAAAGGCACGAAGTCGAGCTGGAGGCGCTCTTCGGGCAATCGCGTCACCTGAACCGCATGCACTGCCGGCGCAGTTTCCTGGCCGTCGTACTCACTCCCCAGAGAGGTGGCACACGAGATGGGAAGTGCGAGGCACGGTGCGAGGAGCAGGCGCAGGAGGATGGCGGCGAGCTTCATCTCCCCACCATCATGCCCAGCTCGAAGCGGACGTACTACCGAGGCCCGCTCTGCGCGCTCTCGAATTCTCACCTCTCGAGGAGGATGAGCCTCGCGCGGGAAAGACGAAACCTGGCGCTCGATTCCGAGACAATACCTGTGTGGAGTGATCCGAGAGGAACGCACCTTTGCGCCTTCACAATGGCCGTACCATTTCGTCCGCGTCGCACACCGCCGTCTCAGATTCGAAGAATGCGAAGCGCGCGGACTGGGAGAAGCTCCCGCACATCTCCCAGCTTCGCCCGGATGGAGCCAACGAAGGCTATGTGAATGGCGCCTCCTTCTGCGGCCCCGCCGTGGTGGCGATGCTGGCCCGGGGCGCCAACAGGGCGGCGGGGATGACGGATGCCCGGCTCATCCAGGAGCTGAGCGTGGACCTGGTGTCCAAGAACGGCTCCTCGCCCCAGGACCTGGTGAAGATGCTCGAGCGCGTCAAGCTCCCCCTGGGAGGCAAGGCGCTGCCCAGCTCCTACTCGGACGCGGCCCTGCAACAGCACCTGAGTCAGGGCAACAAGCTCATCGCCCAGGTGGAGTCGGTCAACCCCAAGACGGGGGAGCGCAGCGCGCACTACATCCTGGTGCGCGGCATGACGCCCGACGGCAACTACCGCATCTCGGATCCGCTGTCCGGCAACATCCAGGACATCTCTCCCAAGAAGCTGCATGAGCTCGTGAGCCGTGCGCCGCCGGACGGAGGGACGCTCATCCCCGTGGCCCCGCCTCGCCACCTCTCCCAGGGGGACGGGAGCGGTCGCGTCCGGGAGGCGTGGATGGACACGCCCGGCCAGGAGCACTCCCTCTGCCGCACCATGGCGCACCGCCAGGAGCGCAAGGACTACGAGCTCGAGATCGACTACGTCACCCAGGAGGCGGTCCGCAATGGCTCGAGTCGGCCCGTGCTCCCGGACCGCCTG
Organism: Hyalangium gracile; assembly: GCF_020103725.1. Classification (NCBI taxonomy): domain Bacteria; kingdom Pseudomonadati; phylum Myxococcota; class Myxococcia; order Myxococcales; family Archangiaceae; genus Hyalangium; species Hyalangium gracile. Next base: position 16,152 of record NZ_JAHXBG010000009.1, on the reverse strand, counting down.
TCCAAGGATGAGTTCGCGGACCGGCTGCTGTGGCTCAAGCGGAAGGGCAACCCCAAGGCCCTGCACCTCCTGGCGCTGCTCCAGTCCAGCCCCTTCCCGCGGGATCAGCGGGTCTGCGAGCGCGTCATGAGGGCCGAGCTGCGCCAGCCCGGCATCGGCAAGAAGCTGCAGGGCGATCCCTGCTGAGCCTCGGCGCCTGAGCCCCGCTCGCGGTGGGTGCCAGACGGACGGCGTGTGCTAGCATCCGGCCGCTTGGCACCCAAGCCCCCAGAGGAAGAGTCGGAGCAGCAGGGGGAGTTCGAGACCACTCCCCTCGAGCAGGTGCGCGGCCCTACGCGGGTCCGCCTGAAGCTCGTGGTGATCTCCGGTCCGGACGTGGGCCGCAGCGTCCCGCTCGAGGTGGGCGAGTACCGGATCGGCTCATCCCCCTCCTGTGAGATTGCCCTGAGCGACAAGGCCGTCTCCCGCCAGCACCTGCGGCTCGAGGTGCGGGAGGATGGCGTGCGGGCCGTGGATGCGGGCTCGCGCAACGGCTCCTACTGCGAGCAGATGCGCTTCAACGAGCTGGAGGTCCGCGTCGGAGCGGTGCTCCAGGTGGGCACCACCGAGTTCAAGCTGGTGCCGGAGGAGTCCCGCGAGCGCATCGTCCCTCCTTCCACGCGCGAGTCCTTTGGCGCGCTGGTGGGCAACAGCCGGCTCATGCGCGAGCTGTTCACCCTGCTGGAGCGGCTAGCGGCGGGGGACTCGGATGTGCTCGTGCAGGGCGAAACGGGCACCGGCAAGGAGCTGTGCGCCGAGGCCATCCACCAGCAGAGCCGGCGCGGCCAGGGCTCGTTCGTCATCGTGGACCTGGCCGGCGTGGCGCCCTCGCTCATCGAGTCCGAGCTGTTCGGCCACGTGAAGGGGGCCTTCACCGGCGCCCACTCGGACCGCGCCGGGGCCTTCGAGCGGGCCGCCGGGGGCACCGTCTTCCTGGATGAGGTGGGCGAGCTGCCGCTGGAGATCCAGCCCCGGCTGCTGCGGGTGCTGGAGCGGCGCCAGGTGAAGCGGGTGGGCGCCAATGACTACCGCACCGTGGACGTGCGGGTGGTCGCGGCCACGCACGTCGATCTGGAGGGCGCGGTGAAGGCGGGCAGGTTCCGCAGAGACTTGTTCCACCGGCTGGCCGTGCTGCGCGTCACCCTGCCGCCCTTGCGTGAGCGGCCCGAGGACATCCCCCTCCTGGTGGACACGGTGCTCCGGCGCATGGGCAAGCACCCGGGCGCGCTGTCGGACCAGACACGCGCGCTGCTCGCCCAGTACCCGTGGCCGGGCAACGTGCGGGAGCTGCGCAACGTGGTGGAGCAGGTGGTGAACCTGGGCGAGGAGTCGCTGCCCGAGATGACGGCGGATCCGCTCGCGCCCTCCGCCGGCGCGGGCGCGGCCGAGCTGGAGCTGCCCTTCAAGGAAGCCAAGGAGCGGCTCATCGAAGGCTTCGAGCGCGACTACCTCCGGAGCCTGATGGAGCGGTGCGAGGGCAACGTCTCTCGCGCCTCTCGCGAGGCCGGCATCGACCGGTTCTACCTGCGCAAGCTGCTGAAGAAACACGGGTTGGACGGGCACTGAGCCCGGGGTGGCGACGCGAGTTGCCAGGTGGCGACGGGCCTCGCCGGGGAGGGCTCCTGTCGCCAGGGTCTGCGCGCCTCGAGCCCTCTTGCTAAACCCTTGAAACGACGTGCGCACCTTGTGCCGCAAGGCCGGCAAGTGTGTGGCACGCCCCTCGCAGTAGGCATGGGCACACAGCAGCGACGCTCCAGACGCTGTGCCTCACCCCTCCACTGCAAAGGAAGAAAACCATGCGCGCCATCGGCTCTGCCTCCCACTCTCGGAACTTCCGCTCTGCCTCCCTCACGCAGCGCACCGGCGCAGGCGCGCAGTCGCAGCGCACCGGGCAGGGGGCTGGCTCGAAGCGCACCGCCGCGGGTTCGCCCACGCAGGGCACTGGCTCGGGTTCGCCCACGCAGGGCTCCGGCACGGGCTCTGCCGCTCCCAAGTTCGGCTCGCGCGCCGAGCGGCGCGAGTACCTGAAGTCTCTCTCTCCGAACGACCGCGTCGCCTTCCACGAGGGTCGCCAGGCGGCTCGCATCCAGAAGGGCATCGCTGACGGCACCCTCACCCCCGAGGAGGCCAAGGGCCTGCAGGAGAAGCAGGCCAGCATCGCGGAGGCGAAGAGCCGCGCGATGGCCGACGGCAAGATCGACGAGGGTGAGTTCAAGGAACTGCGGAAGATGCAGAAGGAGGCCAGCCGCGACATCTTCGAGCAGCGGCACAACGAGACGGAGGTCGCCCCGGCCGAGGGCGAGCGCACCTCCCGCATCGAGGGCCACCAGAACAACCTGCGCACCCGGCTCCAGGCCGGCCTGAACGATGGCTCCGTCGCCGGCAGCGAGGCCAGCAGCCTGATGGATCAGCAGACCAAGATCGCGGAGGCGCTGGGCCGCGCGATGGCCGACGGCAAGATGGACGAGACGGAGTACAACCAGCTGCGCGAGCTGCAGCGCGAGGCCAGCCGCAACATCTTCTCCGCGCGCCACACCGGCGGCATCCGAGGGTAGTCGCCGCGCCGCGAGGAGCCTGGGGCCTTCCGTGTCCCAGGCCTCCAAGGAGGTGCCCTGTGGGCGGACCGGTACCGAACTGGTATGACAAGCAGACCAGTTCGTACAGGGCGAGCCAGACAGGAGGGGTAACCGGCCTGGCGGTTCGGATCACCGCTCCCCGGAGCGCGTCGAGGGAGCCTGGAGCGCTGGGGGCTTCTGGCGGGCCTCGAGCCAGGTGGTGATCTCCGCCGCCTTCTTCTGCTGGCCCAGCGCCGTGTAGCGCTCCCGCGCCTTCCGAGCCTCCTCGCGGGCCTGCTCCGGCTCCTGCCCCGCGGCCCACAGTGCCTGGGCCAGGGTGAAGCCCGTCTGCGCCAGAGCCTCTGGGTCCGTGTTCTCGAAGGCGAGCGCCTGCCGCAGAGGCCCGATGGCCTCGACGGGATGTCCCTGGGCCAGCAGCGTCTTGCCCACGCCGTCCAGGGAGTAGGAGAGGTCCGGGTGGTCCGCTCCGAGCGTCTTGCGCTTGAGCGCCTCGGCGTCACGGAAGGACTTCAGGGCTTCGTCATGGCGCCCGAGCAGGAGAAGGCACTCCCCCAGCTCATCCAGATCACCCGCCACGGAGGGGTGCTCCGGCCCCAGGGCGGCCTGTCGGATCTCGAGCGCCGTCCGGGCATGCTCGAGCGCCTTCTCGGGCTTGCCGCTCTCCCGCCAGGCCGTGGCCAGCATGCTCTGGCGGATGGCGACCTCGGGGTGTCGTGGTCCCTTGAGCTCCTCCGTGCGTCGCCGTGACTCGTCGAGCATGGCGATGGCCTTGGGGAGCTCTCCCAGGCGCAGCGCCGCCAGGCCCAGCGCGTGGCTCACCTTGGGGCGCCGCGAGTCCTCGGGCGCGAGCGCCGCCTCCAGCTCGCGGGCCTTGGAGAAGGAGGTCCACGCCTCCTGGTAGCGCCCGCCGAAGAGCGCGGTGTAGCCCAGGTTGACGTTGAGATCGACGGCTGCCGGCGGCTCGCTGCCCACGCGCTCGAGAACACCCCGCGCCAGGTCGCCCCACCGGCGCGCCTCCTCGGGCTGACCGTTGTTGGCCAGCGCGTAGATGTAGCGGGTGAGCACCTCCAGGCGTCGCCGGTCCGCGCGGCCCGCCTCGGCTTCCTGGAGGGCCAGCTCGAACCGGCGCAGGCTCTCCTCCACCTCGCCCTGCTGGTGAAGCAGCCACGCGAGCAGGTAGTTCAGCTCGGCCTGGAGCGGCCGGTAGGCGGTGAGGGCCGCCTGGGGCTCCAACTTTCGCGCCAGCTCCAGCCCCTGGGCGTAGCGGCCCGCATCGAGCAGCGCGCGGACCTGTGCGAGCTGCTCGCCGAGCTGCTCGATCGTCTCGCGGAGGGAAGGCTCCGCGGGCAGCGGGGGCTGCTCGGCCAGGGACTCGATGTCGCGGCAGTCCTCCAGCCCCGGGAGCGCGGAGGCGGCATCCACGGAGCGCTCCACCACCTTGCCATCCGCCGTGGTGAGCAGGCCCACCAGCGCGCCCAGGCTCTTGCGGCGACGCTCCAGGCACACCATGCGCAAGGACAGCAGCTCCTCCGTCTGCTCGCCGCGCACGCGGGTCGCCTCGCATGCCTCGGTGTGCAGGCGGGCCCACTGGCCGGCATAGGCATCCAGCAGCCGCGTCACGCCGCTGGCGCTCTCCGCGGCGAAGGGCTTGCCCGTGGCGCTGAAGGCGGCCTCCATCCTCTGTCGCTCTCCTGGCCCCCACACGGAGGCCACGAGCGAGTCCGCGCCCGCGCACACCTGGCTCTGGCGGTGGAAGTACAGGCCGGTGCCGGCCGTGGCCGCCGTCAGCAGCCCCAGGGCGGCCAGCGCACCGCGGCGGTTGCCCTGCCGCTGCTCCCACGCGAGCTCCTCCAGGAGCGCCTCCATGGAAGGGAAGCGATCCTCCGGATTCAGGGACAGTCCTCGCTCCAGCGCGCGCCGTACCCGGGCGGGCACGTGGGAGTTCGCGGGAGGCTCCCGCGCGGTGCCGTGAGGCAGCAGCCGCCAGCTCTCCATGCCAGCAGAGGCCTCGCTCTGGCGACGAGCCGCCTCCTTGGCGGCCTCGACCATGCGCTTGGGCTCCACGGCATGCGTGCGGTACAGCGCCCAGAACAACGAGGCGCAGAAGCTGAACTGATCCGAGCGGGCATCCACGCCGATGCCCAGGTACTGCTCGGGCGGCATGTAGTGTGGCGTGCCGCGCACGAGCCCCGTCTGGGTCAGCGTCGAGGCCAGCGCGAGCGCGCTCTCCCGGTCCAGTGCCTCCGCCTCGAGGGGCTGGGTGTCCTCGTCGTCGCTGGCGAGGGAGGTGAGCCGTGCCAGGCCGAAGTCCGTCACGTAGACGCGGCCGCTCTGGCCGAGCAGGACGTTGCCAGGCTTGAAGTCGCGGTGCACCAGCCCCGCGCGGTGCGCCGCGAGCAGTCCCTGGCCGGCCTGGCTGAAGACGCGCAGCACCTCCCGAGGCGTGGGTGGCGGCTTCTGACGGACCCAGTCGTGGAGGTTCTGGCCCTGGATGAACTCCATGGCGATGAAGACCCGCCCGTCCACCGTGCCCACGTCATGCACGGCGATGACATTGGGGTGGGAGACACGGGCCATGGCCTGGGCCTCGCGCAGCAGCCCGGCCGCGGCATCCGAGACGCCGGGGCTGTGCTTGTCCGGGCGCAGCAGCTTGAGGGCCACCTTGCGGTCCAGCTCCGGATCATACGCGGCGTAGACCACTCCGATGCCGCCCTGTCCCACGGGCTTGAGGATGAGGTAGCGCTCGATGCGGGTGCCGCGCTCCAGCACGAGGCCGGTGCCCAGGGCCACGGACGCGGAAGGGGTGGCGGGGGAGCTGGAGGTTCGCTCCGGAGCTCTCCGCTGGGGTGGACTGACGGGCTCCGTCACGCCCTCCTCGCCAAGGCCGGCGCCGTCGTCATGGGAAGGAGGCTGGCTCATGAACCAGCATCATTACCCGGTGAGCGGCTCGTCGGTCATGCTCTTGGTGTCCCAGCAGGACGAGTAGCCGTGGATCCGGCCCTCGCGCGGCACCAGCCCGGTGGGGTGTCACGCAAGTGCTTCGCGCCGGGCGGGCCTTGCGCGCATCCGGTGCGCGGGCAGGCGTCTACCGGCAGGCGGTCCCTTCGTTCTTGCCGGGACACCGCCATGGCACATGCCATGCAGTTTCCCGGCGGAACGAGAGGAGCTGGCCATGCGTGTACTCGTCACCTGGGGTTCGAAACACGGCGGCACCGAAGGGATCGCCCACATCCTCGGAGACGCACTCCGACAGCGAGGATTCGACGTTGCCACTGCCCCCGTGGACGAGGTCACGAAGCTCGACTCGTACCAGGCGGTGATCATCGGAGGAGCGCTCTACGCCAACCTGTGGCCCGCCAACGTGCGACGGTTCATCCATCGCCACACCGCGGAGCTGCGCGGGGTGCCCGTCTGGTTCTTCTCCAGCGGACCGCTCGACGACTCGGCGGAGCACGAGGCCATCCCGCCCACCAGCCAGGTGAGCGTCCTCGCCGAGCGGATAGGGGCCAAGGGGCACATCACCTTCGGTGGTCGCCTCGAGCGTGATGTCAAGGGCTTCCCCGCCAGCGCCATGGCCGAGAAGCGGAGCGGTGACTGGCGCAACCCCGAGCGCATCCGGGCCTGGGCCGCCACGCTCGCCGACGAGCTCCCACGCGCGACTCCCGGCAGGCCCGTCACTCATCGCGCCGGCTCCGTTGCCCGCCTGCTCGCTCACGGTGTCGTGGGAGGGGCTCTGTGCGCGAGCGTGATGCTCGGCCTCCTCCAGGTCATGAGCCTCACCGGCGCGCGGATCGTCCACGTCTTCGCCGCACCGCTCATCTTCACGGCGATCGCCTGGCTCTACTTCCGCCCGCGCGGCGCTCGCGAGCCCCGGCAGGTCGCCCTCGTCTGGACGGTCTGCGTTGCCCTGCTGGAGCTGCTCATCGTCGGCGGGCCCACACAGGGCGGTCTGCGGATGTTCGCGAGCATCCTGGGAACGTGGGTGCCCTACGTGCTCATCTTCTTCGCCACCTGGGGTACCGGGGCGATGATGTCGATGATGCCGTTTCCCAAGGGCGAGCCGAGGCAGGGCCACGCCTGAGGCGTGGGCCTCGAGGGCCACTCAAGCGAAGAGCTGGGTGCGGGCGGCCTGGGCGATGGCCACCACGCCCGGGTGCTTCAGCTTCCGCTCGACGGAGATGGCGAAGAAGCGCTCCTTGATGTCCTCCGTCCGCCCCAGCACCACCACGTCGTACTGACGGCAGACCTCGGCCTCGATGGCCGTCGGAGCCACGAAGACGCCCATGCCGCGCTGGCCGAACACCTTCAGCAGCGCGCTGTCCTCGAACTCGGCCACCAGGTTGGGGCGGATGCCCTTCGCCTCGAGCCACGAGTCGAGCGCGCGACGGACCGCCGAGTCCTGGGCCGGGAGCAGGACGGGCGCGCCCTCGAGAGAGGCCGGAAACCCCTTCCGGAGCTCGGCGAGCTTCGGGGACCCGAAGAACGAGATGCCCGTCTCTCCCAGGCTGTGGTTGAAGACGCGCACCTTGACTTCGTCCGTCGCGGGAACCTCCGAGATGACGACATCCAGCTCGTGCAGCGCGAGCTGGGCGAGCAGCTGCTCCAGTGGCCCCTCCCGGCAGTCCAGCTGGAGGTTGGGCACCGCGGCGAAGGCGGGCTGGAGCAGGCGCTCGGAGACGAGCTTCGGAATCACGTCCGTGATGCCCACCACGAAGCGTGTCCGCTTGCCGACGGCCTTTCCTTCCACCGCGAGCTGCAGCTCCTTGCCCATGCGGAAGATCTCGTCCGCGTACCGGAACACCATGTGCCCCATCTCCGTGAGGACGAGCTTGCGTCCCTCGCGCTGGAGCAGCTCCGCGCCCAGCGAGTCCTCCAGCAGCTTGATCTGCGTGCTGATGGTGGGCTGGGACAGGTGCAGCTCCTTGCTGGCGAGGGCGATGCTCCCCAGGCGCGCCGTCGTCCAGAAGTAGAGCAGGTGGTGGTAGTTGAGCCAGGCCATGCCCCGCTTCTACCACCGGGCCCGGCCTGGCGGACGAGTCGATGCTGGGCTGCCTGCTCGCGGCGGACGTTTTGGTTTTGGCGAATCGCCGTGTCCAGATAATCAACTTCCCGAGCGTCAGCCGGGCCCTATGTTTGAGACGACCTTTCGACTCCGTTGTTCTTCAAGGAAGGCGTCCCATGGCGACTCCCGCGACTGGCGCGAACACCTCGAACCCTCGTGCCTGGCATGCACTGCCCCCCGAAGCGGCGCTGGCCGCGCTCGGCTCCCGCGAGGAGCAGGGGCTCTCGACGAGCGAGGCCCAGGCCCGCCTGGCCCGGCACGGCCCGAACGTCCTCGCGCGCCAACGAGGGCCGGGCGTGCTGACGCTCCTCTGGCGGCAGCTCAACAGCCCCATCGTCTACCTCCTGCTGGGCTCCGCGGCGCTCGCGGTGGCCCTGGGCAAGGTGCTCGATGGGCTGGTGGTGCTCGGCGCCGTGGTGGTCAATGCCTTCATCGGCTTCCTGCAGGAGTTCCGCGCCGGCAAGGCCATCGAGGCGCTCTCCCGCATGGTGCCGCAGGATGCGCAGGTCATCCGGGATGGGCGCACGCAATCCATCTCCTCCTCGGCGCTGGTGCCGGGGGACGTGGTCCTCCTCGCCTCTGGAGACAGGGTGCCCGCGGACGCGCGCCTGCTCTCGTCCAGGAACCTTCAGGTGGAGGAGGCGGCGCTGACCGGGGAGTCGGTTCCCTCGCGGAAGGCCACCACTCCCGTGAGCGAGGAGTCCTCCATTGGAGACAGGCACAGCATGGCCTTTGGCGGCACGCTGGTGACGTCCGGCACGGGCCGGGCCCTGGTGGTGGCGACAGGGCAGGCGACGGAGCTGGGCCGCATCAACCACATGCTCCAGGAGGCGACGGAGCTGCAGACTCCGCTCACGCGGGCGCTCGCCGCCGTCGGCAAGTGGCTGACCCTGGCGGTGCTGGCGATCTCCGCGGTGCTGCTGGCCGTGAGCCTGCTGCGCGGCTACTCGGTCGCTGACGGCGTGCTGGTGGCCATCACCCTGGCCGTCGCGACCATTCCCGAGGGCCTGCCCGCCATCATCACCATCGCGCTGGCCATCGGCGTCCAGCGGATGGCGGCGCGCCATGCCGTCATCCGCAAGCTGCCCTCCGTCGAGACGCTGGGCAGCACCACCGTCATCTGCTCCGACAAGACGGGGACGCTGACGCGCAACGAGATGACGGTCCAGTCGCTCGCCACGCTCGCAGACACCTACGCGCTCTCGGGGGTGGGCTATGCCCCCGTGGGACAGCTCTCGTCCTCGCAGAAGGGGCCTCTCACGAGCGCGCCCGCGGACCTCCAGGCGCTGGTGGAGGCGGGCGCCCTCTGCGGCGATGCGTCGGTCTACACCGAGGGCAAGCAGTGGAGTCTCAGCGGAGACCCCACCGAAGGCGCCCTGGTCGTCGCGGCGATGAAGGCCGGCGTCGACGTCGAGGCGCTCCGCCGCGCCTGGCGCCGCCTGGATGCCATCCCCTTCGAGTCCGAGCATCAGTTCATGGCCACCCTCCATGCGAGGCCCGAGAGCGACGGTCGCGTGGTGTTCATGAAGGGAGCGCCGGAGGTGGTCCTCCGGCGGTGCAACCTGCCCGCGAGCGCCCGGCAGGGAGTCATGAGCCGTGTCTCGGCCATGGCCTCCGAGGGCATGCGTGTCCTGGCCATGGCGCACAAGCCCCTGGGCGCCTCCGCCAGCGCGTTGGGGGCCGCGGACGTGGAGGAGGGCTTCGAGCTGCTCGGGCTTCAGGGGATGATGGACCCGCCGCGGCCCGAGGCGATCGAGGCCGTGAGGACCTGCCATGCCGCCGGAGTCACCGTGAAGATGATCACCGGCGACCACCTGGGCACCGCCGAGGCCATCGGCAAGCAGCTGGGGCTGCTCGGGGCGGGAGGCAAGGGGATGGCTGGCTCGGCGCTCGCGCACCTGGACGACGCGGGACTTCGCCAGGCCGCCGCGGAGACCCACGTGTTTGCCCGCGTGGCGCCCGAGCACAAGCTGCGGCTGGTGAAGGCCCTTCAGCAGCAGGGGCACGTCGTCGCGATGACGGGGGATGGTGTCAACGACGCCCCCGCCCTCAAGCAGTCGAACGTGGGGATCGCCATGGGCATCACCGGCACGGCGGTCTCGAAGGAAGCGGCGGACGTCGTGCTGGCGGACGACAACTTCGCCTCCATCGCCTCCGCGGTGGAGGAGGGCCGACGCATCTACGACAACCTCATCAAGTCCCTGGCCTTCGTCCTGCCCACCAACCTGGGGCTGGGGCTCATCCTCATCGCCGCGGTGGCGTTCTTCCCGGTGCTGTCCATCGGTGGCGAGAGCGTTCCGCTCATGCCCATGCTGCCCACGCAGCTGCTCTGGGTGAACCTCGTCGCCTCCGTGGCGCTCTCGCTCCCCCTGGCCTTCGAGGTGCGGGAGCCGGATGCGATGAAGCGCCCACCGCGTGCGCCCGATACTCCCATCCTCGGGCGCTTCGTCATCTTCCGCACCCTGCTGGTGGCCTTCCTCATGGCCGCCGGCGCGGTGGGGCTCTTCCTCTGGGAGTACTGGGCGGAGGTGCCGCATCGGGGGCATGAGGTGGCCCTGCGCGAGGCGCAGACGATGGCGGTGACGACCGTCGTCTTCTTCCAGATCTTCTACCTGCTCAACTGCCGCTCGCTCCGTGCGTCCGTCTTCCAGGTGGGCTTCTTCTCCAACCGCACGGTGTTTGCCGGCATCGGCGCCCTCCTCCTTCTGCAGATGGGCTTCATCTATCTGCCCTTCATGCAGACGGTGTTCGGAACGGCGGCGCTCCCGCTGGAGGCCCTCGGCCTGTCGGCGCTCGTCGCCACCGTCATCCTGCCGCTGATCAGCCTGGAGAAGGCGCTCCGCAACCGGAGCGCCGTGAGAGCCGGTCCCCCGGCCCGGACGTTCATCCCCCGGAGGCTCCCCACCTCTTGAGCGAAGGGATGAGCGCGTCCTCGGGTGTGCGCCGTGTGGGCACCCGCTACTTCGTGGCCTTCACGGACAGACACATCTCCTTGAGCTCCTTGAGGCGGGTGGCCGGCCCGGAGCACTGCGCCTTCACCTGGACCTCCTTGCCGTTGCGGATGACGTGCACGGTATAGATGTCGTAGTCCGGGCCGATGACCACCAGATAGCCACTCGGCACGTCGCGCTGCTCGGCGATGGTGGTCCTCACCCCACCGGGGCGCTTGGAGGTGATGGACTCGACGGCCTTCTCCAGGTTGGTGATGGGGGTGAGCTCGTCGAGCGTCTCCACGCTGACGACGGCTTTGAGCTGCGCGGAGTCCGGAGGCAGGACGGCCCGGTAGGACGTGCTCCACTCCTCGCGCTTCTCGGTGAACTCCTGGGGCACCTTGAGGGTGTAGCCGCTGGGATCGGACACCTCCACCCAGCGAGGCCCCTTGTCCGCGGACTTGCTGGCCGCGGAGGACCTGGCGCTCCCGGTGGGTTTCTTGTCCTTGGCGGCAGCCGAGGTGGCGACTCCCACGCAGAGCAGGGTGCTGAGGACAACGGCGCGGATGGACGTCATGTGACCCTCCTGGCACGGCAGTGGTTCCGGACCTTTACCACGCCGGTTCGGAGAAAAGTGGCGGTGCGCTGCGACTGTCCGGGCCCTCGTCCTGTCATACGCGTGCCGCACCTTCCTCGTCCTTCTTCCTCGAGCGCCATGGATCCTCTTGTCACTCCGACGACTCGTCGTACATGCCACGTCCTGATGCCCTTGCTGGCCGTAGCGCTGGTCCTCACCCCGCGCATGCACCTGCTCGCGCAGACCTGGAATGCCGCCGACGTGATGGGGCCTGATGGAATCATCTATCCGGACTGGACCTGGGCGGGGGTGCCCAACGGCATCCCGACGCAGCTGACCTCTTGTGGCTCGGTGACGAGCCATGGGGCCGTGGCCAACGACAACCAGGATGACGCCGCGGCGCTGGAAGCGGCCGCGGAGGCTTGTGGGCAGGCGGGAGGCGGAGCCGTCTCCATTCCCGCCGGCACGTTCCACCTCGATCGGCCCATCTTCATCAAGCGCTCGAACGTGGTGCTGCGCGGCGCGGGGCGGGCCTTGACGAAGCTTCTCTTCCGGTTCGCCGCGCCGACCCAGAACGTCGCCTTCTTCTTCCCGCCGGGCGTCAGCGGCAACACGCTCGCAAAGAACAACTGGCTGGAGGTCCACGCCGATCCCGCCAACCTCCAGCGCCTCACCCTCAAGGCGGGGGGAGTGGTCGTGACCGAGAAGAAGCGCGCGAATGACACCTGGGGAGCGACGTTCTCGGTGCGCGCCACGGGCAGCGCGCTGGCGGCCCAGGCGGGCTACGGCACCAACAAGCAGCTCGTGGCGGAGGCGGAGTACCCCAGCGGCGTCATCACCCTGCCGCTCACCGTCACGCTGAACAACGTCAACGACGCCAACGCCATCCCCAGCCCGAGCCAGGGCTACCTCGGGGCCATCAACTTCCTGGGGCCAGGCCGCGTGGGGGGGCACGTTCCTGCTGACCCAGGATGCGCTGCGTGGACAGACGACGGTGACGGTGGGCACCGGCCACACCCTGGCGGTGAACGACGCGGTGGAGATCTTCGCTCCCGCCACGACCCGCTGGAACGACGAGGTGGGCAACAAGTGCACGACGAGCACGAACTTCCGCCGCTACCAGGCGCGCATCACCGGCGTCAGCGGCGGCACGCTGACGCTCAACCAGCCCCTGCGCATCGACTTCCCCACGGTGGACGGCAGCTACGTCCAGGAGTTCACCCCGCTGATGGGCAATGGCGTGGAGTCGCTCTCGCTGGAGCAGACGAATGACGTCTGGACCAGCGGCATCATCTTCTCCTGGTCGTGGGGGAGCTGGGCCCGGGACGTGGAGGTCAAGAAGGCGGGGCGGTTCCCGCTCTACTTCAGTCCCGCCAAGTTCTGCGAGGTGCGCGACAGCGTGCTCGACGATGCCTGGTACAAGGGGGAGGGCGGCACCGCCTACGTCGGCTTCGAGTATGCCTACGACTGCCTGATGGATCAGGTCACCGCCCGTGGGATGCGGCACGCGCCGCTGCTCCAGTGGTCCTCGGCTGGCAACGTGGTGCGGCGCGGCACGTTCGTGGACAGCGACGCGCAGTGGCATGCCGGGTGGACGAACGAGAACCTCTTCGAGCAGAACGTCCAGGAGTCCAACCGCGGCAACGGTGGCTATGGCTATGGCATGTGGTCCTCGCCGCCGGAGGACAAGAACCATGGGCCCAATGGCCCGCGCAACGTCGTCTACAACAACGACGTGACGTCGCCCCTGCTCGGGGCCTGGCTGGGAGGCCAGAACCGCGGCTGGATCTTCGCGCACAACCGCATCCAGGCGGACTCCGGCCCCGGCTTGCTCGCCAAGAACCACAGCAGCGATCACGTCATCACCGGCAACGTCCTGGCCCTGAAGGAGGCCGGCGAGGGAGCCCGCCTGGAGACCAACGACTGCACCGGGGTGAAGCTCACCCTCAATGCGCAGTACGGGACGGCCACGGAGAGCCACAGCGGCGAGGTGGCTCCCGCGCTGGCGCAGGGCAACACCGCGCTGGACGTGCTGACGGCGGTCCCCTTCACCAACCCTGGCTTCGAGAGTGGCTGGACGGGCTGGACGCTGACCACGGGCGAGACGATGAGCCAGGTGTCACCCGACGCTGCCCACCAGGGGACTCAGGGGCTGCGCGTCACCGATGCGAGCAGCACCCAGGGCTCCTCGGTCCACTCCGCTCCCTTCAGCGTCCAGGCCGGCCACGTCTACGGCCTTCGCTACTGGCAGCGCATCGTCAGTGGCGGCAACAGCGGGATGGGCGTCTACTGGCTGTTCTACAACGGCGCGGGCCAGGAGGTGGCTCGGCAGAGCTACAACCTCCCCGCGGGGGGGACCTGGCGGCCCGTCTTCATCCGAGAGACCGCGCCGCCCAACGCCACCTCCGCCCGGATCTGGCTGCACTCCTACTCGAATGGTCTCCTCACCGCCGACTTCGACGACTTCACGCTCGGAGAGCTCACCGACGAGCTGACCAACGCCGGGTTCGAGAGCGGGCTGAGCGCCTGGACGGCGGCCGACGGTGGGATGAGCCAGGCCCTGGCGAGCGCGGCGTACAGCGGCAACCTGGGCCTGCGGGTGAACGATGGCAACGGTCCCCTGCGGTCCTCGCTGAGCTCCGGCGAGCTCGCCGCCCAGGCCGGGTGGACCTACCAGGTTCGCTTCTGGAGCCGCCAGGTGTCTGGCGCCGGCATCTCCGTCCAGCTGCGGTTCCTCGACAGCGCTCACCAGGAGCTCGTCGTCACGGGCAGGCGCCTGCCGGACGTAGCTGAGTGGCGCGAGTACACCCACCGGGCGGAGGCCCCCGCAGGCACTGCCTTCGTGCAGGTGTGGATCCGCTCGGAAGAGAACGCCGTGGTCACCGCGGACCTCGATGACTTCGCCCTGGCGGAGGTGCCGCCTCGGCCCCAGCCCGCCGTGCCCTCCATCTTCGAGTGGCAGCGCAACCCTGTCTTCCCGATGGCCAGCCCGGGCTTCGAGTCCAACCTCGGCGCCTGGGACATGACGAACGATCAGGGCATGAGCCAGGTCGTGGCCGCCGCCGCGCGCACGGGAAACCAGGGGCTGCGGGTGTCGAGTGTCGCAGGCTCCGGAGGCTCCTCGGCATTGAGCGCACCGTTCTTCGTCCAGCCCGGGAAGACGTACCGGACGCAGTTCTGGAGCCGCATCTTCGCTGGGAGCAGCGGCATGGGCGTCTACCTGAAGTTCTACGATGCGCAGGGGCTGGAGGTGACGGCCGCCACGCGGAACCGCACCGTGCCGAACAGCGCGACGTCCTGGACGTCCTTCCAGTTGGACGCGACCGCGACGTCCAATGCGGTGACGGCGCGCATCTGGCTGCACAGCTACAACGCGGCCACGGTCAGCGCGGACTTCGACGACTTCGAGTTCCGACGCTTGTAGCGCCAGGGAGGGGTACGGAGCGGGGAGCAGTCCTCCAGGCGGCGGGTTCGATTCCCGCCGCCTCCAATCAGAACAACCCGCCGGATCCGGATTCGATTGGGCCGCACGTGCTCAGCGAGGATTACTCGTTCGTCTACCAGTACGCCGGCGCCTCCGGGCAGGTGGGTGCGATGCTGTTCGGCACGGAAGACGACGAGGGCGAGTGGAGCGTGAAGCACGATGTGCTCACCCTCACGGGCCAGAAGCGCACGCGCAGGTACCTGATGCCAGGGTACCTGGCCTGGTCGCTGTACCCGGGCGCCATCTCGCGGCACGGGGAGCTGTACATCGAGAAGAACCGATCACCTCGCTGAGCAACCCCACGCTGCACGGTCATCCCGCCTCATAGGACACCTCCAGCAGCACCCCATCCGCCTGCGGCGGCGTGCCTCCCAGGGGCTGGAACAGCAGGGAGAAGCCGGTGCCGTCCCGGGTTTTCATGGTGCGGATGTCCGCCTTCCATTCTCCGGGGGTGCCAGGCGTGGCGCGTACCGTCTGAATGATCCCGTCACGGTTCGTGAAGGTCACCTGGACCTCACCCCGGGCCACCCAGAGGCGCCCAGAGGTGTGTACGGTGATGGTGGAGGAGGAGAGGACGCCGCTGGTAAAGAAGGCGGAAACCCCCTCTGCTCTCACAATCCCCACCCGGGCCTCGGCGATCGCCTTGCCGCCCAGATTCAACCCCTCGGTGCGGCTTTGAATGATGACCGCGGTGGAGGCGTCCGGCGCGCAGCTGAGGGAGAGCAGCGCGAGGAGGGGGAGGATGGCGGCGCCGCGGGCCATGGGGTCTCCAGGGGAAGGATGAGGAGCAATCCACTCTAACAGACATCGCCACCCGTTACGGACAGGTCAGCTTGGGGGCTGCGCGGCCTGTCCACCCACCGGGAAGCCACAGCAGTAGAGAATGGCACCTCGTAGGGCTTGAGGTCCCGTCAGCCTCGGGGATGGGAAGCGCGCTGGCACTCCAGGGGGCCGATCTGCTCGCCAGGGCGATCGCGGAGCACCGCTCGGACGTGCCCCGTGCACTGGCGAGCTACGAGGCGGCCATCCAGCCCCTCAACGCCCGCTATCAGGAGAGCGGGGGGAAGATGCGGGGATTCATCCTCGGGCGCAGCCGGGTGCGCGCGGCCGTGAGGAATGTGGCGCTCTCGTGGATGCCCGACGCGGTCATGATCCGCCAGGCCCGGCGCTTCTATGGCGCGGAGAACGCGACGGCCGCCCTCACCTGAGGCTCAGGACATCGCGAGGCTTCGAGGCGCACGAGTCCTGTCTGGCTGGTGAGAGGTGACATCCACCACCAGGCCTCGTGCGTCGAGCACCTCCAGCAGGGCTGCCCGCTCGCCCTTCCTCGCGCCCCTACTCCGGGCTGCCTCACTGGTGGATGGCCTGAAGGGAGTAAGGCCCACACGAGTCGAGCTGCGCCGCGTACCTAAGTAGGTAGGCAAAAGTTTCTTTACAACAAGGAACGGAGCCAGAAGTGGCGGGAGAGGACGCCCGCCTTGCGG